>CALWVH010000055.1 GCA_944384915.1 uncultured Clostridia bacterium | reverse complement strand
TTTTTCATGGCCTGTTGCAGCATCCCGGCGGAGAGCTTTGTAGCCTCCACACAGAGGGCAACGGTGCGCTGGGTGACTTCTTCCTGCATGAGTGATTACCTCCTTTCTCCGCTGCCGTACAGGTCGTGGTTCACCAGGGACGCATAGTATCACTATTAAACCTTGATATTACGGGATTTTTTGAAAAGTTCTGTATCGCCATTCGTACCAGTTAAATGCCTCGATGCGTAAATCGTGTTCGAGGTTTTTTGTTTTGTTTTTGGCATCTAACTCTTTCAAAAATTTCATGCTAAAAGTGCAAACAAAAAATCCGGGCTTTTCTCAGCCCGGATTTTTTAGGTATGATGAACTTTTTTATCTCTGACTTCCGGCTCAAATCCCAGACGTTGAATGCGCCTGCGAAGCCAACCGCCTTGTAAATAATAAATAATGAACAGAATCGATGTGATAGCCCATGTAATAGGATAACCAAGAATTGCCGTTTCGATCATATGCCATTGAGGCACAGCCACTGCAATCCACGCTACTCGAAGCACACAGATTCCCAAACAAGTAATAATCATGGGTATTAAAGAGTCTCCTGTACCACGCATCGTGCCGGAAAGAATCTCAATACACACATAAGTAAAGTAGAACGGAACCATGGTATGGAGAATATCCATGCCTATTCGAATTACATCTTGATCCCCTGTGAAAAGCTGATATACATAGGAGCCCCAGAAATACAGCACCGTACTCAAAAAGAAGGCCGTCCCAAAAGCCATAATCAAACAGATTCGTACGCTCTTTCGGATACGATGGTATTTTTGTGCGCCAAAATTTTGACCGGAAAATGTGGTGACCGATGTGCCAAAAGCTCCCATAATCATCCAGAATAGGCCGTCAATCTTGCCATACGCCGTCCAAGCCGCCACCGTATTGGTGCCAAATGTATTGATGGTAGACTGTATCAGGACATTGGAGATGTTATACATCACCGATTGCAGTCCCGCAGGAAGGCCAATCTGGATAATATTACGGAGGATGTAAAAATCCAAACGAATCTCCTTTAAATAGACTTTGTATACATCATCAGAACGCATCAGCACTATGATAATAAGCACTGCGCTCACTGCCTGAGAAAGAACCGTTGCAATTCCCACACCCGCTACACCCCAGCGGAATACGGGGACAAAAAGAAGGTCCAATACCAGATTCAGCACCGTACACAGAATGAGGAAATATAGAGGCCGGCGGGAATCCCCCACTGCCCGAAGAATACCCGAACCCATGTTGTATACTAGGTTGAACACCATACCACCGAAATAGATTTCGATATATGTAACAGCATACTCCATCACATCCTCCGGTGTTCCCATCATTCGTAGGGCCCAGGGGGAAACCAACATTCCCACTACCATAAACAATAAGCCGCCTGCAATACCCATCGCCACCGACGTATGTACTGCCTGCATAGTCTCCTTGGCCCGACGTGCGCCATAATATTGAGAAATGATTACGGTGGCGCCAGCGGAGAGTCCCACAAAAAAGCCTACCAACAGGTTAATGATGGTACCAGTAGCACCACCTACAGCCGCCAAGGCCTGTGTGCTGACGAAATTTCCTACAATAATAGCGTCTACTGTATTATAAAGCTGCTGGAAAAAGGTCCCCAGTAAGATGGGAAAAAAGAAAGCAAGAAGCTGCTTCCAAATAACGCCTTCTGTGATCCGGTTTTCCTTCATGAATACAATAACCCCTTTTCTTAAAAATCACACCCGGCATCAGTGCCAGATACAGGATAACACTTCCAAAACCTTTTGTCCAGATGAAAAAGTTAAAGTTCCCGCATCCAGTAGCGTCGATCCAAACTTCGGTACTGCACTGCTTCAGCAGCGTGCTGAGGTTCAATGTCCTTGCAACCCTCCAAATCTGCAATGGTACGCGCTACTTTCATAACTCGATCAAACGCCCGGGCCGAAAGCCCTAACTGGTCAAAGGCATTGCGCAGCAGCCGCATGGCAGTAGGGGTAATAGTACATACTTCATGTAGAAGCGCTGGTGGAATCTGGGCATTACAGGTGATACCAGTACCTGCAAAGCGCTGGTTTTGAATTTTTCGAGCCTTATTTACCCGCTCCCGGATGGAGGCAGAGGACTCGGCCTTTTCACGAGATGCAAACTCGTCAAAATTCACCGGCGGCACCTCCACATGGATGTCCAAACGGTCCAGTAACGGTCCGGAAATGCGTCCCAAATATCGGGTGACCGCCCCAGAAGAACAGGTACAGGGTTTGGTAGGATGTCCAAAATATCCACAGGGGCAAGGATTCATAGCTGCCACCAACATCATGGTACAGGGATAAGAAATCGTACCGTTGACCCGGGAGATGGAAACGCGCCCATCCTCCATAGGTTGGCGCAGTACTTCCATAGCAGCCCGAGAAAATTCCGGCAATTCGTCGAGAAATAAGACTCCATTATGGGAGAGGGAAATCTCCCCAGGACGAGGAATGACGCCACCACCGGAAAGGCCGGCTGGGGAAACTGTGTGATGAGGAGAGCGAAAAGGACGGCTTCTCACCAGCGCCCCGCCGTTGGGAATTGTACCGGCTATGGAATGAATCTTGGTGGTTTCAATCATCTCCTCAAAGGTCATATCCGGCAGAATGGAGGGCAAGCGCTTTGCCAACATACTTTTTCCAGAGCCGGGAGGGCCGATCAGCAGCACGTTATGACCACCACTGGCAGCGATCTCCAACGCACGCTTGGCGGCAAGCTGCCCTTTCACATCGGCAAAGTCCAGCAAAGGGGAATATTCGTTGGTGGTTTCCTCAGGAGAAATCTTACAGGGAGAAAGGGCTGTTTTTCCTTCCAGACAATCCATCAGCTCCCTTACGGATGAGACAGGGTAAACTTCCATCCCCTCCGCCACTGCCCCCTCGCGGGCATTGGCAGCCGGAACAAAGAAACGGCGAAATCCGGCCTTATGGGCGGCAATAGCCATAGGCAGAACGCCTCGGACTGGGCGAATCTCTCCAGAAAGGGAAAGCTCCCCAATAAATACACTGTCTTCCAAAGAAGCTGACAGCTGACCTGTAGCCTGAAGCAAGGCAATCAGCAAGGGAAGATCATAAATAGGGCCTTCTTTTTTCTTATCCGCAGGAGCTAAATTCATAGTGATCCGGCTTACTGGATATTCATAGCCACAGTTTTTGATGGCGGAACGCACCCGCTCTCGGGATTCTTTTACCGCTGTGTCCGGTAGTCCTACAATATCAAAACATGGAAGTCCTTTGGAAATATCTGCTTCTACTTCTACGGTAAAGGCTTCCAAACCATATAGTCCCATACTAAATAATCGCGAAATCATGATAACGCCTCTTTCCCAATTTCACTTCTATGATTGACTCCATTATATCGAACCAAAGCGGCAGGATAATGTCCAGGAGGAATTATACCCCTGTAGAAGGTATATCTTTGTAGTAGGAGTCATAAAAAAACAGTACATGCGCAATAAATTGTGGCCATTTCTTTAATTTTTGTTGACTTTTTTGCCTAAATCGGTTATGATGGAAGAAACAACGGAGAATTCGTTGTTATTGAGGTGTTATTGAGTTTGAAGTGGAAGCGCTTTTCCGATGATGAATTGGTCTTACAGATACAGAAAGGTGAAAAGGAAGCTTTTACCGAATTGGCTTCCCGGTATCTCCCGCTAATCCATCACGCGGCGGTTCCATATCGTTCTAGTTTGTTGGAAACAGAAGATCTTGCGCAAGAAGGTTTGATTGGTCTGTTTTTTGCGGCTGGGACGTATCATAAGGGTAGGGCGGCTTTTTCCACCTATGCGGGGGCCTGTATTTCTAACCGTATTATTTCGGCGGGAAGAAAGGCTCTGGGTAAAAAAAATGAGCCTCTGCGGAATTTTATTTCTCTTGATGCAGAGGAAATTGGAAATGCATATGCGGAACAAATTTCCATTTCTTCCGAAAATCCGGAAGCTCTGCTTATCCATCGGGAAAGCTTGGACCTCCTGTTAAGTATTATCCAGGAAACATTAACTGAAATGGAGCGGCAGGCGTTGGTTTGCTATGTATCCGGTTTTTCCTATTCTGAAATTTCTAAAAAAATGGGAATTTCTGTGAAATCAGTAGGAAATGCTATGCAAAGAGCCCGACGAAAATTGAGCGCTGCATTTTAGTTGGTTTATATGCCCCGGTAGCTTAAGTAGAGCGTTGATTATCAAAGGCGGCGGTGCGAATCCGTCTACGGGCAAATATCTATTATCCAAAGTGAGGTATATCACAATGTACGAAGACAAGACTCTGATCTGT
>CALWVH010000054.1 GCA_944384915.1 uncultured Clostridia bacterium | reverse complement strand
GGCATCCCGGCCTCTTTCACTGCCAGGCGGATGCTTTGGGCAGCGCCCTTGGCCTCCGGGTGGGGAGCGGTCATATGATAAGCGTCGTTGGTGTTGCCATAGCCGACGATTTCGGCATAGATCTTGGCGCCGCGAGCCACAGCGTGCTCGTATTCTTCCAGCACCAGGATTGCGCCGCCTTCGCCCATGACGAAGCCGCTGCGCTCCTTATCAAAGGGGATAGAAGCACGATTGGGGTCTTCTTCGGTGGTCAGGGCCTTACAGTTGGTAAAGCCGGCTACGGCCAGCTTGTTGATGGTAGCTTCTGCGCCGCCGGCGATCATGGCGTCAGCATAGCCGTAGCGGATGGTGTGGAATGCCTCGCCCACAGCATGAGCAGAGGTTGCACAGGCAGTGGTCACACACATGGAGGGGCCTTCTGCCTTGAAGCGGATAGCGATATTGCCGGCAGCAATATTGGAAATCATCATGGGGATAAAGAAGGGGGAAATGCGCTTCATGCCGCTGTTTTCCAGCTTGTTGCACTCTTCCACAAAGGTGTTCATGCCGCCGATACCGGAACCAACATACACACCCAGACGGTCAGAATCCACTTTCCCCTCAATGCCGCTGTCCTTCATGGCCTGCACAGCGGCAGCCATGGCGTACTGGGCATACAGGTCGGTCTTGCGGATCTCGCCCTTTTCCATATACAGGCTGGGGTCAAAGTCTTTGACTTCGGCAGCTACCTTTACCTTGCAGGCGGGATCGCTGGTGTCAAAGCGGGTGATGGGGCCAATGCCGTTTTTGCCGTTAATCAGGCTGTTCCAGGTTTCTTCCGCAGTGTTGCCGACAGGGGAGACGGCGCCAACTCCGGTAATCACAACTCGTCTCATGAAAAGATACCTCCGATAGTCTATCAAAATCAGAATACAGGCGCAGCCCTGTACCTGTCAGGCCACAGGGCTTGCCGGTTTACAATTACATGCACATACCGCCGTCTACGCGGATAACCTCGCCGGTCACATAGGAGGACAGGTCGCTGGCCAGATACAGGGCGGTTTTGGCGATATCCTCAGGCTGGCCCATGCGCTTCATGGGAACAGCGCCCAGCATAGCGTCCTTGGCCTTGTCGCTGAGGACGTCGGTCATAGCAGTCTGGATAAAGCCGGGAGCAATAGCGTTGCAGGTCACGCCGCGGGAAGCCAGTTCCTTGGCGGTGGTCTTGGTCAGGCCGATGATACCAGCCTTGGCAGCGGTGTAGTTTGCCTGGCCCGGGTTGCCCATGAGGCCGGTAACAGAGGAGATGTTAATGATGCGGCCGCTGCGCTTACGCATAAAGTGATGGTAGCAAGCGTGGATGGTGTTGAACACGCCCTTGAGGTTGATGGCGATCACCTTGTCAAAATCCTCTTCCTTCATGGAAACCAGCAGGGAGTCGCGGGTAATACCGGCGTTGTTCACCAGAATATCCACACCGCCCAGGTCTGCGATGACCTGCTTGATGGTGGTGTCCACCAGCTCAAAGTTGGAAACGTCGCAGTGATAGAATTTTACGGTCGCACCGGTCTCTGCGATGAGAGCGCAGGCTTCTTCGGCGGTCTCGGGCTTGCACACGTCCAGAATGGCGATGTTAGCGCCCTCTTTTGCCATAGTCAGGGCGATGGAACGGCCAATACCGGCTGCGCCGCCGGTGACAACAGCTACTTTATTTTCGAGCATCATAATGACGATACCTTCCTTTTTAAAGTTATACTTTCAGAGCTTCCACAACAGCCTTCAGGCCGTCGGCGTCTTCCACATTGTAGATAGAAACGCCCTTCAAAGTTTTCTTTACCAGGCCAGCCAGGGTCTTGCCTGCGCCGCACTCGATAAAGGTGTCAAAACCGTCTGCGTGCAGCTTTTCCAAAATAGCCTGCCACTGCACAGGATGGTTCACCTGGGTGGCAATGGAAGCGCGGATAGCGTCTGCATCTTCGGGATACAGCTCTGCGCTGGCGTTGGAATACACCGGGATTCCGGCCTTCTGCACCGGGATGGATTTCAGCTCTTCTGCCAGAGCGGCAGCAGCTTCATCCATAAAGGGGGAGTGGAAAGCGCCGCTGACAGCCAGGGGAACCACTCTGGCGCCGGCAGCTTTGCAGTCCTCACAGAAAGCGTCCAGCTGCTCTTTTTCACCGGCCACGGAAACCTGTCCGGGGCAGTTGTAGTTGACGGGGAAAACCTTGTCATAAGCGGAAGCCAGCTCGTTCACCTTTTCGTTACTGAGCTTCAGCACAGCAGCCATGCTGCCGCCGGTCTTTTTGGTGGCCTCGCTCATGTGCTCGCCGCGCTTGCACACAAAAGAGAAGCCATCTTTGCGGGAGAATACACCGGCAAAGGTCAGCGCAGCAATCTCGCCCAGAGAGAAGCCTGCCACAGCATCGGGCACGATTCCCTCGTCCCGCAGGGCTTCGGCAGCGGCCAAGTCCACACAGTACAGGCAGGGCTGGGTGTTGATGGTCTGGCTCAGTTCCTCCTTGGTGCCCTCAAAGCACTGCTTGGAGGTGTCGGGGCGGACAGCATCCGCCTGCTCAAAGGTATATCTGGCAGCGGCGCTGGCGTCGCACAGGGATTTTCCCATGCCGGGATACTGTGCGCCCTGGCCGCTGAAAAGAAATGCTACTTTACCCATTTTGTGGCTCCTTTCAGGATTTCTTCTGCCTCGGTAAACATCTCGGTAATGATCTCAGAAGCGGTCTGCTCCTTCTTAATCATGCCGGATACCTGTCCTGCCAGGAAAGTACCGCCCTTGGCGTCGCCCTCACGAGCAGCGCGGCGCAGTGCGCCCAGGCCCATTTTTTCCAGCTCTTCGCCGGTAACGGTGGTGTCATACTCCAGCTTGGCAAATTCCCGGGAGAAGGGGTTTTTCAGGGAGCGCATGGGATGGCCCAGACGCTTGCCGGTAACAATCGTATCGGTATCCTTTGCCTTGAGGACCTTATCCTTATACACCTGGCTGATGGTGCATTCCTTGGCAACCAGGAAGCGGGTGCCTACCTGTACGCCCACAGCGCCCAGCATCAGGGCAGCGGCAACGCCGCGGCCGTCTGCAATACCGCCGGCTGCCAGCACCGGGATGGAAACTGCGTCGCACACCTGGGGAACCAGAGGCATGGTGGACATCTCACCAATATGACCGCCGCTTTCGCCGCCTTCTGCGATGACTGCGGCAGCACCGTGCTTCTCCACCATCCGGGCAACGCCAGTAGAAGCCACAACCGGGATCACCTTGATGCCGGCTGCCAGCCAGCCTTCCATATAGCGGCTGGGGTTACCTGCACCGGTGGTGATGACCGGTACCTTTTCTTCAATCACCACTTTGGCGGTCTCTTCCACAAAGGGGCTCATCAGCATAATATTCACGCCAAAGGGCTTGTCCGTCATTTCACGGCATTTGCGGATCTCTGCCCGCAGCTGCTCACCATTGGAGTTCATGGCAGCGATAATACCAAGTCCGCCTGCATTGGAGACGGCAGAGGCCAGACTGGCGTCGGCTACCCAGGCCATGCCGCCCTGGAAAATGGGATACTGGATGCCCAGCATCTCGCAGATGGGTGTATGGATCATAATGTAAACACTCCTTTTTAGAAAAGATCCACCAAATTAGTTTGAAGGTCAAAGTTTCAACAGACAAAGGATGCCCGCAAAACCAGTTTTCCACATGATTTCACAGACATCAACTCCATATCCTTAATACAATACCGTTTTTTTACTTTTTTTTCAAGTTTTTTTAAAAGGAATCGCGGTTTTCCTATTAGTAAATGGGATTCTTTTCAATTTTTTGCCATTTTACCCAAAAGGAATGGGCAAAATCAAAGTTACC
The DNA here is from genome assembly GCA_944384915.1 of uncultured Clostridia bacterium. Classification (GTDB taxonomy): domain Bacteria; phylum Bacillota; class Clostridia; order Oscillospirales; family Acutalibacteraceae; genus Heritagella_A. The sequence continues at coordinate 52,303 of CALWVH010000054.1, read as the reverse complement.
AGCGAATCACCATGGCGCCGGTAGTAAGGCCGCCTCCAAAAGCAGTCAAAGCAAGAATCTGTCCTTCTTTCAGCATACCAGCCTGGTTCAGTTCGTCCAACAGCACCGGGATGCAGGCAGAAGAGGTATTGCCATAGTGGGCGATGTTGGTGCGGTACCGGTCCTCGGGGATGTCCAGTTTTTTCATAGCAGCCTGGATAATCCGCATATTTGCCTGATGGGGCAGCACATGGTCCACTTCATCCTGCTTTAAACCAGCGGCGGCGATGGTTTCTGCAAGACCGGTAGCCATCGCGTTGACAGCAAATTTATATACCCCATGGCCGTCCATAAACAGATAGGAGGGATTGTGCTCGTCAGAGCTGAAGGGGGAGTTGCCATACACATGGGGAATGTTCAGGACTTCCACATTGCCGTCGGAGGTGAGCTTGGAAGCCAACAGGTTTTCTCCCTTTTCCAATACCACGGCGCCGGCAGCGTCGCCAAACAGCACGCAAGTTGCCCGATCCTGCCAGTTTACCATTTTGGACATGGCCTCTGCGGAAACGATGAGGCCCTTTTGGGCTCTGCCGCGCTCAAAATAGCCGGTGGCGCAGTCCAGGGCATAAATAAAGCCGGAGCAGGCGGCGTTTATATCAAAAGCCATGCAGCGTACGCCCAAATTCCGGGCTACAATGCAGGACAGGGAAGGTGTAATGTAATCTCCACGGATGGTGGAACAAATAACGAAATCCAGCTCTTCAGGCTTTGTGCCAGAATTTTCCAAAGCGGCCTGGGCAGCCTGCGTAGCCAGTTGAGAAAGGCTTTCGCCGTCAGTCAGCACATGGCGTTCCTCAATGCCGGTACGGGTACGAATCCACTCGTCCGAGGTGTCCAGGAATTCCGCCAAATCGTCGTTGGTCTTTACACAGGCGGGACGGGCGCTTCCAGTTCCAATAATCTTAAAATTCATACACAGTGACCTCCTACACTTTATAAAAATACGGTCCGAAACGCATAAACGAAACGGACAAAGGAAAATATAATCCAGAGAAGAGAGGTTCTTCTTAAAATTCTCTGGATCGTTTCTAACAGAAAGGATGGAATCAAATGACAAATCTGGAATGTAAGGTAACTTCCTGTGCCCATTATCAGATGGGCTGCTGCAGCCTTCAAGGAATCCATGTGGGCTCTGGCGCCAACTGCGCTTCTTACCAGAAGCGTCAAGGAGCAGCGCCGTCCAACTGCGCAGGGGCTTGTGCCTCCAGCAGTACTTCGGTCCAGTGTGACGCACAAAAGTGCTGCCACAATACCCAGGGCAAATGTGGTGCCCAAAGCATCTGTGTGGCCTGCTCTGGCAGCGGCACAGAGTGCAGCACTTTTCGCAGCCGGTAAACAGGAGAGAAAGGGATGCCGATTTTCGGCGTCCCTTTTTATTCTTGAAACCATATATCCTATTATAGCATATTTTTTCCGTCCTGTCTCTGTTTTCTTTGAATTTATACCCATAGGACAAAATCTCTCAAAATTCTACCTTCTTTTCCTACCAAGCTGGAAACAGCGGGGGAATGTGGTATAATGAACTGAAAAGTGATTCAAAAGAGGGGAGTCCAATATGGGGGAATATAAACTTTTTGCTTTTGATCTGGATGGTACCATGCTGGGAAAAGACGGTTCTTTATCTCCAAAAGGAGAAAAGGCCCTGACGGCTGCTGCTGCCCAGGGAGTGGAACTGGTGCCTACCACAGGCAGAATTTTGGGATTCCTGCCGGAAAGCCTTACCCGGCTGCCGTTTATCCGGTATGTTGTTACCAGCAATGGGGCGGCGGTATACGATCTTTCTTCCGGAAAAAGGCTCTATTCCTGCCTGCTGTCGTGGCAGCTGGCAGTGGAGGTGCTGGATATTCTTCGGGAATATCCGATATTTGTGGAGATTTATGCACAGGGGAGGCCGGTGCTCCGGCGCGGGGACCTGGTTCGGGCATGGGAAGAATACGGCTTTCCCGAACGAAAGCGGATGTATCTGAAAAAAGACTATTTGCAGGTGCAGAGTCTGCGGCAGTACATAAAGGAAACCCAGATTCCCCCGGAAAAAATCAACCTGCCCTACCTCCCGGAAAAACTGCGTGGGGAGATCAAAGAGCGCCTTTCCCAAAATAAAAACTTAAAGCTGGTTTCTTCCATATTCGATAATTTGGAGATCAATGCAGCGGGGTGCCATAAAGGGGCGGCCCTTGCTGCGCTGGGGGAGATTTTGAACATTTCCCGGGAAAATACCGCCGCCATTGGGGACAACGGCAATGATCGGGAGATGTTGGAATACGCCGGCCTTTCCATCGCCATGGGCAACGCCACTGAGGAGATCAAAAAAATCGCCAAAGCAACTACCGCTTCCTGTGAAGAAGACGGCGCCACTCTGGCGATTGAAAACTATATACTCAGGAGGTAATGTGCCGTAAAGCGTCGGCAGCCAGGTCCCGGCTGCCGGTAACAGCGGCCAGCATCACCTGATAGATCACTTCCGGGTTTCGGTGAAAATTCCGTTTGATGAGCCGGGCCTGATACAGATCCGGGGCATACAGGGTGAAAGCCATCAAATCCATCTCCCCGTCGGAGACATGGCAGGTGACAGAATACCCTTTTTCGTTTTTCTTGATCTCCACCCGGTTTTCCTGTTCCCGGCGCGCTCTGGCCAACAGGTTGGCCGCAGCCGCCACCGTTTTTTCCCGGATAGCCAACGGGAGGGTCCCATCCAGCTGGGAGGCAATCTCCCGGCCGCCAGGGCCGATAGACAGAAACCCAGGCAGATCCGGCACAGGGGAAAGAAGGCCCTTTTCCAGCAGATAGGAAAGGGCGTCCATAATCTCAAAATAATTGGCCAGATTATATTCCTGCAAAATCGAAAGGATATCATCCTGACGCAAAGGCGCAGAAACGCTGGCCAGCAGATAACAGAGCAGAACCCGAATGTCGTTTTTGGTGCGAAGGCCCCCGGGCCCTACACCGCCGGTAAAGGTATCGTTTTCCACAAGCGTCCTCCTCTATCCATTTGTGGGTGCCGCACAAGGCAGCGATATAAAATTAGTATACCACAAATTTATCCCAATGAAAAGGAATGAAAAACTTACTCTTTTTACTTTTTTTCTTCTCCGTGAAGCATCTGCGTAATTTGATCGATCATTTCCCGACGCAGCTCCTTGTCCGCTGCACGGTAAAGGCACAGGAGGGCATGTTCGTCCTTGGTGAGGTCGTAGATATGGGAGGAGCGGGAAAGATTAGACAGATATCGAGAAGAATTTCCCACATATGGTTCAGAAGCGGAAGAAAACTTGTCTCGTCCTACATCCTGCACATAGGTGGCGGCCAGTTCGTCATCTAAAAGCTCCTCAATAGGCAAATTAAAGAGTTTAGAAAGGATCACCAGTGTAGTAGGACTGGGCTGACTCCTTCCAATCTCATAGGAAGCATAGCTGGAGCGGTCGATATTCAGTGCATTTGCCACCTGCCGTTGGGTAAATCCCAGCCGTTCCCGGATATCTCGAAGTTTATCTCCCTGTTTACGATGCGGCATTTCTTTCCCTCCTAAAAGCTGCCGCCTAAAACAGAGAGGAGCAGCCTTATGATAATACTATAGAATTAAACATGGGTCTATTATAGTCTTGAAGGAAGATAAGCTGTGGGTTGCGTGTGAGTTTTGCACAGGCGATACATATTGGAAAAATCTGCCATAACCTGTGTAGGGAAGCCCGTTGTAAAAAGTCAAAAAAGAAAAAATAAAAAAATATAAATTTAGGTATTGACTTTTGTTTTCATATTCGATATAATAACACTCGTTCCGCGGACGTAGCTCATCTGGTAGAGCGCCACCTTGCCAAGGTGGAGGTAGCGAGTTCGAGCCTCGTCGTCCGCTCCAAATTGTGAGCCCCGATGCGTAAATCGCTTCGGGGTTTTTGTTTTACGCAGCAGGCAGGTTCCAAGGAGCCTGCTTTTTATGTTTTTCCACAAAAGAGGTAAAGAACCGCCATTGTCCACAAAAGCACAGGGAAGAGAAAGTCGCTTTTTTGTTTGGTTTTCTGCGGTTGGAACGGGGTCTGAAATCTTCACAAACAGGCAAAAAAGTGGTATACTAATTTCTGTTTGTAGTTTGTGAAAAGAAGTGGAAGTAAAATCAAAAAGTTCGGGAAGAACAATAGTTAGGGCCGGTCTTCCACGGCGCCTGAAGTGAGGTAAAAAGGAATGGATACAAGAACAAATTTGCGCAATGTCGCCATTATTGCCCACGTTGACCACGGTAAGACTACATTGGTGGACCAGCTTCTGCGGCAGAGTGGTATTTTCCGCCAGAATGAAGCAGTCGCCGAGCGAGTCATGGACTCCGGTGATCTGGAACGGGAACGCGGCATTACCATTTTGTCAAAAAATACGGCGGTTATGTATAACGGCACCAAGATCAATATTGTGGATACTCCCGGCCATGCCGATTTCGGCGGCGAGGTGGAGCGTATCCTGATGATGGTGGACGGTGTGCTACTGCTGGTGGATGCTTTTGAGGGCTGTATGCCCCAGACCCGGTTCGTGCTGAAAAAGGCGTTGGGCCTTGGTAAAAAGCCGGTGGTTGTGGTAAATAAGATCGACCGCCCCGGCGCACGTCCGGAAGAAGTAGTGGACGAAGTTTTGGACCTGTTTATTGAGCTGGGCGCCAATGACGATCAGCTGGAATTCCCGGTGGTGTATGCCTCCGGCCGCGATGGCTATGCCAGCGACGACCCCCATGCTCCCGGTACCGATATGACCCCTCTGTTTGAGGCGATTCTGCGGGAAGTTCCCGCCCCCTCCGGTGAGATGGACGGCCCTGCCCAGGTGCTGTTCTCCAACATCGACTATGATGAGTATGTGGGACGTATCGGTATTGGCCGCGTGGAGCGTGGTTCCATTAAGGTGAATGATAACATGGTGCTGTGCCATCGGGATGGCACCACCAAAAATGTAAAGATCTCCAAGCTCTATCAGTTTGAGGGGCTAAAGAGAGTCGAAGCAGAAAGCGCACAGCTGGGCGATATCGTGGCGGTTTCCGGTATCAGTGACCTGAACATCGGCGAGACGGCCTGTAGCCCTGATTGTGTGGAGGCTCTTCCTTTTGTTAAGATCGACGAGCCTACCGTGTCCATGATGTTCATGGTCAACAACAGCCCCTTTGCTGGCCGCGAGGGCAAATACGTCACCTCCCGTAATATCCGCGACCGCCTGTTCAAAGAGGTGGAGACCAACGTGGCTATGCGGGTGGAGGAGACAGATTCCGCTGATACCTTTAAGGTATCCGGCCGCGGCGAGCTGCATCTGTCCATTCTCATTGAGCAGATGCGCCGTCAGAATTATGAGTTCCAGGTTTCCCGTCCCACGGTGATCTATAAGGAGATCGACGGCAAAAAGTGCGAGCCTATCGAGCTTCTGATGATCGAGGTGCCGGATAATTATGTGGGCGCCGTTATGGAGAAGCTGGGTTCCCGCAAGGCAGAGATCGTCAATATGGGCACCCGTGATACCGGCATGACCCATCTGGAATTCAAGATTCCTGCTAGAGGGCTGATGGGCTACCGCTCCGAGTTCATGTCGGATACCAACGGTAACGGCATTATGAACCATGTGTTTGATGGTTATGAGCCCTACAAGGGAGACATCATCCAGCGTCAGCAGGGCTCCCTGATTGCCCATGAGACCGGTGAATCCACCGGCTATGGCCTGTTTGCCGCCCAGGATCGTGGCCGTATGTTTATTGGACCCGGCGTGGAGGTCTATGAGGGCATGATCGTGGGTGCAAGCCCCAAAAATGAGGATATCGTGGTGAATGTGTGCAAAAAGAAGCACGTTACCAACACCCGGGCGGCTGGCTCTGATGAAGCTCTGAAGCTGACTCCGCCTACCATCCTCAGCCTGGAACAGTCCCTGGAGTTTATTGCAGAAGACGATCTGGTGGAGGTTACTCCCAAGAGCATCCGTATGCGCAAGCAGATTCTCAGCAAGGAGATGCGGATGAAGCAGGCCAGCCGGAAAAAATAAAGTAAGGTACGGTTTGGAGTCCTGAAATGGAGTATGTGATCCTGGATTTAGAATGGAACGGCACCTATAGCCGGAGAAAACAGGGGTTTATCAATGAAATCATCGAGTTTGGCGCGGTGAAATTTGACAGCTCCCTGCATATGATCGATACCTTTTCGTCCTTGGTGCGCCCCCAGGTGGGGAAGAAGATCAGCGGGAAGGTAAAGACTCTCACCAGTATTACCAATGAGGATTTGGCAGGCGGTATGCAGTTTATGCAGGTGCAGAGCCGTTTTCGCAAATGGATGGGGGAGGCGGTGCTCCTTACCTGGGGAACCTCCGATATCCTCACCCTCATTGAGAATTACCGGTATTTCTGCGGCAGTGAGAAGATTCCTTTTCTCACCCAGTATGTTGACCTGCAAAAGTATTGTGAGAGCGTTATGGAGTATGGGAGTACCCAGCAGATGGGGCTTTCCACTGCGGCGCAGCTTTTGCAGATTGACGAAGAGGGGATGGATCATCACCGAGCCTTGGATGACAGCCTTCTTTCCCTCAAGTGCCTAAAAAAGCTATATGACCCTCGTCGCCTTTCGGAGTTTATGCAGGACGCCCGGCGCCAGGAGTTTTACGACCGTATGCTCTTTAAAACGGTGATTATCAGCGACTTGCATCATCCCGAAATTCGTCGTTCCGACCTGTTGTTCCGCTGTGAGCACTGCGGCAAGGTTGCCCGCCGGTTGGAGCCCTGGAGCCTTCGAAACAAGAGTTTTCGCGCGCCTTTTGAGTGCCGCTCCTGTCATCACCGGTTTGTGGGCCGGGTACAGTTTAAGCTCAAGTATGAGGGCATGGTGGTAAAAAAAGGCATCTACCCCTATCAGGAAAAAAAGCCAAACGAAGAAAAGCAGGAAGGGGATTCTTTGGATTCCCAGAAAACTTTATCAGAATAAAAACACAGCCCCCGGTGCGGAAGAGAAAATCTTCTGCGGCGGGGGCTTTCGTTTTATAAAGGAATTTTAAGAGAAATAAAACTGCCTGCCCTGTAGGAATTCTCCCAACAGGACAGGCAGCGTTATTTATGAGAAACTTATTCTTTTCCGTCCCAGCAATAGGTGCACAGCTTGCAGCGGTCAATGCCGACAGATTCCATCAGGTCGTCCAGACGGTGATACCGCAGGGAGGTAAAGTGGAGCTTCTGGCGGATGCGCTCCAGCATCTCCTTGTATTCCTGGCTTTCTGGATCGGCATAGGGGGTGAGGTCTACCTCTTCGCTGCCGGTCATTTCCTTAATGACCCGGCGGGTGATGAGATCCATCTCGGAGGTGGAACGGGAGAAGTTCAGGTATTTGCAGCCGTACAGCAGGGGCGGGCAAGCGGGGCGCACATGCACCTCTTTTGCACCGCTGTTATACAGGAACTGGGTGGTTTCCCGCAGCTGGGTGCCGCGTACAATGGAGTCATCGATGAGCAGCAGGCTCTTGCCGTCAATGAGCTCATGAACGGGGATCAGCTTCATTTTGGCGATCAGGTCCCGGCGGCTCTGCACGGTGGGCATAAAGGAGCGGGGCCAGGTGGGAGTATATTTGATAAACGGACGGGAGAAGGGGATACCGGAGGCGTTGGAGTATCCTACTGCATGGGCGGTGCCAGAATCCGGCACACCAGCAACGGTATCAGGATGAGCGTCATCCCGTTTGGCCAGCAGGGCTCCGCAGTTGTAGCGCATCTGTTCCACGCTCACGCCCTCATACGAGGAGGACGGATACCCATAATAGACCCACAGGAAGGTGCAGATCTTCATATCTTTTCCGGGCTGTACCAGTGTGACCACTCCCTCGGGAGTAATCATGGCGATCTCGCCGGGGCCAAGCTCTTTTTCATGGGTGTATTCCAGATTCAAGTAGGCAAAGCTCTCAAAAGAAATGCAGTAGCTGCCTTCTTTTTTACCTACGCATACCGGGGTGCGGCCCATTTTATCGCGGGCTGCCAGAATTCCCTTGGGGGTCAGCAGCAGCATGGTCATAGAGCCGTCGATGATCTCCTGGGCATACTGGATTCCCTCAATAAGGTTGTCCTTTTGGTTGATAATAGCGGCTACCAATTCGGTGGCGTTGATGTCGCCGCCGCTCATCTCCAGAAAATGGGCGTGACCGGTAGTAAAGATCTGCTTAACGATGTCGTCCAGATTGTTGATCTTTCCCACTGTAGAGATAGCGTAGGTGCCGTGGTGAGAGCGCACGATCAAAGGCTGGGGCTCATAGTCAGAGATACAGCCGATGCCCAGGTTGCCGTGCATTTCGCCAAAGTCCTTGTCGAACTTGGTGCGGAAGGGGGCGTTCTCGATATTATGTATCGCCCGGTTGAAGCCCTCCTCCCTGCTGTATACGGCCATTCCGGCCCGGCGTGTTCCCAGATGGGAATGATAGTCGGTGCCAAAGAACAGGTCAAACATGCAGTCGTTTTTCGAAGCTACTCCAAAGTATCCGCTCATAGATTCCTCCGTTTTTGTCCCGGCCGGATTTCACCGGCCCTTGTATTTCTTTTCTTCCTATATCATAAACAGCCGAAAAGCTGTTTACTGGCTTTTTATCCCCTGGCCGCTCGCTCCAACGAGCAAAGCCAGGGCCCTACATCTTAGCCCCGGGCTTTATAGCGGCTGACAATCAAATTGGCGCACTTATAAATATCGCCGCCGCCAAGGGTCAAAATCAGATCCCCCGGCTGGGCTTTTTCCATCACATACTCTGCAATCTTTTCAAAAGAATCGAACCAGCAGCTGCCCGGTACCTTTGCCGCCAAGTCGCTGGTGTGGATACCGTAGATGTTTTCTTCCCGCACAGGCAGGATCTCGGTCATCACCACATGGTCGGGGATGGAAAGGGCCTTTGCAAAATCATCCAGCAGCAGGTAGGTGCGGGAGAAGGTGTGGGGCTGGAATACCGCCCAGACCTCATGGAAGCCCATATCCATGGCGGCAGTCAAGGTGGCGGTAAGCTCGGTGGGGTGGTGGGCAAAGTCATCGGCAACGGTGACGCCGTCAAACTGGCCCAGTACCTCAAAGCGGCGGTGTACGCCGGTGAAGGCGTGGAGTCCCTTGGCGATCTCCTCTGCCGGTACGCCCATCTGGTCGGCCACTGCGGCGGCAGCTAAAGCATTGAAAATATTGTGCCGGCCAGGTACGGAAAGCTCAATGCGGCACAGGGGCTGGCCTTTCTTCATCAGGGTAAATTCTTCCCGTGCGCCCTTGGTGTCGGCAATCTCCGCAGCCGAATAATCGTTGCTGCTCTCAAATCCAAAGGTGATTACTTTGGCATGGGTGAGACCCTCCACCGCCTTTAGGCTGTTGGCGTCATCGCCGTTGACGATGAGCAGGCGGCTGGTCTGGCAGGCAAACTGGCGGAAAGACTTGATGATATTTTCCAGATTTTTAAAGTAATCCAGATGGTCGGCGTCTACATTGAGAATCACCGAGATGGCCGGATGCAGATGCAGGAAGGTGTCCACATATTCGCAGGCTTCGCACACCATCACGTCCGACTTGCCCGCACGGCCGTTGGTGCCGATAAAGGGCAGCTTGCCGCCGATAACGGCGCTGGGGTCTCTTCCTGCACTCACCAGAAGCTGGGTAATCATGCCGGTGGTGGTAGTTTTGCCGTGGGTGCCGGAAACCGCAATGGAATCCGGATACCGGTCTGTTACCATGCCCAGCAATACCGAGCGCTCCACGGTGGGAATATTCTGCTCCCGGGCGGCCACCAGCTCAGGGTTGTCCTGCTTGACGGCGGCGGTGTAAACCACTAGTTCTGCGCCCTGGATATTTTCGGCACGGTGCCCCATGTGGACGGGGATACCATAGCCGCGAACACGTTCCAGAGTATCCGATTCGCTCATGTCGGAACCGGTAATGACAAAACCCCTGTGGAAAAGGATTTCCGCAAGGGGGCACATACCGGAGCCGCCAATCCCGACAAAATGGATATGCTTGACGGAATCCAGCAAACGAGAAGGTTCCATAGCTTCCAACTCCTTTATATAGAGGAACTCAAAAGAGTTCCGACTGTTTGGTTCCAGGAAAGGGGAAACCTTTCCGTAAAAACACACTATCTCTATTATATTGCGTAAAGCCGCCAAAATAAACACCTAAATTCAAATTTGGCAAAAACCGCTATTTTTTCACCTTTTCCGGGAATGAACTTCACACTCCGAAAGCACTTTCCATATTATGGGAAAAGTAGGAAGCAGGTTCATCACAGAGAGCTTTTTCCGCGCGAAGGCTTTCTCTGCTTCCAGCTGCGCGGAGAAACGGCGGCGAGAGTATGAAACAGGAGAAAACAGTTTTTGGCGTCATTGGCGGCGATCAGCGGCAAGCATTTCTGGCGGCTTCCCTTTTGGAAGACGGCTATCCCGTTTATGCGGCGTCACTGGAAAAGGCAGAACTGGACCCAAGAATCCGGCAGGCCACCATAGAGGAGACTGTAGAAAAATGCGACACCCTTATTTTTCCCCTTCCGGTCACATCGGATGGTATCCATTTGAACACTCCATTGGGCAAAGAGCCGGTGCTGCTGGGAGAAGGGTTTGCCTCTTTGTTTTTGGGCAAAACCGTATATGGCGGCATGACGGAGCGGCTCTATCACACAACGGATGTTTGGGAAAAGGTCTCGGTGTTTGACTATTTCCATCAGGAAGAGCTGACGGTGCGCAATGCTGTGCCCACAGCGGAGGGCGCCATCCAGATCGCCATGGAGGAGTATCCGGGCACCCTCAACGGTTCCCGGTGCTTGGTAACGGGCTTTGGGCGCATTGGCAAGGTGCTGGCCTGGATGCTCCGGGGGCTGGGAGCGCAGGTAACGGTCAGCGCCCGCAAGCCGGAGGACCTGGCCTGGATCCGGCAAAGCGGGTATCGAGCGGTACACACCCGGCATCCTGGCGGCGGATATGACCTGGTATTTAATACCATTCCGGCGCTGGTGTTCACCCGGGAATCCCTTTCCGGCTTACAGCCGGGCACATTGCTCATTGATCTGGCCTCGGCTCCCGGCGGTACCGACCGGGAAACGGCTGCTGAACTGGGCGTCCGGGTGCTCCCGGCTCTTTCCCTTCCTGGAAAGGTGGCTCCCAAGGCGGCAGGGGAGATCATTAAGGAAACTATTTACCATATGATGGAGGAGTGAGAGCTTTGGAGAAAAAGAAGATCGGCTTTGCCATGTGCGGTTCCTTCTGCACCTTCCAGCCGGCTTTGGAGCAGCTGCACCGTTTGGCGGAGGAGGGGCACAGTTTGCTTCCGATTATGTCCTATAACGCATCGTCCACCGACACCCGGTTTGGAAGGGCCTCGGATTTTATCTGGGAGCTGGAAGATACCTGTGGGAAAAAGGTCATCAGGACCATCCCTGACGCAGAACCCATAGGCCCTAAGCACATGGTGGACCTGATGGTGGTGGCCCCCTGCACCGGCAATACCCTTGCCAAGCTGGCCTGCGGCATTACTGATACCCCGGTGACCATGGCGGTAAAATCCAGCCTGCGCATTGGCCTGCCGGTGGTGCTGGCCCTTGCCACCAACGATGCTTTGGCGGCTTCCGCTCAGAATCTGGGACGGCTGCTCAATGTCAAAAATGTATACTTTGTCCCGTTGCGGCAGGATGACCCGGAGAAAAAGCCGGTTTCGCTGGTGTGTGACTTTTCCAAGCTGCTGCCCACCTGTGAGGCGGCGCTCCGTGGAAAGCAGCTTCAGCCAGTTTTCCTGTAAAGGCTGGAAATCTCCTGAAAATCTGGTATAATAGGGCGAGAGATACCATTCTAAAAACTGTGATTTCCCATCATTCGCGGGGTAGCGACTTTAAGTTTAATGCTGCTTCCCTCTGTTCCCCCAAAGGGGGAATCAGAACCCGTACAGATGTTGCCCACATCTGTAGCGCATAAATCTATGTGGACAAATGGTATGGCACCTACAGATTAAAATCAAAACTTTAATATATTAAAGAAACGAGGACGTTATGGCAAAAAAATACTACGCAGTGCGCGCCGGACGAAAAACCGGCGTGTTTGAAACCTGGGACGAGTGCAAAGCCCAGGTTACAGGCTTTTCTGGGGCCTCCTACAAGGGTTTTCCCACCCGGCAGGAGGCCGAAGCCTTTGTAAATGGCGCCCCCCAGCAGGAAACGGCTCATATGGCCCCCGAAGCATCCCCAAAGGAAGAAGTTCCCCGAGCCGTGGCCTATGTAGACGGCAGCTACCATGTGGGTACCAAGGAGTTTGCCTGCGGTGCGGTGTTGTTCTGGGAGGGGGAGACCGTTACCTTTTCCCAAAAATTTGAGGACCCTGCTCTGGCGGAAATGCGGAATGTAGCGGGAGAGATCAAAGGGGCAGAAACGGTAATCCACTGGTGTTTGGAGCGGGGAATCCCGGCGCTGGACATTTACCACGATTATGAAGGTGTGGCCAAATGGTGCACCGGGGAGTGGAAAGCTAATAAAGAGGGCACCAAAGCCTATCAGGCATTTTACCGGCAGGCTGCGGAAAAAATAAACATTCGCTTTTTTAAGGTGAAAGGCCATTCTGGCGATACCTATAATGAAATGGCGGACAAGTTGGCAAAGATTGCATTGAATCTGGATTGAACAGGAGGCAGTAAAAATGAGTTATCGTGCAGATGCAGAGAGCGTGATTTTACAGACCGTGTTTGGGGATCATTCCGCCAACCGGTGCTGGTTTTTGATGAACTGGGCGCTGTTGCGGGAAAACGGGAACATCTCCCTGGAAACCGTGCTGGACCAGACCCGGGCGGTGATTTCCGCTGTGGCCCTAAAACGGATTTTGGCAGAGTTTTATAACCGGATGACGGAGTGCGGCAACGATATCGGCAGCCTGGACGTGATCTCCGCCCTGGACGAGCTGAATATCGGGGAAGAGGCTGTGTGGTTTTTGGCCGGACAGGAGAGCGCCGAAGACAACGAACTGCTGGACATCCTCAACAGCCGGGACGACATCCACGATATGCTGGACTATCTGGTGCGCCGAGAAGGTCGGGCAGAGGCAGAACTGATGGAACAGGCCTTTGGTTCCACCATGTTGTTTGCGCAGATGCTGGCAACCGCCGTGCGGCCCGATGGGGAAGAGCTGGAGGGATATGATTCCCCTGAGGAATACCGGGATGCGGTGGAGGCTTGCTTTGGCGAGCTCAACGATTTTTCTGTGGATTATGCAGTGTGTTACGAGTGGATCGAAGATGGGATGGAGCTGTAAAGGAAGAAAATTGACGTTTTGCAGGATTTTGTTTGACAAATTGCAAATTGGTTTGATTTTTTTCGGCAGCTGTGATATGATATTCCAGTATAACTGCGATATAAGAAAGGCAGGAAATTTGAATGCTGTATTGCCCTAAGTGTAAAGCCCTGTGCGATGATTCCGCTGTCCGCTGCCCAGAGTGCGGCAGGCATAAGCTGCGCCAGCCTACCCAGCTGGACAAAGTGCTGCTGGTTACGGTAACGGAAATGGAGGCTCAGCGGTTGGAGCCGGTAATGCAGGCCAGCGGTATCCCCTTTGAGATGCACGCTTCTAATATCGACGGTATCCCTTCTATGTATAACAGCGACGCTATCTTGTCCAACCAGAGCTTTTATGTGCTGCTTCCCCAGCTGGAAGAAGCAGAAAAGGTGGTGGCTCAGTTCCGGCAGCAGGAAGCCGAGCAGGCAAAAGCCGCGGCAGAAAATGCCCCCGAAGAGGAAGAAATGCCCCGGGGTAAGCGGATTGCCGTGCAGATTGTTTCTGCGTTGGCCTTTATCCTGCTGATCTGGCTGGTAGTGATGGGTACCGACTGGGTGGCCAACCATCTGTTTGGATGGCTGCGAGGCGCGTAAGCGATTCGCCTTTTATGGTAGCGGGATACGATAACTTCATAAAGTAAGGAATGGTGAATATGAGCAATTACCGCATTGATACCAAGTGCATTCAGGAAGGGTATTCTCCCAAAAACGGAGAGCCCCGGGTCGTCCCAATTGTCCAGAGCACAACCTATACCTATGACAGTTCCAAGGAAATGGGCGATTTGTTTGACCTGAAGGCCGATGGCTTCTTCTATACCCGTCTGGCCAACCCCACACTGGATGCTGTGGAAAAGAAGATTGCCGCATTGGAAGGCGGCGTAGGCGCTATGCTTACCTCTTCCGGTCAGGCAGCTTCCCTGATTGCTGTACTGAATATCTGCCATGCCGGCAGCCATGTGGTGGCTTCCAGCGCGATTTATGGCGGTACTTTTAACCTGATTTTCAAGACCATGCAGGAAATGGGCATTGAATCCACCTTTGTCAGTCCCGGATGCTCCCGGGAAGAGCTGGAGGCGGCATTCCGCCCCAATACCCGCTGCGTCTTTGCTGAGACCCTTTCCAATCCCTCTCTGGTGGTGACAGATCTGGAACTGTTTGCAGAGGAGGCCCACGCTCATGGCGTGCCGCTGATCGTGGACAATACTTTCCCCACCCCGATCAATTGCCGTCCTTTTGAGTTCGGCGCGGATATCGTTACCCATTCTACCACCAAGTACATGGACGGCCATGCTGTACAGCTGGGCGGCGTGGTTGTGGACAGTGGTAACTTTAACTGGGACAACGGCAAGTTCCCCATGCTTACCCAGCCGGATGAATCCTATCACGGCATTGTGTATACCCAGCAGTTTGGTAATGCTGCTTATATTGTCAAAGCCCGTACCCATCTGATGCGCGATCTGGGCGCACAGGCCAGCCCGCAAAATGCTTTCCTGCTGAATCTGGGCCTGGAAACGCTGGCTCTGCGTATGGAACGCCATTGCAGCAATGCTCTGAAGGTGGCTAAGTTCCTGGAGGGTCACGAAAAGGTGAGCTGGGTGAATTACCCCGGCCTGGAATCCAGCCCCTATCATGCACTGGCACAGAAGTATATGCCTAACGGCACCTGCGGCGTGGTTTCCTTTGGTGTAAAGGGCGGAAGAGAAGCCGCTACCCGGTTTATGGACAGCCTGCAAATGGCCTCCATTGTCACTCATGTGGCGGATCTGCGCACCTGTGTGCTCCATCCCGCCAGCACCACCCATCGCCAGATGACCGACGAGCAGCTGGCAGAAGCCGGCGTGACCCCCGACCTGATCCGTTTCTCCGTGGGTATTGAAAACCCGGAGGACATCATCGAGGATGTGGCACAGGCACTGGAAAAGGCATAAGGCTCACAGGCAAAACCGGACAAACGAATAGATGCCAGGCGGCAAACCGTCTGAAAAAGCTCCCTCTGCTGGAAAATCCCAGTAGGGGGAGCTTTTATATGTGCTCTTGTTTCCCTGAGGACAAAGTGGTATACTGAAAACAGAAAAAATTTTCATTCCAAGGAGGGAACGAAATGCTGATAAAAAATGCAGTTGTTCTTGATGACCGGTTCCAGTTGTCCCGCAAGGATATTCTGGTGGAAGGGGAAGAGATCCGGGCTGTCGGAGTCGGTCTTTCCGCACCAGAAGAAGAGGTGTTGGATGCCTCTGGTCTGACCGCAGTACCCGGTTTTGTGGATGTGCATATTCACGGCTGTGATGGGGAGGATGCCAGCAATGGTACCCCGGAAGCTATCCGCACGATGGCCAGATTTTTGCTCAAAAAGGGCGTGACCTCCTTCTGTCCCACTACTATGACTCTGCCGGAGGAACAGATCGCCCGTTCTTTGGAAGCAGCCAAGGAGTGCATGGAACATCCCACCGAGGGCGCACGGGTGTTGGGCGTCCATATGGAGGGACCGTTTGTATCCATTAAGCGCAAGGGGGCGCAAAAGGGTTCCTATGTGCGCTCTCCTGATTTTGAGATGTTCCGCCGCCTGTATGACGGCTGCGGTGGCATTGTGCGCATGATCGTGGTGGCGCCGGAAACAGAGGGCGCGGATGCGTTCATCCAGCAGGCCCAGAAGCTGTGCACGGTATCCATTGCCCATACAGAAGCAGATTACGATCAGGCAAAACACAGCTTTGATATGGGTATTACCCATGCTACCCACCTGTACAACGCTATGAGCGGGTTCACCCACCGGGCTCCTGGAGTAGTGGGAGCTGTGTTTGATGACGAGCGGGTCATGGCAGAGGTAATCTGTGATGGATTCCACATCCATCCTGCGGTTCTCCGTACTACCTTCCGCTATCTGGGAGATCGGGCCCTGGTGGTCAGCGATTCCATGAGTGCTGCCGGACTGGAGGATGGAGAGTATGAGTTGGGTGGACAGCCGGTGTTTGTCCAGGACGGCAAGGCGTGTTTGAAGGACGGCACCATTGCGGGTTCCACCACCAACCTGTATCAGGAGATGAAGAATCTGGTTTCCTGGGGGATTCCCCTGGAGCAGGCGGTCAAGAGTGTTTCCCTCCTGCCTGCCCGCAGTATAGGGATGGATCAGCGTATCGGCAGTATTTGCGCTGGCAAGCTGGCAGATATCGTGCTGCTGGATAAAGACCTGGAGATCGTAAAGGTGATCCAGGGCGGCAAGCTGTGCTAAATATTATTATCAGATAAAAAATCGCAGTCGCGGCAAATGCCGTTGACTGCGATTTTTTTACATAAAGAAAGAATGAGAGCCTTTTCATCAGGAAGTATGCTCTTTTTGTTCTTTTTCCTCCCGTTCCCGTTTCAACTGTTCTAATCCTCTGCGGATCAGTTCCACAGTTGCCTCAGAGCGGGTTTGAAACCGGTTTTCAAACCGGAAATTCTCGATTTGCTTAAATAATTCTTCATCTACCGATACGGTGTAACGCGGCCGATTTGTCGCCATACCTATCACCTCTCTTTAGTTATGAGTTTACATCAGTGAACCAAAGAAGTCAATGGCAGAAAGTAGAATGTTCTCTATTGACAGTGAACCGGTGAACCACTATAATGATTATTAGGTTCACTGAACCAAATTAACTGAAAGGGAGAGCTGGTAAATGATGCAAATTACTATTACAGTGCCAGGAGAATTGGCGTCCAGATTGGAAAGTGTGAGAAAAGAATATTATTCTGCGGCATCTCAAAATGCCATGCTCCGTGATCTGATCCTACGGGGCCTCAAAAGTGAGAAACAGGAAGAAAAATCCACGCCTCATTTCCAGAGAGACCAGAGGTAGGGGAAGTTCCTTACATACTTTTTACATACCAATGGTGTTGCGCTTTACAGGAGCGATGTATAATCGGAAATCAATAGATGTGCGCTGAAAGGAAGGGGACTGTAATGTTAGAAAAGCTGTCGGTGGATTTTGTGCGAAAGCTCTTCTATCTTTTGACCAACGGAAATGCTCAGATAAAATTTCATACGATTTGTATGCAGAATCAGGATCGGGAAAAAGCAGCTAACCGGCCGATTGAATTTGGGCTGAAACTGTTGGGATACAACTTGTTTTACCGTCTGCCAGGGCTTCGTGATCTGCCGGTGGGGCGCCGCATTGGGCGTGATTACCTTACCCGGAAATACCTGCGTTTGCCGGTAGAGGACCTTTCCTCTGAGATCCTGGAAAATCCGGCAGCGGTTTGCGATGTAACCGACAGCCTTTTTCTGCCAGTGTTAGGGAAGAGATCCTTTTTCCAGCAGGTGGAAAAGGCACTTGACTGCCCCGGTTTTGCCAAAGCACGGCTCCGCTTGGAAGACCCCTGCATGGGAATGGAGGAGATCTACCAGTCCCTAAACCGCACTTTGCAAAAATCCCTTCAGCCGGATACGGAACTAAAAATGGCGGCAGCAAACCTGATGCCCAACCGCTATATCATCCGTCTGCTGGATATTGCAGTATATCATGGAGTAACCGTTCATCTCACCATCGATTCCAGTTATCCCAGAGAATTTTACCTTCAGCTGCTGAAAAAGAATCACATCGGGTTCGATACGCTGGCAGTCTCCTGGGAAGAAAAGCGCCGGAAGCTAGCGCTGGTACAGGAGCTGGGGCTGGAGAAATTCGGTGCAGTCTCCGCGGATTTTAACCGTTTTCTTCGCCCTCTCCACAAGCAGGGGGGACGTCCTATTTATTACCGTGCACCAGTACAGCTCATGCGGGATACCTGGCACCCCCAGCTTTCTCCGGAATTCCGGGAGCGGTATGATGCGGTTTGTGGGGCAAAGGTGTTCTCGGGGAAAAAGCGGCCCAGCTTTGCCTATGAACTGGGATACCTCTGCGCTGGTCCCCTGTTGTACAGTCTGGCTTTTCTGGTGGAAGAGGAATCCCCGCTATGCTATGCGGCTCCTGATTCGGTGCTCTCCCGCCTTGTTTCGACTACCTGTACCACCGATAGCCGGATTTCTCTAAAAGCTCCCGTAGTGCAGGTGATGGATACCGGCATCGATCCGGAAGGTTTTTGCCAGTGGCTGGAGACGTTGAGGAGAAATCATCCGGAGACCTCCTTCCAGACCGTTTCTTTGGAAAAACTGCTGGGGAAGCGGAGCGCTCCGCTTTTCTCCCTGTTTTCTGGGGAGGAAAACGAGCTTTCTCAAGGCGCGCTGGACTTTTTCCGGGATTTTTCCACCTGTACCGGCAGCAGCACCATTCCTTTTTCCGACGCACGGTCCCTGTATGCCTGGGGCTATGAGAATATGAACCGCTTGTGCTGTGCCTGTGAGAAAGAGATCTCTTCACAGGCGGCTGTGTAAAGGGGGAACAGTATGGTTCTGTACCATTTATCCACTACCTATCAGCTGCTATACTGCATCGTACACCGGTTGGCCCGCCATCCCCAGGAAGAGGCGGGACTGCTGATGGTGGAATATATCCGTCCCGAAGGGGAGCGGAAGGAATTTATCAAAAAACTGGAAGAAACCGGCTGGTTTTCCTTTGTACGTCTGGTGCCCGAGAACAACTTCAAGCTGCGGCGCGGCGCCTCCCTTCAGGAAACCAGCTCTCCCCAGGAGATCGAAGGGGTCATCCGCAACGTGTGCGCCTGTGTCAAAGGCTGGCTGAACCTGGATCTTTCCTCTTTTTCCCGAATCTATATCGGTTCGGATCAGTGGTCCTTCGGCATTTACTGTTTGGCCAACCACATTCCCCATGTGTATATCGAAGACGCCAGCGGGATGCTCTCCCAGCGGGAACGGTATATGCAGATCACCAAGGAGATCAGCATGACCAACTATGTGATTTCCGAATATCTCCACGGGGCGGGCACCAGCGAGTATGAGATCGCACGGCTGAGTGACGTGCGGAATTTTCAGGAAGGTTTTACCGACGAAAAAGCCGAAAATTTCTCTATTTACGACGCCTTGACCTATGATATCCCCGAAAAGGTACCGGAGGTACTGGCATTTTACGGCGCGCAGCCCATTACCGTGGAGGAAGGGGTGCCGGTGTGCGTGTTTATGACCCAGTATCTCAAATCCATGGCGGTAAAAGATCTGGACGTACAGGAGCAGATCACCACCATGCTGGTGGATTATTTTGCGGAAGGATTCCGGTTGGTGGTAAAGCCCCACCCCAAGGATATCTGGCTCAATTATCACCGAATCCTGCCCGAAGCGGTGGTCTTGCCCCACACCATGAATTCAGAGCTGCTGCCCTTTGTGTTCAGCCGCCCAGTAGATCGAGTGCTGACAGCCAGCTCCACCTCTGTGGGAGGGATGGCGCCCTTTACCCGGGAGGTGTTCCAGTTTACCACAGAGATCGAAACCGCCCATGAGCGCCTCCATGGAATCTACATCGCCGCCGCCCTGCTGCAAAGGCTGGCCCAGTGTGCCGGAAAACCCTTGTCCCTTTCTGTTTGCGGGGTGAACGCGACACAGCTGAAAAACTTCCTGCGAATCTTGCAGGTCCCTGTGGCAGAAAGCGGGATGCCGGTACGGGTGTCCAATAGGGAAGAGGACCTCTGGGAGGCAGAAGGCACTGTGGTTTTTGTGCCCAGCGGCAAAAACAGCCGTAAAAAGCCGCAGCCTACCCATGGTCCCCTTTTGGAGGTGACAGGTTCTCTGTGTCCAGAAGAGGGGAGCTTATTCCCCTCGGCAGAATATACCGTATACTTGTCCTCCGGACAGGAGACTCTGTGGGACTGCCTTTCTTCCATGGCTTTTGTAAAAGAACTGCCCCATTCGGCGGCAAAATTATATGTGCTCACCCGGTTACTTACCGGAAAAGAAAAGAAAGAAGGAAATACCAAATCATGAAAACCGTGGCTTTTGTACCAGTAAAACTCAATAACGAGCGGCTGCCCGGAAAAAACACCCGCCGCTTTGAAAATGGGGACCCTCTGATCTGCTATATCTTGCGCACCCTGCTAAAGGTAGAGGGCCTGGACGGGATCTATGTCTATTGCAGCGACCCCTCCATTCAGGAATATCTGCCGGAAGGCGTCACCTGGCTGCGCCGGGACCCCTCTCTGGATTCCTCCTCTACTCTGATTTTGGAGGTGCTGAAAGCCTTTGCACAGGATGTGCAGGCGGATACGTATGTGCTGGCCCATGCTACCGCCCCCTTTATCTCCCGGGTGTCGGTGGAGTCAGGCATCATTGCCGTCAACAGCGGGGAATACGATAGCGCCATGACGGTGAAAAAGCTGCGGGAATTTTTGTGGCTGGACGGCAAGCCCCTGTATGATACCAGCCGTATCCCCCGTACCCAGGACCTGGGGGACCTGTATGCGGAAACCACCGGCCTGTATGTGTATAAGCGGGAGCTGCTGGTGGAGCAAAACCGCCGCACCGGCGACCACCCCTTCCTCATCCCGGTAAGCGACGTGGAGGCCTGCGATATCAATGAGCCTTTTGATTTTGAAGTGGCCAATATGATCCTGAACCGTTTTATCAGCAAAGGAGAACACGCATGAGTCAAGTGAAATTTCTGGATTGCACCCTCCGGGATGGAGGATATATCAACCAGTGGCAGTTTGGCAAAGAAAATATCCGGGATATGCTGTACCGGTTTTCCTGCTCCGGCATCGCTATTGTAGAGTGCGGCTTTTTGACCGACCAGCCGCGGCAGGAGGGACAGAGCCTGTTCCACACCGTAGAGGAAATCAACGCGCTGCTGCCAGAGAACAGCAGCTCTTTGTTTGTGGCCATGATCGCTATAGGAGAAAAGGAGATGAACCCCTCCGCCCTGACGGATGCTGTGTCCGGAGGGCTGGGCGGTATCCGCCTCACCTTTCATCCCCACGAGATCGAAAAGGCTTTTTGCTATGGGGAAATGATCAAGCACAAGGGATATAAGCTGTTTATGCAGCCCGTGGGCACCGCAGGCTATTCCGACGAAGAGCTGATCCATCTGGTCAAGCGCATCAACCGGCTGGAACCCTATGCCTTTTATCTGGTGGACACCCTAGGCACCATGTATGGCCGGCTGCTGCTTCGCCAGGTGATTTTGGCGGACAACAACCTGTCTCCCACTATCAAGTTGGGGTATCACTCCCACAACAACCTGCAAATGTCCTTTGCCAATGCCCAAAAGCTGTTGGAATATAAGACAGACCGGGGCTTGATTATCGACTGCTCCGCCAGCGGTATGGGCCGGGGCGCCGGGAACCTGTGCACCGAACTGGTTCTCAATTACTACAACACCGAGTATGAGAGCCGGTATCACGTATTGCCGGTGCTGGAGGTGGTGGATCAGTACATCACTCCTATTTCCCTCACCAGCCGTTGGGGGTATTCCTGCCCCTATTTTCTGGCGGCCTCTCAGGATTGCCATCCCAATTACGCATCCTACCTCATGTCCAAGCAGACCCTTTCGGTAAGCGCCGTCTCCGAATTGCTGGACCAGATTCCGGTAGAGAAGCGGGAGCAGTTTGACCGCCGTTTGATAGAACACCTGTATCAGAAATACCAGTCCCATGCGGTGGACGATTTGGAAACCATCGACCTGCTCCGTCAAAAAATGGAGGGCAGGAAGGTCCTGCTTCTGGCGCCGGGAAAATCCATCGTCACCTGCCGCCAGCAAATCGAGGAGTTTATTCAGCAGGAACACCCCTTGGTCATCAGCGTGAATTTTGTTTCCCATGAGTATCCCTGTGATTTCCTGTTCCTCACCAATGACCGCCGGTACGAGGAAAACCGGGGAGAGATCGACTGGGAGCACACCATTGTCACCTCCAACGTGCGAAACCTGCCGGAAGAGGCCATGACGGTCAACTATTCCGCTCTTCTAAACACCTCTCTGTATGCCTCCGACAGCGCGGGCACTATGCTCCTCAAGCTGTTGGTCAAGTGTACGGTGAAGGATGTGTATCTGGCGGGGATGGACGGCTTTTCCGAGGACCCGCTTTCCAACTATTATGACCCGGATTATGCTGTCCCCAGCTATGACATCCCGCTGGACAGGAAGAATGAAGAGGTCAATATCCAGCTTAATAAGAGAGCCAAGGAGTTAAACCTTCATTTTCTCACCCCCAGCGTGTATAAAATCCAAAACCAAAAGGATGAAGATTGATTGATTAGCCGAATCTTAGAGTTTTATAAAAGGAAAAGGCGGGGTTTCAAACGCCGGATAGACCGGTGGACCCGCCGTTTTACCATGCACAACCGCATGATCACCGAGGCCTTTTACCGGGAGCGTTCTCCCAAAATCGGACGGTTTCGCCGGGGGCTGTACCTGTTTTTGCTTTGTATGGCTTCTGTAGTGGGCAAGGTGTATTCCCACAAGGCTACCCCTCAGGAGCGGCGGGACTATACCAACCGGGTATGTTGTTTTCGTCCGGAATCCAGTACCACCAAGCGTCCCGGCTACCCTACCTTGGCCAAGCAGCTTTTGCTGTGCGACGTGGTGTCTTTTGATGTGTTCGATACGCTGCTGTTTCGCCCTTTTGACGACCCCAAATCCGTTTTTTACTTGGTGGGGGAGGCGCTGCACTGCCCCTCCTTTACCCGTTACCGTGTGTTGGCGGAAAAGCAGGCGCGAAAGGAAGCTATGGAAAAGAACGGCTCCAACGAGGTAACACTGGAGGATATTTATCAGAAGCTGAGCCGCTATGCGGCGTTTGATATCCACCGGGCCATGGAGCTGGAAGAGCAGACGGAGCTATCCCTCCTGCAAGCCAATCCCTATATGATGCAGGTGTATCAGATGGCGGTGGAGCTGGGAAAGACCATCATCGCGGTTTCGGATATGTACCTTCCCGGCGCTGTCATCCGGCAGGCGCTGGAAAAGAACGGCTATACCCATATCCAGCGGGTGTTCCTCTCTCAGGAATGCGGGTTTTCCAAGCGCAGCGGCCAGCTGTTTCCCTATGTCCGGGAGCAGATGGGGCCGGACAAAAAATATCTGCATATGGGCGATAATTATACCGCGGATTTTATACGGGCAAAAGCGGCCGGATTCGACACCCGGTACTACCCCAATGGAAACCGTCTGGGGAATCCTCACCGGTGTGTGGACCTTACAGCGCTCATCGGCAGCGCCTACCGTGGTGTGGTGAATAACCGGCTGTGCTGCGGCGCGTATCGGGAAAACCAGTATTTTGAATACGGCTATGCCTATGCCGGCTTTTACGTGCTGGGCTACTGTGTGTGGATTCATGAGCGGGTCAAGGCCAAGGGCATCCAAAAGCTGCTGTTTTTGTCCCGAGATGGGGATATCCTGCAAAAGGTGTATCAAAAGCTGTACCCCGAGGAAGACACCGAATATGTGTACTGGTCCCGGGCGGCAGCTACCCGGCTTACCGCCGGATGCTTCCGAAATGAGTTTTTCCTGCGGTATATCAAGTATAAGATCTCCCGGAAAATCAACATGACCCAGATGTTAAAAGCTATGGAGCTGCCCCAGATGCAGCCTCTGCTTACAGAAGCCGGATTTTTGCCGGATACCCTTCTCACCTCCGAAAACTATGAGGACATTGTCTCTGTGTTCCTTTCTCATTGGAATGTGGTGGAAGAGGCCTATGCTTCCAGCAACCGGGCCGCCAGAAGCTATTATGAGGAAAAGCTGGCAGGAGTCCATTCCGCGGCGGCAGTGGATGTGGGCTGGGCAGCCAGCGGCGTTTCCGCTTTGCGGGTGCTGGTGGAGGACGTCTGGAAGCTGGACTGCAAGATCTACGGCTTTGTGTCCGGCGCCAACTATATGCACGACCAGAATATTATCGAAGCGCCTTTGGCTGCCGGGGATATTGAATCCTATATGTTCTCCCAGCGGAAAAACCGGGAGCTAAAGCGCCGCCATCGGGTAGGCCAGCTCTACAGCGTCTATATCGAAATGATGCTGGCTTCTCCGTCCCCTTCCTTTTTGCAGTATGAAGAAGGGGAGGACGGGAAACCCGCCTTCCGGTTTGATTTGCCGGAGGTGGAGGGCTACGGCATGATCCAAGAATTGCAGCGGGGCATCCTCACCTTTGTGGAGGATTACACCCGGGCCTTTGCCCAGTATCCCTGGATGCTGCGCATTTGCGGCGAGGACGCCTATCACGTGTGCCGGTTTATTGTTTCCCAGCCTGCGTATTTCCGCAATCTCTTTGGGGAATATCCGGTAAACCGGGCGGTGGGTACCTCCTCCTATGAGATGGAGACCCTGGCGGAGCTGATGGAACGGGAATACCGGGATTGAGGAGGAACGACATGGTTTATTATGCTTTGACCACGTATCATGTATTGTGCTGCGTGCTTCACAAAATGGCGGTGCATCCACAGGAGCCCGCCACCCTGCTTCTCTCGGATATCCACCGGAATTCTGTGGCCTTTGCCCGCCGGTATGAGCAATCGGGGATTTTTGACCGGGTGGTGGTATTGCCGGAGCTTTCGGTGCTGGACCACCAGCGATATCTGGAGCGCAAGCATCTGCCGGTAAAGCTCATTCTTCGGGCCTGCTGCCGCCGGATGGAGGAATTGCTAAAAGCCCAGCAGGTTTCCCTAAAGGGGCAGGAGCTATATCTGTGCCCCGATCACTTTCCCTTTGGCTGGTATGTGATTAAAAACCGTATGCCCTATCATTGCTTTGAAGAGGGCAGCGGCGTTTTATCTGACCGGGAATTTGCCCTGCACAATATGAAGCGCAATAAGACCCAGTATCAGCTCTGTTTTGACCTGGGATGCTTTGGGGATAACGAGTATGCCATCGAGGTTTTGGCGGATGTGGGGAAGCAGAAGCCCGGCTACACCAACCCTAAAATGAAGGATTTTTCTGTAGACCGGATTTTGTCGGAGATGGAGCCGGAACGCCGGCAGGTAGTGCTGGACTTTTTTGGGATGGGAGAGCCTCTTTCCCTTAGGGAAAACAGCGTGCTGCTCCTCACCCAGCACATGGCCAACTTGGGCCTGATGACTTTGGAGGAGCAGCACCGGCTGTACCAGCTTTTTGCCGATTACCTGTTCCCGGCAGGAAGCCATCTGGTCATCAAGCCCCACCCCGACGATATCGCCGGGAACTACCGCCGTATCTTCCCCGGCAGCGAGGTGCTGCCCTTTGCCATGCCTTCGGAGCTCATGCGGTACGGTGTAAAGGGCCGCTTCCAAAAGGCGGCGGCGGCTTATTCTACATCGGTGCGTTCCATGGGCTATCTCTGCGACGAGACTCTGTGCTTTGACAGCCGTATCCTCACCGACTGGAAGTATATCCCGGAATATGACTGCACGGTGCGCTTTTTGCAGGAAATCGGGGCAAAATCCGCCGTCACCAACGGGGACGAAGGGCTGCTGACAGAGCTTTCCTCCATGGCGGGAGATAAAATCGCCTTTACCCACCAGGAGCACCTGGATACTTCCGCCGAATATGTGGTAATCAGTGACCTAGAAGAACAAAACCCGGACCCATTAGAGCGGGCCCGGGAAATGGAAAGCTATTTAAAGGCTGCCAATGCGAAAGCGGTGGTATTTTGCCAGGAGAGGGAACAATTTTCCTTCTTCACCGGGGAAAACCAACCGGTGTTCGCCCATATCCGGCCTATCACCCTGAAAATGGGGGATCAGCAGCGGCAGATTTTTGTCTATACAAAGGAGAAAGCCATTATGGAAAAAGCGGAGCAGTTTCATCAGCAGAAGGAGTTGCCCTATACCGGCGTTACGGTAGATATGAAGGGCATCAGCACCTCCGAGGCAGAAAAAATCCGGGTGCTGGAAGGCGTGCTGGCTGCCACGGAAAAGCGGCTCAACGACTATATCCAGGCGGGAAAGAAGGGCTGACCATGAAAAAGCTGGTGATTTTTGATTTTGACGGCACTATCTCCGACACCTCCCCAGGGATACGCCATTGCTATAACGCCACAGCCGCCGCCATGGGGTATGCGCCCCACCCGGAGCGGGAGGATTTCTTTGGCGTCATCGGCGGCTCTTTGGAACACGGCTTTGCAAAATTGTGGCCCCAGATGAGCCCGGAGGAGGTCCAGCGGGCGGTGACAGAATACCGGGAGCGGTACGCCGCCGAAGGGGTCGCCCTGCCTGCCCCGCTGTATCCGGGAATGAAGGAAACCCTGGAAACCCTAAAAGCCAACGGGGTGCTTTTGGCGGTAGCCACCCTCAAGCACAAGCGGTTTATTGGCCGGATGCTGGAGGACTTGCATATCGACCACTTGTTTGACGCTATATGTGCCTATCAAAATGGAGAGACCAAGCAGGACCTGCTAGAAGAAGCCTGCCGCCTTACAGGAGCCACCCCAAAAGAGAGCCTTTTGGTGGGGGATAGCGCTTTTGACGGTCAGGGAGCCCAGGCCTGCGGCATGGATTTTGCAGCCGCTCTCTATGGCTGGGGATTCCGCAGCGAAGAAGATGCGACTCCCTACCACCCCATAGCCTGCCTACAGCAGCCCCAGGAACTGGTAGCTGTGTTGCAAAAAGGACAGCTCAAGTAGAGCCGGATAACCTCACCGCGTGTTGGGGCAAGAAACGGCTTCCCCATAGTTTTGCTTTGACCAGTGCTCGGAATCCTTTCTGGCACTGGTCAAATATTTTTTTCTTAAGAGGATGGATCACGTAGTCGAACTCCCCGGCGTACACGATGATCTCTCCGCAAAATCCCTGTTTGAACCGATATACGCCATAATTTGGGTGGCTGGGTTCGTTATAATGGGGGATGCCCTGAAAATCATAGTACGCATTGCCGGAATCGATGGCCCATTGAATCATCTCCCATTGCATCAGGTAGCAGGGCATGAGATTCCGGTGGGTGTTGGAAGAGGCGCCATAAACATAAGAGGTGGTGCCACCATATTGGATGGCGATAGCCCCGGACAGTACCTCCCCCTCATATTCACACAGATACAGGCGGCAGGAAGAGCCGAAACTCTCCATCAATCGGGCAAAATATTCCCGGTTGCGGATGGCAAAGTGGTTTCGCCGGCCGGTTTCAGCCAGGAGCTTCATAAAGTCATCCAGCCGTTCCATCCCATAAACCCGGCACTGGACCCCCTTGCGCTGTGCCAGACGGATATTATACCTCCATTTGCTTTTAAAGGAGGCCAAAACCTCTTCTTTGGTTTTTCCGGCAATGGGGAGCCGGTAATGGGAGCGGCATTGAACAGTCGTATCCTCATTGGCGTGGGGGATATGGGAAAACCCCTGGCAGGCCATGGCCCCCAGAAACCGGGAGTTTCCTTCTTCCACAGCCGGGTCTACCCGAAAGAGGCAGGCGTGATGTTTTTTGGCTGCCATCAGCGCTCCCTGGGTGAGAGAAGAAAAAAGGAAGGTGTCCTCCGGATAGCAGACGGCCCCCCGTGGGGAATAGAGGATACTGCTGTGAAGCCAGGGAAGGGGCTTTACCAGAATCAACATGGTGGCCTGAATTTTTCCCTGTCCATCCCGTACTACCACAGCTTCGTGCTTCCAGTTTTCTTTTACATTTCTCCAGGCGAGGGATTGAAAAAAATTCCCGCAGGGATGATGGGATACAAACTGCTCATACTCATACCGCTCCTCCGGGTTGTTAAAATTCAGCAGGGATACCATTTCATAAACCTCCGTATCAGGCGCTGCCCCATTTGGGCAGCGCTTTTTGTTTTTCGACGGTGTTTGGAAAACTTACCATTCTGATATCAATGATTATAGGCGGGTGATGTATCCGTTTTGTATCATCCTGCTACTAAAATAGCATTTATTTATTTTTCAGTAATAGACCGGCTGGATAACAAATCCATAGCCGGAAATCGAAGAAAAATAGGAGAGGTTTACCGACATGGGAACTTCCAGGGAGTCGCAGTTAAGGTCATAAGAGCTGGCGGTTTCTCCATTATTGGCGTTGGGAGCGTAACGGGTATTTTCCGCAGAGAGAGCCAGCTCCCAATATTTGGTGGCAAACCGATAGAGGTTCCGTGTCATAACATCGTTATCCTCTTCGATCAAAGCGGAAGGGCTGCCCTCGTACTCGTAAGTATTGGGATAATAATTGATATTGATATAATATAGCTTTCCGGTAACGGCATCCATGATAAATTGGCAGGTCCAGGGCCCTACAGAAAAGTCGATGCTCCAAAAAACAAACCCCTGGGTAGATTCGGAGAGGGACACCAGCTCGCACATGGTAGAGTTCAGGGTATCCGGAGAGAGCTCCTCTTTGGTGAGCATAGCCAGGATTTGATAGATGCGCAGATCCTGGTCAAAATACCGGGAGATATCAAGCAGAGCTTCCCTAAGAAAGTTGTGGAGATAAGACTGCCGGATCTCAAGCCCGGAGGGGATAAAAGTGTAGGAAAGCTGTGTCTCCCCGGAGAGCCAGTCGTTCCCCGGTTCCTGAGAAGCGGTGTAACGGGCATATAATACCAGCTTTTCCTCTATTGTGAGGTCCATGTCAAGCTGCTCTATACCGGCAATTTCCGTCTGCATCTCTGTTTTCTTTGACCAGTCTTCATAGGAAAAATACAGGGAGGGGCCAAAAAACATGGCGGCCAGGATACTGAGAGTCAGCAGCCCGCTGACCAGATACAATAGTTTACTCTTCATGCCCAGACGCCTCCTTTACATGGAAAGATACACAGGTGCCTTTTCCAAGCTCGCTTTCAAAATGCAGTTCGCCCCCATGAAGCTGGGCGATCAGCTGGCAAAGGGCAAGCCCCAATCCGGCGCCATTTTGTTTTCTGGAACGGGATTTATCCACCATATAAAAAGGCTCGGTAATCTTATCCAGCTCTTCTTTAGGAATCCCCCGGCCATGATCTTGTACGGAAAATCGGTAGGTATCGCCCTGTGATTCCCCTGTAAGGAAAATATCTCCCCCGGCCTCCGAGGCCTTGCAGGCGTTGTCGATAAGATTGTAAAGGAGGGTTTTCATCAGATTGGGCTCCAGCAGAAGCACCGCCCGTGAGGTCTTTACATGGAGGGTCTGGCGATATTTTTGCAGCAGCGGCATGAGAATATTGGCCACCTCTTTCACAAACACGGCGGACTCCACCGGCACAAGGGTAAACTCCTGTTTGTGCAGCACAATCAAATCCAGCAAATGGAAGGAAAGGGCTTCCAGCCGCTTGCCCTCGCTGAAAATATAGTTGGCGGCGGTTTGGCGGTCGGCCACATCCATGTCATAAGAGCGCAGCATATCTGCGTATCCAATAATAGAGGTCAAAGGCGTTTTCAGCTCGTGGGCAAAGCTGGCGATAAAATCCTCTCTTTGCCGGGCTGTCTCCTCCAAATCATGGATTTTTTCCTCCACCACATCGGCCATGGCATTAAAGTTCCGGGTCAAAGCGCCGATTTCGTCATTGCCTCTGGCTTTTGCCCGGGTGGAAAAGGAACCGGAAGCGATTTCCCGAGTAACAGCGGTAAGGCGTTTCAGGGGCCTTGTGAGGAAATGGGAAAGAATCAGCAGGAATATGGAGCTGATACCCACCACCAGCAGCAGAATCCACCGGTACAGATTGACATATCCGTCCCGCATTTGATAGATGTAGGAAATATCCGTGATGCTTTCTAAATAGTAATCCGCCCCCAGAGCAACCAGGTCCAACAATTCTCCTGATCCCCCACTCTGGGAAACACTGCCAGCCCCCTGATAAGTGATCTCTTTGGACAGCTGGACATGGGTGATGATCTGGATATACTGGACCCCGTTTTCATCGGTAACTACCCGGCTGCTCCGGGTATTGGCGGGGATACTGCCGGCGAATTCCTCTCCATCTGCAAACTGGACGTCTTCCTTAGAGACAATGGAAAAATCGCTGCTCCGTTCCCCCATGATATCGTCCATTTGAGAAAGGAACTGGTGGAGATTGAAAGAATCTGTCTGAGAGTTGATGGCATTATCAAAGGAGAAACACAGATACCGGTTTTCTTGGAGTGCCATCCGCAGTTCCTGGTCCAATGCCTGATGGAAAAGGGAAGAGATCATCAAAGTTCCGCCCACTCCAAAAGCCACGGTTACCACCAGGATCGAGGAAAGGAATACCTTCCAGCCAAACTTCATGGAAATCCTCCTTTCACAGAAAAATCAGGGCCTTATACCACCAGCCGATATCCCACCTTATACACGGTTTGCAGGTGGTCCTCCCAGCCCATTTTTTTCCGGAGACGCTGTACGTGCAGGTCTACAGTGCGGGTATCCCCCATATAGGGATTTTCCCATACCCGCTCATAGATGGTTTCCCGGAACAGGGCGATGTTTTTATTCCGCGCAAACAGCAGGAGCAGGTCAAATTCCTTGACGGTCAGGTCTACCTGCGCGCCGTTTTTCATGACGGTCCGGGAATCGGTGTCGATGGTCACGTCCAGCACATGAAGGGTGCGTTCCGATTTCTGATACCGGCGCAGTACCGATTCCACCCGGGCCAGCAGCTCTGCTACCTCAAAGGGCTTGCTGATATAATCGTCAGCCCCCATACGCAGCCCCTTTACCCGGTCCGGCACTCCAGAGCGGGCCGTGATGAAAATCACCGGGATTTCCATAGGTCGGATATATTCCAGCAACTCCAGCCCGTTGATCTTAGGAAGCATGATGTCCAGCAGGATCAGGTCAAAAGCCCCGGGAGAGATCAGGTCTGCGGCTTCTTCCCCGTCAAAGGCGCAGGTGCACAGATACCCGGCTTGTTTTAGATTCATGGCGATCAGATTGGAGATCGGCGGCTCATCCTCCACAATGAGGATACGATTCATGACAAACCCCTCTTTCAAAAAAGCATAAAACGCAAATTTATTCTTATTTTGACAAAATAATGTATCATAGTTGCATCATAAGCCTATTATACCATAGATTTCTGAGAGAAGAAAACAGGGGTTCTAAACTGGACAGGATTTCCATATAGATTGTTTGACGGGAAGATCTCCCGCAAAAGGACAACCGAAAGGAAAGATGTACCATGAATCCATACCGTAATGGGACAGACCCGGTGCGGCGTTTTGAAGAAGCGGCAGAACAGCTGGGAAAGCGCGGGCCGCTGTTGCACCGTGTACCTACTGAGGTCAAAGCAGAGACCCAGGAAATCCGGTTTCGGGTCAACCGGCCTGTGACCCTGTGTACCGGCAACCGCACCTGGTTTTTAACAGGGAGCGGCGCGCTGCTCCCTCAAGTATCCGCCCAGTGCCCAATAGTCAACGCCGGAGAGATGCAGGAGCTTTTCCGTTCCCTGTGCGCCTATTCCATCTACAGCCGGGAGGAGGAGATCCGGGAGGGATACCTCACCCTGCGCGGAGGCCATCGGGCGGGAATCTGCGGCACAGCGGCGGTGCGGGGCGGGGAGATCGTCTCCCTGCGGGAGATCACCTCCATCTGTGTACGTATTGCCCGGGAGACTCCCGGTGCGGCAGATGAATTTTTCCGCCGCCTGGGCAGGCTGGATACGGGCCTGCTCATTGCCGGCCCGCCTTCCAGCGGAAAGACTACCGTGCTCCGTGACTTAGCCCGACAGCTTGCCGGGGGCAGCCGGGACGGCTACCGGAAGGTAGCAGTGGTGGACGAGCGGGGAGAACTGGGCAGTGCCGTACAGGGCGGGCTGCAAAACGACCTGGGCGTCAGCTGTGACCTGCTGAACGGATACCCCAAGGCGCAGGGGATTTTGCAGGCAGTACGGGTGCTCTCGCCGGAATACATCATCTGCGACGAATTGGGCGGGAACGATGACGCCCAGGCCGTGGAGGCGGGAATGTTTTCCGGGGCGGTGATGATCGCTACCGTCCATGCAGGAAGCCGGGAAGAGCTGCTGCAACGTCCGGTTTGCAGACGGATGCTGGAAACCGGGGCCTTTGGCTATGTGGCGCTGCTGACTGGACGGCGGCAGCCGGGAAAAATTGCGGGAATCTACAAAGTGGGTGATTTGCTTGGTAAAGATCGCGGGATTGATTCTGTTAGCAGTAGCCTGTGCCGGTATCGGTCTGGCGGAGTCGCGTAAGCTCAGTGAGCGGGAAAAACAGCTGGAAGGTTTTTTGC
Organism: uncultured Clostridia bacterium; assembly: GCA_944384915.1. Lineage (GTDB taxonomy): Bacteria > Bacillota > Clostridia > Oscillospirales > Acutalibacteraceae > Heritagella_A. Next base: position 20,079 of record CALWVH010000054.1, on the reverse strand, counting down.
GCTTTCTCACGGCGGCCCAGGCGGAGATCCGCTATAGCAGCCTGCCGGTAGGAGAGTTGATCTTTTCCCACCGCCGCAGTGCCCTGGTGCTGGAAGCCTGCGCCCAGTTGATGGAGCAGGGGGAACCTTTTCAGCAGGCATGGAGGCAGGCTTCCCAGACAGGGGGACGGCAGGATGTTTCGTTTTTTAGGGCCTTTGGCCGGGAGCTGGGGACCACGGACATGGAGGGGCAGATGTCCCATTTAAAGCTATACCGGGAACTGACGGCGGCAAGGCTCCGGGAAGCGTCGGCGGACCGGGAGAAAAAAGGAAGGCTGTACCGTCAGCTGGGAATATTCGGCGGCATCGCTGTGGCGTTGGTGCTGTGGTAAAAGGCGGGAAACAAAGCCGGAAAGGAAAGCAAATGGATATTGACCTGATTTTTAAGATCGCCGCCATTGGAATTATCGTGGCGGTACTCAACCAGCTTCTCATCCGCTCCGGCCGGGAGGAGCAGGCCATGATGACCACCCTTGCCGGCCTGATCGTGGTGCTGATGATGGTAATCCAGCAGATCGACACCCTGTTTGAAACCATCAAATCCATTTTCGGGCTGTAGCTATGGATATCGCGGTAATCGGGGGAGTGGCGTTAGCGGCAGCAGCGTTGTGCGCCCTTTTGAGAAGGTATCATACAGAATATGCACTGATGGTCAGTGTAGGGGCCGGACTGCTCATCGGCTGGCAGATGCTCTCCTCTCTGTTTCCGGTGGTGTCGGAGATCAACGAGCTGGTGCGCCGGGCAGGGATCGGGGAGGAATATGGAGCCATTTTGCTCAAGGTGGTGGGCATCTGTTTTTTGGCCCAGTTTGCCGGGGACGCCTGTCGGGACGCAGGAGAAAGCGCGTTAGCTTCCCGGGTAGAGACAGCGGCACGGCTGGCGATGACGGCTTCCGCCCTGCCCTTATTCCGGCAGTTGGCGGAAACCGCGTTGGGATTGATCAATGGGGGGACGTAAAAGATGAAGCGTACCATACGGGCCTTGGTCTGGCTTTGCTGCCTGCTGGCGCTTTTTGCCATCCCGGCCTTGGCGGAAGAAACAGGGGATACATGGTCCCAGGAGGAGTTTTATGAAGAGCAGATGGAGGAGAGCGGAGCCGCGTCCCTGATGGACAGCCTCCCGCCTGAGACCCAGGAGCTTCTTCGGGAGCTGGGCATCGAAGACCCGGATTGGCAGACCCTTTCGGAAATAGAACCGGGCAGTTTTTTTCAAACCATGGGGGAGATGTTCTTTCAGGGGCTTCCCCAGGCGGCGGGAGCTGCTGCGGCTTTGCTGGGCATCATGATTTTGTGTGCTGTTACCAGTGGGCTGCGCATCTCCTTTGGCTCCCGGCAGACAGAGCAGGCAGTGGCCATTGTGGGTACCCTCAGCGCCTGCGCCGTCATTGCTTCGCCGGTGCTTTCCTGCATCCAGCAGGCTTCGGTGCTCATTGAGGGGGCAGGGGCGTTCCTGTTGGCTGGAGTCCCTATTATTGCAGGGATTATGCTGGCTTGTGGGCAGCCGGTTTCCGCCGGGGGATGGTCGGTGTTCCTCATTGCGGCAGGCAATGCAGTCTCCTTTTTGTCTGCGGTGGTGCTTTTGCCGGTGATGAATATTTTTCTGGCGTTTTCTCTGGTGTCGGCGGTTTCGCCCCAAATCCGTTTGGACGCTTTGTGTACTGCGTTTTCCAAGTGCGTGCGGTGGGTGCTCACCACCGTGGTGGCCTTGTTTTGCAGCCTGCTTTCCGCCCAGAGCCTCATCGCTGCTTCCGCAGATAGCGCCGCCTCCAAAGCCGCTAGAATGGCGGTGGGATTTGTGCCGGTGGTGGGCAGCGCTCTGGGGGACGCGGTAGGCACCGTACAGGAGTGCCTCAAGCTGCTGCGCTCCGGGGTAGGCGGGTTTGGGCTGCTGGCGGCGCTGTGCCTGTTCCTGCCGGTAATTTTTCAATGTATTATTTGGATTTTCTGCTGTACCTTATGCGGCGCGGCGGGAGAAGTGCTGGGGCTTTCGGAGATCACCGGGGTGCTCAAGGCCTCTTCTCAGGTACTCCAGACTCTGCTGGCCATCCTGATAAGCTGCGGCGTGGTGATGCTGGTGGCGGCTGTACTGGTGATGAGAGGGGGCGGCGGCTGATGGGGGAGGTGCGCACCTGGGCGGCAGCTGTTTGCCTTACCGTGTTGGCGGCCGCCCTGCTGCGGATGTTGTGTCCCGAGGGGAATTTTTCCCGGCTGCTTCGGGTGATATTGGGGGCTTTTGTGCTGTGTGCTGTTTTGCGTCCGCTGCAAAGCCTTGGGGGGCTATCATGGGAAGGGGGAGAATATGAGGACGCCATGGCGCAGGCACAGGAGTATGAGGAGCAGACAGAAACCGCCTATACCTCCGTAGTGGAACAGTCCATTGAGAGCCTGATTGCCTCTGAACTGGCGGAAAATGGATTTTCTTTAAAAAAAGTAGAGGTTAAGACGGATACCGGAGAGGATGGGCGCATAATAATGGAGCAGATACAGGTTACGCTCAATAAGGGTCAGGAAGTGGAGAAAGCGAGGCTCCTGTTACAGGAATCCCTTGGTCTGGAAACGGAGGTAACCGCCGATGAAAACGGATAACACCGCTGGATGGATACAAAAGCTGGCCGGCAACGACCGAGCCCGCCGATGGATTTTAATTTTAGGCATAGCCGGGATCGCGCTTTTGTTTCTTTCTGGATTTTTTGGACAGAATACAGAGAAGGAGGAGGAGACAGAAAAAACCGTTGTCAGTTCTGATGCGTATGCACATCAGCTGGAACAGAATCTTCTGGAGATCATCCGGGCCATCACCGGAGAGGAGGACGCACAGGTCATGGTGACGCTGGAAAGCGGGGCACAGCAGGTGTATGCTACCGAAGAAAAACAGAGCGCAGGGAGTACCCAGGAGCAATCCGATAACTCCACTGTGCGGTCGGAGAGCAGCGATGACAGGGAAACCAGCTACATCCTGGTAAAAGGCTCCGACGGTTCCCAGAAGGCGCTGTCCGTCACAGAACTTTCTCCCCAGGTGCGGGGAGTAGTGGTAGTGTGTGGAAACGGGAAAGATCCACAGCTGGAACAGGATATTATCAATGCGGTGACTACCGCGCTTCAGATTTCATCCACACGAGTATGTGTGGTAGGCAGGGGGTAATCAAATGAAACTTATTGGATTTTTGGGAAAAGGCAAAGACTCAGCGGAACCGGTGTTAGAGTATCATCCTCCTTATGATGAAGAGGAGCAGGAAGAGGAGGAGTTTGAAAACGAAGATTCTCAAACGTCTTGGGAGGATTCGGAAGAAACTTCTCAGGAACAAAACGCCGGTTTTGACGGACAATATCTAGGGTCCCGTACTGGAGAAAAAAAGAAAGGCCGCCGGCGGATGGTCACAGCGGCACTGGTGATGGCTCTGGGAGCAGCGGTCTATCTCAACTGGCAGTTTTCCGGCAATCAGGAGCTTTTGGCCAGCGATACCCTCAGTTCTGAGCGGGAAATGGGGACTGCCCAGCTGGTAAACGGGGATGCAGAGGAGACAGAGGCCTCTGCCGCAGAAGAGCAGGAGTCGGTGTTCACCCAGGCAAAGCTCTCCCGGCAAAAGGCTCGGGATGAGGCGGTGGAAATGTTGGAAGAGGTACTCAAGGATTCCGAGAGCAGCGAAGAGGCCAAAAAAGAGGCGGTTGCCCAGTCGGCGGTCATCGCCCAGAACGTGCTCAAGGAAAACAATATTGAAAATCTCGTCAAGGCCAAGGGGTATGCCGACTGTGTGGCGGTAATCCAGGATGACGAATGCAGCGTGATCGTCGGGCAAAAGCTGGAAAATGCCAGCGATGCGGTGGTAATCCAGGATATCGTGGTGGGGCAGACCGACTTTGCCCCGGAAAAAATCAAAATTATTGAGGCAAAATAGTTTGCTCCTCCACTAAAATGTGGTATACTAAAAAGCACAGTGGAGCTTGACAGAAGAACAAATGGTAACGATACATGGCAGGCTCTCCATTTTTGGAGGGCCTGTTTTTATGCCAGCCAATCCTGCCCCTCCACCCGGAGGGCTTTTTTCTGTCAAAAATTATCTCCCATGGAGGATTTATGAAGCGTCGTGAAGCGAGAGAACAGGCCTTTATCCTGGCCTTTGAACAGACCATCAATAATGACAGCATTCAACATATCATCGATGCTGCCGGTATGAGCCGGGACCTCATCGCCGACGAATTTGCCGAAAAGCTGGCCCAGGGTGTCGAAGACCACCGGGAGGAGCTGGACGAGATTATCAGCCAGTATATCCGGGGCTGGAAGATGAACCGTCTTTCCAAAACCGCCCTTACTATCCTGCGGATGGCCGTTTATGAGATCCGCTTTGAAAAGGATATCCCGGCACAGGTCTCCGCCAACGAAGCGGTAGAGCTGGCCAAAAAATATGGCGCCTCTGAGGACGCCGCCTTTATTAACGGTGTACTGGCCAGTGTCATCCGGGCAGAAAACGGGGAGGAATCCCATGAGCAGCCGTGAACCGGTGATCCTGGGGATTGACACCAGCAACTATACCACCTCCGCCGCCCGGCTGGAGGGTGGGGAGATCTTCCAAAGTAAAAAGCTGTTGCCGGTAAAGCCGGGGCAGCTGGGACTGCGCCAGAGCGATGCTGTATTCCATCATGTGCAGCAGCTTCCCGATAGGTTAGAGGAGGTCTTGCAGGGTGCGCCGGCTGTGCGGGCTATTGGCGTTTCTGACCGGCCCCGGGCGCAGGAGGGCTCCTATATGCCCTGCTTTACCGTAGGCGTGGGGACAGCCCGGGCGCTGGCCGCCGCTACCGGTGCGGCGCTGTATCGGTTTTCCCATCAGGCGGGGCATATCGCCGCCGCGTTGTATTCCGCCCAAAAGCTGGATTTGTTGGAACAGCGGTTTTTGGCCTTCCATGTTTCCGGCGGCACCACCGAAGCGGTATTGGTTACGCCGGATGAGAACGAAATCCTCCACGCGGAGATCGTGGCCTCTTCTCTGGATCTAAAAGGCGGACAGGCCGTAGACCGTGCCGGGGTGCTGCTGGGGCTGCCATTCCCCGCCGGGCCGGAGCTGGAAAAGCTGGCCCTTTGCTGGGATGCCCCCGTTAAGGTGCGCCCGGTGATGAAGGGGTGTAACTGTTCCCTTTCCGGCATTGAAAACCAGTGCAAAAAGCTGTTTGATACGGGGCATCCTAAAGAGGAGATCGCCCGGTATTGTTTGGAAGCAGTGCGGGCAGCGCTGGAGGGGATGTGTACGGCACTCCTTGGGGAATACGGCAATCTGCCGGTGCTGTTTGCCGGGGGCGTGATGTCCAACTCCATTATCAAAAAAGCCCTGACGGAAAAATTCGGGGCCTATTTTGCAGAGCCTGTTTTCTCCGCCGATAATGCCGCAGGTGCGGCGGTGCTGGCGGCCCGAAGGGAGGGCGTGCTGTGAGCATGACCGTTTTGACCGTGGGCCAGGTCACCAGCTATATTAAATCCCTGCTGGAGGGGGACCGCAACCTGAACCCGGTGTTCATCAGCGGTGAGATCTCTAACTTTACCGACCATTACCGCTCTGGGCACCTGTATTTTTCCCTGAAAGACGAAAAAGCCGTGCTCAAAGCCGTGATGTTTGCTTCCAGTGCCCGGCGGCTCCGGTTCCGCCCGTCAGATGGCATGAAGGTGCTGTGCCGGGGAAGAATTAGCCTGTATGAAGCCTCGGGACAGTATCAGCTCTATGTGGACGATATGCAGCCGGACGGCCTAGGCGCCCTGAATCTTGCTTATGAACAGCTGAAAGCCCGGTTGGAAAAAGAGGGCTTGTTCCATGCCGCCCGTAAGCGTCCTATCCCTCGATATCCCCGGCGGGTGGGCGTGATTACTTCGCCAACCGGCGCGGCAGTGCGGGATATCTGCCAGATTTTGGGCCGGCGCTGGCCTATGGCGGAGATCGTGTTCTGCCCGGTGCTGGTACAGGGAGAAGGGGCCGCTCCCCAGCTGGTGGACGCCCTAAAGCGGATGAACTGCATTGAAAATGTAGATACCATTATTATTGGACGCGGCGGTGGCTCGCTAGAGGACTTGTGGGCCTTTAATGAAGAAAGCGTTGCCCGGGCGGTAGCGGCTTCTCGAATCCCGGTGATTTCTGCTGTGGGCCACGAAACGGATTTTACCATCTGCGATTTTGTGGCGGACCTGCGAGCTCCCACGCCCAGCGCTGCTGCTGAGTTAGCTGTGCCCGACCAAGTAGAGGAGCAAGGGCTGGTGGAATCCATCCGCTATACGTTAAAGATAGATGTGGAATCCCTGCTTTCCCGGAAGAAAATGGAGCTGGATTCCCTGACGGCCCGTCGTTGTTTGCGGGACCCCATGGAAAGTGTGGTCCAGAAAAAAGGGGAACTGGAGCATCTGACCCGGAGACTGGCGGCAGGGGTTTCTTTGTCGGTGAGCCGGGGGAAGGAAGAGCTTTCCCGATTGACCGGTACCCTGGACGGCCTCAGCCCGCTGAAGGTGTTGGGCCGAGGCTATACGTTGGCGCAGACAGAAGCCGGGGACCCTATCCGCAGTGTATCTGCGTTGAAAGAAGGAGAAGCCTTCCGGCTGCGCTTTGCAGACGGGGAAGCCCGCTGCGCGCGGATGGCAGAAAAGGAGGAACCCCATGAACCGTAAAATGAGCTATGAAGAGGCGCTTAGCAAACTGAAAGAGATTGTTGCCCGGCTGGAAAGCGGGGAAGAAACCTTGGATAATTCCCTAAAGCTGTTTGAAGAAGGGGCTAAGCTGTCTGCTTTTTGTTATGAGAAGCTGCAAAACGCGGAACAAAAGATCACTGAGATCACCAAACTGGAACAAGCGGAAGCGGAGTAGTCTCCCCAGGCGATACGCGGCGGGGAGCCCCCGCAGGCAATTCGCGGGGAAGCGGCATCAAAATTTACACCTTCTACCCCGCGGCGGGGAGCCCCCGCTGGCGATACGCGGGAAAACGGCTTCAAAATTTATACCTTCTACCCCGCGAACAGAAAAGTTTTACTCGATTTTTTTCAAAAAATCGTGGGGTTTCCAAAGGGGCGAAACCCCTTTGTGTCGCTGCCCGCAGGCAGCGAAATTCCCATGCCGCAGGGCGCATTTTTGAAAAGTGAATTTGAAATCTGCCGGTGGCAGATTTCAAAGAGAAAAACTTTTTGCAAGAAAAAAAGTTTTTCTGCTTTAAACATCCATGCAAACAGGAGAAATGATGATGAATAAGCTGGAAATACAGGAAATTGAAAACGCATTGGAGCAGTACCTTCCCCAGGAAAAGGACCTGCGGAAGAACCTTTTTGAAAGTATGGAATATAGCCTCATGGCTGGGGGAAAACGCATCCGTCCCCAGCTGGTGCTGGAATTTTGCCGGGTATGCGGCGGCGATGCAGCCAAGGCCATGCCCTTTGCCTGTGCCGTGGAGATGATCCATTCCTATTCCCTCATCCACGACGACCTGCCCTGTATGGACGACGATGACCTGCGCCGCGGCAAGCCCACCAACCATAAGGTCTACGGCGAAGCCATCGCCCTGCTGGCAGGGGATGCTTTGCTGACACTGGCCTTTGAGACCATGCTTTCCCCCGCAAGTATTGCCGCTGTGGGAGCAGACCGCGCCGCCCGTGCTGCCGGGGAGCTGGCAAAGGCCGCCGGAGCCCATGGTATGGTAGGGGGGCAGATCATCGACCTAGAATCGGAGGACAAGCAGGTCTCACTGGAAGTGCTGGAAAAAATGGACGAGGGCAAAACCGGCGCACTGATTTTGGCTTCCTGCCGTATGGGCTGTATTTTGGCCGGCGCTGGGGAAGAGCAGCTCCGGGCTGCCGATGTGTACGCCCGTTCTATCGGGCTGGCGTTCCAGATCGTGGACGACCTGCTGGATGTGACCGGCGACGCGGCGCTGTTGGGCAAAAATACCGGTATGGATTCGGAACGGGGAAAGAGCACGTATGTGAGCCTATTGGGAGTGGAAAAAGCCCGCGAGACGGTGGAACGCCTGACCCAGACTGCCGTGGACGCCCTTTCTGTGTTTGGAGACAGTGCCAAAGAACTGGAAGAGTTTGCCGTAGCCCTTGCCCGCCGGGACCACTGATGGAGCCTTTGCGTTTTGTGGTGCCGCCTCACTGGGACGGCGCATTGCTGAAACATTTTCTCCGCCGAGAGGCAGGGGTCACCGCCCGATTGCTGGCCCGGCTAAAACGGGTGGAAGGCGGCATCCGCCTCAACGGGGAGCCGGTGTATGTGATCGTGACTGTCCATACTGGGGATGTGGTGGAGCTGTTCCCCCCGGCAGGAGAAACCCAGGCCCCGCCGGAAGATTTGCCCTTTTCGGTGCTTTATGAGGATGAGCGCCTGCTGGCGGTGAACAAACCCGCTGGGATGCCGGTACACCCTTCCCCGGGGCATGACCGGGATAGCCTGCTCAACGCCTTTTCCGGCTGGCTTTTGCGGGAAAACCGCCCGTCTTTTGCTTTCCGTCCCCTGTATCGCCTGGACCGGGATACCACCGGTATCGTTTTGCTGGCAAAAGACGGGTATTCTGCTGCTGTCCTGCCCCAAAAAATCCAAAAGGAATATCAGGCGGTGTGTGAGGGAATCCTGACAGGGGAAGGTGTGATCCGCCTTCCTATCGGTCTGGAACCGGGTAGCCGCATCCGGCGCAGCACTAGCCCGGAGGCTGTAGATCCGGTACCTGCTGTCACTCATTGGAAGGCGCTGGCCAGTGACGGGGCCCACACGCTGCTTTCTTTTCGTCTAGAGACCGGACGTACCCATCAAATCCGAGTGCATATGGCATCCATGGGCCATCCAGTGGCCGGAGACGACTTATACGGCGGCAGCCGGGAGAAGCTGGATAGCCAGGCGTTGTGCTGTATATCGGCGGTGATAGCGGAGGAACCCGCTGTCCGTCTTTGTGTCCCGGCCCCGGAAGAATGGGTGCGAATTTTTCCAAACTTGTTTCCCCAAAAGCAAAATCAGGGAGATTCTGTATAAAACACACGAATTCCGCCGGAAAATTACCGGGAAAAACCGGAAAGTTTATTCAGATAACTCCTTGATTTCTGTATGTTTATGCGATATAATCGGTTTCAGACACTAACTTGCTGCAATGACAGTTCAGCGTCTCGTTTGTGCGGAATGCTTTGCAGCGGAAAAGGGGTATTTGAATGAAAAAAGCAAAGAAACTGGCAGCCCTGCTTCTGGCTGCTGGCATGATGGTAAGTATGGCCGCCTGTACTTCTGCTCCTGCTGCTAGCGGCAGCGATGCCGGCAATAGCTCCACTTCCGGTGAGAGCTCCGCAACCGAGCAGACTTCTGTGGATAAGATCAAGGCTGCTGGCAAGATCGTAATGGCCACCAATGCACAGTTTGAACCCTTCGAGTATATCGACGGCACCGACTTTAAGGGCATCGATATTGAGATTTCCCAGAAGATCGCCGACGAGCTGGGCGTAGAGCTGGAAATCCATGATGTGAAATTTGAGTCTGTTATCGCGGAGATCACCACTGGTAAGGCAAACTTTGCCGCCGCTGGTTTGTCCATCACTCCTGACCGTCTGGAAAATGTGGATTTCTCCAATGAGTATTTCTCCGCTACCCAGTCCATCGTGGTGATGAAGGAAGGTTCCTCCGTTGCGAAGCCCGAAGACCTGAAGGATAAGGTTGTGGGTGTGCAGACCGGTACCACCGCTGACACCTATGTGACCGACAAAGACGGCGAAAACAATGTGGGCGTGAAGGAAGTCAAGCGTTACAACTCCTTTGTGGATGCTGTAAACGACCTGATGACCGGCCGTCTGGACGCTGTGGTAATGGATGACTTCCCGGCTACCAAGCTGGTGGAAAAGAACGCCGATAAGATCATGAAGCTGGACGACGAGCTCACCGGTGAAAAGTATGCCATCGCAGTTCCCAAGGGCGATGAGGCTATGAAGGAACTGGTAAACAAGGTTCTGGCCGACATGGAAGAGAGCGGCGAGATGGATGAGCTGCTGACCAAATATATCGGTGAAGAATAATCATCTTGACAAGTGAAAGGCGGCAGGGCAGACACTCTGCCGCCTTCCGCTTTATCAATGAACAAAGGAGGAAAGCTCATGGAATGGCTGAATAATATCGGCGCATGGTTCAACAGCATAGGAGCCTGGTTTGTGGGCCTATGGAATCAGTTCTATACTACCATGATCGTGGACGACCGGTATTTGCAGATTGTTTGGGGCCTTGGAAACACCCTAACGATCACGGTCTGCGCAATTTTAATGGGTATCGTGATCGGTACCATTGTGGCCATGATCAAAGCAAAAGTGTTTAGTCCCCGCAATGCGGTTTTAAAAGCGGTTGTAAAAATATTGGATGTAATTGGAAGCATTTATCTCACTGTCATCCGCGGTACCCCTATGATTTTGCAGCTGATGATTATGTACTTCCTGATTCTTACCAATATTTCCAATGGTGTTACCATTGCCTGTATTGCTTTTGGTATCAACTCCGGCGCCTATGTGGCGGAGGTTATCCGTACCGGCATCTTGTCGGTGGATAAGGGGCAGATGGAGGCAGGCCGCTCTTTGGGACTGACCCAGACCACCACTATGTTTAAGATCATCTTCCCTCAGGCGCTGAAAAACGTGCTGCCTGCCTTGGGCAACGAATTCATCGCCCTGCTGAAGGAAACCTCTGTGGCAGGTTATATCGGCATTCACGACCTGACCAAGGGTTCCGATATTATCCGTACCACTACATATGATTCTTTCACCCCTCTGATTAGTGCCGGCATCGTCTATCTGGTACTGGTGGTAGGCTTGACCAGCCTGTTGGGCTGTCTGGAAAGGAGGCTGCGTAAGAGTGATATCCGTTAAGAATCTGGAAAAAGCATTTGGTGAAAATAAGGTGCTCTGCGGCATCGATCAGGAAATCCAAAAAGGGGAAAAAGTGGTTATCGTCGGCCCCTCCGGTTCCGGTAAAAGTACTTTCCTCCGCTGCCTGAACCTGTTGGAACTGCCTACCGGCGGCGAGATCTGGTTTGAGGGCAATAATATCACTGACCCTAAATGCGACATCAATAAACTGCGCCAGAAAATGGGAATGGTGTTCCAGCACTTTAATCTGTTCCCCCATCTGACGGTAAAGAAGAATATCACCCTGGCCCCTGTCCATCTGAAGCTGATGAGCCAGAAGGAAGCCGATGAAACAGCCATGCAGCTGTTGGCCCGTGTTGGCCTTGCGGAAAAGGCGGACGCCTATCCCAACCAGCTTTCCGGCGGACAGAAGCAGCGTATCGCCATTGTGCGCGCCTTGGCCATGAAGCCCGACGTGATGCTGTTTGACGAGCCGACCTCCGCCCTTGACCCGGAAATGGTGGGCGAGGTATTGCAGGTTATGAAGCAGCTGGCCGACGAAGGTATGACCATGGTAGTGGTCACCCACGAGATGGGATTTGCCCGTGAAGTCGCCACCCGCGTGCTGTTTATGGACCAGGGCAAGGTGCTGGAAGAGGCTCCCCCCGAGGAGTTCTTTGCCCACCCCAAAAATGCCCGTTTGCAGGATTTCCTTTCCAAAGTCCTGTAAGCATGGCGCTATTGATAGGTCAAAACCGGTCTGCCGTTGGAAGGCAGGCCGGTTTTCTTTATGCAAAAAAACGGAACTCCCACACCTTGAAAAAGGTGCAGGAGCTCCGTTTTTATAGTATCGTTAGATTATTTTTTCGGCTTAAAGCTGTCCTTCAGGGAGACAGAGCGGTTAAACACCAGATGTCCCGGTGTGCTGTCCTTGTTGTCCACACAGAAGTAGCCCTGACGCATGAACTGGAAGGAGTCGCCGGGCTTGGCGGCAGCCAGAGAAGGCTCTACCTTGGCGTTTTCCAATACTTTCAGGGAATCGGGGTTCAGCACCTCCAGGAAATCCCCAGCGTCCGGGTCAGGCACGGTGAAGAGATTATCGTACAGACGAATCTCTGCATCCAGAGCGTCGGCGGCGTTTACCCAGTGGATCGTGCCCTTGATCTTCCGGCCGTCTGCGGGATTACCGCCGCGGGACTCGGGATCATACTCGGCATATACTGTGGTGACATTGCCGTTTTCGTCCTTTTCGCAGCCAGTGCAGCGGACGATATAAGTGGTCTTGAGACGCACTTCATTGCCGGGGAACAGGCGGAAATATCCCTTGACCGGCTCTTCCATAAAGTCTTCCTGTTCAATCCACAGTTCCCGGGAGAAGGTCACGGTGCGGTTTCCATCTTCGGGACGGTTGGGGTTGTTTTCCACCTCAAAGGTTTCGCTTTTGCCTTCGGGATAGTTGGTGATGATCAGCTTCAGGGGACGCAGGACGCCCATGACCCGCTGCGCGTTGATATTCAGGTCCTCCCGCAGGCAGTGCTCCAAAAAGCTGTATTCCACGGTGCTGTTCACCTTGGAAACGCCGTTACGCTCGCTGAAATTGCGGATGGAGGCCGGGGTGTAGCCGCGGCGGCGCAGGCCGCACAGGGTAGGCATACGGGGGTCGTCCCAGCCGCTCACATAGCCGCCCTCTACCAGCGCGCGGAGCTTCCGCTTGCTCATGACGGTGTTGTTGATGCCCAGACGTGCAAATTCGATCTGGCGGGGTTTGGAGGGCAGATCCACGTTGGCGATCACCCAGTCATACAGGGGACGGTGATCCTCAAATTCCAGAGAGCACAGGGAGTGGGTGATGTGCTCCAGCGCATCCTCAATGGGGTGTGCAAAGTCGTACATGGGGTAGATACACCACTTATCGCCGGTGCGGTGGTGGGACATATGGTTAATCCGATAGATAACCGGGTCGCGCATATTAAAGTTGCCGGAAGCCAAATCAATCTTGGCGCGGAGGGTCATTTTGCCGTCTTCAAATTCACCGGCGCGCATCCGGGCAAAGAGGTCGAGGCTCTCTTCTACCGGACGGTCACGGTAGGGGCTGACAGCGGGGGTGGTCAGATCGCCGCGGTTTTCCCGCATCTGGTCGGGGGTCAATTCGCATACATAGGCAAGGCCCTTTTTGATGAGGCTGACAGCCGCGTCATACATCTGCTCGAAGTAATCGGAAGCATAGTAGAAGCGGTCGTCCCAGTCATAGCCCAGCCAGTGGATATCCTCTTTGATGGCGTCCACGTATTCGGTATCTTCCTTGGTGGGGTTGGTGTCGTCCATGCGCAGGTTGCAAATACCGTGGAAGCGCTCTGCGGTGCCGAAGTCAATGTAAATGGCCTTGGCGTGGCCGATGTGCAGATAGCCGTTAGGCTCCGGTGGGAAACGGGTGTGTACCTGCATCCCTTCGCAGCGGCCGCCTTCGGCCAGGTCTTCTATAATAAAATCATCGATAAAGTTGGAAGAAATGACTTCCTCCAACCCTTCTTTCTTTTCTTCGCTCATATTTTCCATCCTTTCCGGTTACGCGGGGAGATAGCTAAAAATTTCCGCTATGTTTACCCGCGAACATAAAAGTTTTACTCGATTTTTTTCAAAAAATCGCGGGGTTTCCAAAGGGGCAGATTCTCGCCTGCCGGCTCGGTCGGTGCCTTATTGTGTGCCACTGGCACACGGCACCCCTTTGCGTCGCCCGCCGCAGCGGGCGAAAGCCCCTATCCCGCAGGGCGTATTTTTGAAAAGTGAATTTGAAATCTTTCAGTGAAAGATTTCAAAGAGAAAAACTTTTTACAAGAAAAAAAGTTTTTCTACTTTGTTCCTGATACCGCCTTCCCCTGTTCCCCCAAAGGGGGAATCAGGAAACGGGCGCATACCATGCGCTCCTACAGACAATGTAGCAAACGCCACTGGGCAGAGCTGTTACAAACATTTTTTACAGCTTGGCAAGACCCAGTTCCAGCCGGCGCAGGGACTCTTCTTTGCCCAAAATAGCCAGAATCTCCATGGCGCCGCCAGGAGTTACCTGCATACCGGCAGCAGCAATGCGCACCGGCCACAGCAGGGTGCCGTTCTTCACTTCCAGCTGCTGGGCAAGACCGATGAGGCAGTCATGGATGGCGTTTACATTCCAATCCGGCAGCGCAGTCAGAGCTTCGATAGCAGCTTTCAGCATGACAGGGGCGTTGTCAAGGTTTGCCTTGCTCTTCTTGTTGATGAACAGCTCCTTGTCATACTCCGGCAACTCCTTCAAAAAGCCGATCATGCCGGGGATATCGGTCAGGCGCACCACACGGGGCTGCAAAATAGAAGTGAGCACTGCCCAATCCACCTGGGTGTCGCCGAATACCTGCTGATAGTAAGGCATGGCGATCTCGGTGAACTCTTCCGGCGTCTTGGCGCGGAGATATTCGCCGTTGAACCAAGCCAGCTTCTCATAGTCGAATACAGACGGCGCCTTGCTGATGCCGTCAATGGAGAAGTTCTCCGTCAGCTCGGCCAGAGAGAAGATCTCCCGGTTATCCTTGGGGCACCAGCCCAGCAGGGCAATATAGTTGACAATGGTCTCGGGCAGGTAGCCTTCCTGTACCAGACCGGCAAAGCTGGTAGAGCCGTGACGCTTGGAGAGCTTGCTCACAGAGCCATCCTCATTCTTGCCCATAATCAGGGGCAGGTGTACATAGGTGGGCACCTCCCAGCCGAAAGCCTCGTACAAGAGGTTGTATTTGGGGGTGGAGGTGAGATATTCGCAGCCACGCACCACATGGGTGATGTGCATCAGATGGTCGTCAATGACGTTAGCGAAGTTATAGGTAGGATAGCCGTCGGATTTCAGCAGAATCTGGTCTTCCAGCTCCTTGTTCTCGATGGTGATATCCCCGAAAACTGCATCGTGGAAGGTAGTAGCCCCTTCGATGGGCATTTTCTGCCGGATGACGTAGGGGGTACCGGCATCCAGCAGGCGCTGTACCTCTTCTGCGGGCAGATCGCGGCAGTGACGGTCCTAGCCGCCGATCCCCTGTTCGTTGTGGAGGGAATCCAGCCGTTCTTTGGTGCAGAAGCAATAGTAAGCCTTGCCTTCCCGAACCAACTGTTCGGCGTAGGGCTTGTAAAGATCTTTCCGCTGGCTCTGGACATAGGGACCGTATTCGCCGCCCAGATCAGGGCCTTCGTCGTGTTGGAGGCCAACTTGCTTCAACGTATTGTAAATCACATCCACAGCGCCTTCCACCAACCGTTCCTGATCGGTATCTTCAATGCGCAGGACGAACTGCCCGTGCTGGGATTTTGCAATGAGATATTCGAACAGGGCAGTACGCAGATTTCCCACGTGCATAAAACCGGTGGGACTGGGTGCAAAGCGAGTGCGGACTAAATTGTTTTCCATGTCATTCCCTCTCCTAAAATATATTAAGATTCTATTATTATACCAAATTGGCGGAATTTATCAATTCTTTCCGGCGGAAAAGGAAAGAAACTTTTTAATAAAGATAGGAAAGAGAGGCAAAAGTGGAAAAGCTGTGGATATTCTGTTAATTTTCCAATCTTCCACAGGGAAAAATGGGTTTTTGTTTGCCGTACCCCCGGGAGTGTGATATAATTCGTAAAGTAGTGTGATAGTAATGGATGTATTGTGCCCTTTGCAGATGTTTCTGTGCCCCTTATTCATTAAAGGACACTTTGGTTTATTCTCAGAAAGGAGAGATACGATTGACGAGATTTTTCGGGCGGATCTGGCAGTATATCAAAGACATGGATAAGATCCTGTTTTTGTTGATTCTTGTGATCTCTACGTACAGCCTTATGTTGCTGAAAAGTGTTTCCCGGGCCTCTGATACCAACTATTTCAAAACCCAGCTGATGGCAGTGGTGTTGGGACTGGTGGGCGCGTGGATTTTGACCCTTATCGATTATAACGCCATTTCCAGCTTCTGGTATTTGATAGCCGGGTTCAGCATATTTTTGATGCTGTACACCATGTTCTTTGGAATCTCCATCCAAAACGATGATGGCGTCAATGCCAAAGCTTGGATCAATCTGGGATTTACCACCTTCCAGAGTTCTGAGTTGGTAAAGATCGCGTTTATGATTACCTTTGGCAAGCACCTGGCCTTGCTGAAAGAGCGGGAGCTGATGAAAAAATTCCTCCATGTGGCGCTTTTGGGAGTCCATGCCCTCATCCCTATGGGGCTGTGCGTGCTTCAGGGCGATACCGGCGCGGCAGTGATCTTTTTCTGTATGTTTCTGGCAATGTCTTTTGTGGCAGGCGTACAGCTGCGGTATTTTGCCGGGCTTTTCGGTGCGATTCTGGTGGCTGCGCCTTTGGCGTGGAAATATTTTCTGGAGAAATACCAGAAAAAGCGCTTTACAGCCGTTTACAATCTGGACGACCCCATGGTGGCCCGTGGGGACGGCTATCAGCAGTATCAAGGGCGGATCTCCATTGGTTCCGGCCAGCTTTGGGGACGCGGTTTATTTGAAGGCCCCCGGGTGGAGAGCAACCGCGTGACCTTTCAGCAGAGTGACTTTATCTTCTCCGTAGCCGGCGAAGAACTGGGATTTGTGGGATGCGTCCTGCTTGTTGCCCTGTTGGTGCTTCTGCTTATCCGTGTCCTCCACAACGCCAGAGTGGCCCGTGACCCGCTGGGCACCTATATCTGCATGGGCTTTTTCGGTATGATCGCTTCCCAGGCCATTTTCAACATCGGAATGTGTCTGGCTATCTTGCCGGTTATGGGCGTTACCCTGCCGTTTTTCAGTGCCGGCGGCTCTTCGGCGGCGTGCCTGTATTTCGGCTATGGGCTGGTACAGAACGTGTATCTCCACCACAAAGAGGTGGATGGTTTTACCCTGCGGCGAAACCGGTAGAAAAGAAAATAGAAAAAATGAGATGCTGCAAGAAAAGCCTTGCAGCGTCTTTTTATGTCTCCTCCGGCGGTTCCTGATAATGGCTTTGAATCAGCTCGGAAATTTCCGCCGTTACCTTTAGGGTCTCTTCTGGCCGGTCCTGATGGAGGGTATAGGCAAAATAAGAACCGTACACCATGTAGGCCAGGGTCACGTCCTCTTTTAAGCTGGACTGCCGTCCGGGATAGAGCTTGGCCAGATAGCTTTGCAGCCCTTCCAGAAGCCGGTCCGCCAGCATCTGGCTGTGATGGTCGGGGAAGAGGGTGTGCAGCAGCGCCCCTTGGCCTAAAATCGCACAGTGAAGCTCCTGGATAAACACCGCCGGCTGCTGGAAAAAGTATTCCGGGTGCCGGATGTCGGAGAGGATGGACTGGATGGTCTGTGTCTCCAAAGTGTGGGAAAGCTGGTACACATCCTCATAGTGAAGGTAAAAAGTAGCTTTGTTGATGCCTGCCAGCTGGGCAAGCTCCCGGACGGTGATCTTTTCCAAAGGCTTGTGAGCGCGCAGCTGGATAAAGGCATTGATGATGCTGGTCTGGGTCTTCTGTTTGCGTGGGTCCATAAAACCGTCCCCTTTTCCAAAAGATAATAGACACATATCGAAAAACGTTGTCTTTGCGACCTTTTCCGCAAATCGTCGATTGAGGGAAAGCCTCTCTTCCTTTATAATTAGTATAGAGAGAAAATCAACGATAGTCAATAAAATTGCCGTAAAACATCGTTGGTCAAAGGAGGAAGAAAGGATGGATTTCTACAGCTTCTACACGGGAAAATGCTTTGACGCCCATCGCTGGCTGGGGGTACATCCCCAGGGAACGGGCTTTGTTTTCCGTACGTTTGCCCCTAGCGCGGAGAGAGTGTCCCTCATCGGGGAGTGTACCGGCGGCGAAGAGCTGCCCATGGAAAAGGCTTTTGACGGGAATTTTTATGAGTGTTTTCTGCCCCATGCAAAGGAAGGGGAGAAGTACCAGTACCGCATCTATCACGACGGCACCTATACCGACCACTGTGATCCCTACGGCTACGGGATGGAGCTGCGTCCTGCCCACCAGTCGGTCATCCGCACGCTGGACTATGACTTTGAGGACGATACCTGGATGAAGGGCCGCAATAACTGTAAAAACCGCCCCCTGAATATTTACGAGGTCCATCTGGGTTCCTGGAGGCGTAAAGGGGAGGGCCTCAACGATTTCTATTCCTATGAAGAATTGGCGGACCTGCTAGTCCCCTATGTAAAGGAGGCAGGCTACGACCATATCGAGCTGCTGCCCATTTGCGAGCATCCGGCGGATGAATCCTGGGGATACCAGAACACCGGCTTTTTCAGCCCCACTTCCCGGTATGGCACAGCGGTGGAACTGAAAGCCTTTATCAACGCCTGCCACCGCAACGGCATCGGCGTGATCTTGGACTTTGTGCCGGTGCATTTTGCCCTGGATGACTACGGCCTGCACAAGTACGACGGTACCTTTTTATATGAATACCCCAGCAACGATGTGGGGGTCAGCGAATGGGGAAGCTGTAACTTCATGCACTCCCGGGGGGAAGTGCGCAGCTTTTTGCAGTCGGCGGTGTGTTACTGGCTGGAGGAATACCATTTTGACGGTATCCGCTTTGACGCCATCAGCCGAATCCTCTACTGGCAGGGAGACCCGGCCCGAGGGGTCAACGGGATGGCGGTGAGCTTTGTCCGGGAGATGAACCGGGAGGTCAAGGCGCGTTTCCCCGGTTGTATGCTCATTGCCGAGGATTCCACCGAATTCACCCGGGTGACGGAGCCGGTGGACAAGGGCGGCCTGGGCTTTGATTACAAGTGGGACTTGGGCTGGATGCACGATACCCTTTCGGTTTTCCAGATGCCCCCGGCAGAGCGGAAGGAGCAGTATCACAAGCTCACCTTCTCTATGATGTACTATTATAATGATTGTTATCTGCTCCCCTTCTCCCACGACGAGGTGGTGCACGGCAAGGCCACCATTTTGCAGAAGATGAACGGGGACTATGACCGAAAGTTCCCCCAGGCCCGGGCGCTGTATCTCTATATGATGACTCACCCGGGGAAAAAGCTGAACTTTATGGGCAACGAGATCGGCCATTTCCGGGAGTGGGACGAAAAGCGGGAGCAGGACTGGGAGCTTTTAAAATATCCTCTCCACGACAGTCTGTATCATTATATAAAGGAATTGAATCTGCTGTACAGCCGCCACCCGGCGCTGTATGAATACGATTATCAGCAAGAGGGGTTCCAGTGGCTGGACTGCGAAAAGGACGGCTCCTGCACCTATGCCTTTTTGCGCAAAGGCTCCTGGGAAACGCTGGCGGTAGTATTGAACCTGGACGACCGTCCGGTGCTGGACTATGAGGTCAAAATACCGGGAGCCAAAGGCATGACCCTGCTGCTCCACAGCGACTGGCAGCGCTGGGGCGGCAATACGGTGGAAAAGGAAACAGCGCGCTCCTTTGGCCGGGATGGAAAGGTCCGGCTGGACCTGCCGCCCCTTTCCGGGATGCTTTTCCGGGTGGAATGACCCTTGCAAAATGGGGGAGAAAGGAGTACAATATGGGGTGGAGAAATCCGGGACAGAAAAACTGTAATTTTTTGTTGACAAATGGCTCGGACTCCATTATAATTAAGTCTGATGTTTTCATCCAATGAACTGAAATCGTGGAGTGGTATCATGCTGCTGGATTTGCGTAGGATATTTGTAGAAGAGATTCGGGAGCTGCCCTTTTCGGGGAGCTTTTCTATGTCGGATACAGACATCAGTGGCAGTTATCCCTTTGTTTCCCCTGTTTCCTATACCGGTACGGTCACTGCTTTTGCAGGCGAGGCCCGGATGGAGGCAGAGGTGACCTTCACCTTTGAGATTCCCTGTGATCGTTGTTTAAAGCCGATTCGCAGCGAGTACCGTTACCGCTTTTCTCACGGGCTGGTGCGGACGTTAAATCAGGAGGATAACGACGATTATATCCAGGTGGAGGATGAAAAAATCGACGTGGACGAGCTCCTGCGGGCCGATATCCTGTTGGAACTCCCCTCTAAATTCCTTTGTAAGCCCGATTGCAAGGGACTGTGCAGTCAGTGCGGTAAAGACCTGAACGAAGGGGACTGCGGCTGCAATAAAACACGGATAGACCCTCGCTTAGAGGTTCTTCAACAACTGATACAATCCTGAATTTATATAAGGAGGTGCTGATCGATGGCGGTACCCAAGAGAAAAGTATCCAGCGCAAGACAGAACAAGAGACGTTCCAATGTTTGGAAGCTGA
>CALWVH010000053.1 GCA_944384915.1 uncultured Clostridia bacterium | reverse complement strand
GGAGTCGCTGTCAAAATAATAGACCTGCCGGAAGTCCTGCTGACCAATTCCGATGTTGCATACCACATTATCCAGCAGTGACAATTCGTCCTCAATAAACCGCGCCAAAGGAAATGCGAGCAGTTCCTCATACTTGACCATATCCCGGTTGTAAAGAGGATTATGCCTGCTGAGATTAACACAGCACCGTTTGGTGGAAACCCTGTGGTACTCCAGATGATTTTCCTCAAAGGCCGCCATATATCGCTTATACTGTCCCGAGGTAATAAACACCACCCCGACCTCGCTTTCCTGGCTGCGAACACTGTAAGCGCATCCCAATACTGACAGGTTGCGTACCGATACCCGGATATCCCTCATGGGCACACTCTGACGCATTTCCCTAAGGGTACGCAGAGTGATCTGACTGGGGTTGGTGGCAATATTGATGGTATGTATGATATGGGACCCATCGGAACCACTGTAAAGGTTTTGCAGCATCGTAGTCTTGTTGACGATATCCTGCGCGAGGGTAACAAAACGCTGCCCCTCCGGTGTCACAACAATTCCCTTGTTGGTACGAGTCAGCAGCTGCACCTTCAGTTCCTTTTCCAGGGAGATAATGGCAGCACTGAGGCTGGGCTGGGAAATTCCCAGTATTCTGGCCGCCTTGCGAAAGCTGCCGCATTCCGCGGCCCGCACCAGGTAAAGCAATTGGTGGTACTGCATGATCCGCTCCCCCTTTATGATAATTTTACCATTTTTTATTATATAATAACAAAAAAGATGTTGTAAATACTCAAATATTCAAAAACAGAAAGATCGAGGTGTATGAGATGAGCGAGAGCAAGATAAAAAGCAAAGTCAGTGGAGATGTCTGGATTCTGCTGTGGGTGGGCTGGCTGGCGATCGCCCTCTCCCAGATATTGACCTTCGGCTATGGTATGATGGTACCAGGTATCATGGAAGACTTTGCCATGGATTATGATACCATCGGCAGCGTGGGAGCTGTAGCATCCTGGATTGCGGTAGTGGCTAACATTCCCATCACTGCCATGGCAGCCCGTTCCAATCCCAAATACTCCCTTCCTTCCATTTATTTGGTCTTCGCTGCAGGCTGTCTCCTTTTTTCTCTGGCCAACAGTCTGCCCATGCTGTATATCGGCAGGCTGATCGCCGGAGCGGGGGCCACCGGTCTGGTCAGCTGTATGGTGGTCATCAAGATCCGTCGGGTACCCGCCGACAAAATGGTGGAGATCAATGGTATTGAAAACTTTGTTCAACCTCTGGGGCAAACTTGCGGCACTTTGCTGATGGCGCAGATTCTGGCTCTGGTGGGCGGTTGGCGGACGGTTTATCAAGGTATCTGCCTGTTGATGATTCTGTGTGCCGTGCTATGGATTTTGTTCTACAGCAAAGTCAACCGCAGAGATCCCGATATTCCGGTACAGCGGCCGGATAGCAGCAATCCTTCCAGGGAAAAGGAAAAAAGCCCCCTCCTTCTGGCCCTGTCTCAGAAAACCGTTATTCTCTATGCCCTGGCTTATCCCGGTACCATTATTATCTGGATCGGCTTTTTCTACTATTTCCCTTCATACTTTATGTCTGAGCGAGGGTTTACCGATGTTCAGGCTGGCCTTGCCACCGGACTTTTCCCGGTCTTTTCCGCTATTGCTTCCATCGTTTCTCCCAAACTCTCCAAAAAGCTGGATGTGAACAAATCCGTTCTGGTAGGCAGCGGTATAGCCTTGTCCATCCTTTACTTCATCATTCTGCAAATCTCCAGCCTGCCACTGCTGTGCCTGGTTTCCGCTTTTACCGGCTTTGTCTCTTATCTGCCGGTGCCTTTGTATTTCACCAATGTCTATAAACTGGGATTGCCCCCCAAGGCGGTGCAAATGGCCACCAGCGTTCTGCTCACCATGGTTTCTCTTGGTTCCGCGCTGGGGTCTTCGGTCATAGGAGAACTAATCACCCTGTATGGCCTGTATACCGGCCTGGCGGTCTGCTGCGCCACTCCTCTGTGGTACTCTCTGCTCTGCCTGTTCACCCCCGATTACAGCGCCAAAGCAATGGCCAAACGAGCCGCTGAGAAAGCTGCCGCTTCATCGGTTCAGAGCTGAGCCTGTCTTCCTCTGAAAAGTAAAACTCCATAAAAAACACCCCGCTCCAGGTGCGAAAAACACTGGGAGCGGGGCTGTTTTCTGTTTGCCGCTGATGGTTATGATTATACAAAGCTGCCGCCGTGGCGGAGAAAATCCCGCTGGAATGTCTCCTTATGCAGCTCGGAGGAATAGGCGCCGGTACGCATACTTTGCATCTCTTCCTGCTCCTTGGCCAGATTCTGCCTGGCCAGCTCCAGCACTGTGGGGGCATCCTTCCGGGGAATGACCACGATACCGTCGGAATCCCCCACCAGGATATCGCCGGGCATCACCACCTGACCTCCGCACACCACCGGAACATTCATCTCGCCGGGGCCTTCCCGGTAAGGTCCCAGAGGAGTGGCGGACATGGCGAACACCGGCAAAGGACTGGCTGCAATATCATCCAGATCCCGAACCGCCCCGTTGACCACAAAGCCTCCCAATCCCCGGGATTCGGCATAGGTAAGCATCATCCCGCCTACCAGCGCCCGGTCGGGATAGCCCGCGCCGTCTACCACGATAATATCCCCGGGACTGGCATAATCCAGCGCCATCTGAGCCACCAGATTATCTCCCGACGGCACCTTCACCGTAAAGGCCACACCGGAAAGGGGACGCTTGTTAAAGGGGCGGATACCGCCGAACATACAATACATCCGGCGGACACAGTCTCCAATATTGCTGCTGGGGATTTTTCCCAGCGCTTCCACCAGATGAGGATCAGGGCGCTCAAAACTGGTAATGGCACGAAAGCCGATAGGCATCAAAAAACACTCCTTTTCTTTCCATGGATCCGGAAAATGAGACAGATTCTTTTCCAGACCATGTACCATAGGATAAAATGAAAACAGGACAGCTGTCAATGAAAAAATACGAAAAAAAGAAAATCTTAAAATTTTTTTCTTAAGGACGCAATAAAACCATTGTCAGGAAACACTATTAGTACGCAGATGGCTGAAAAGCCGGTCCTGATCTTTAAAATTTAAAAATTAAAGGAGAAGTATAAACATGATGAAACTGTATTGGAAAAAAGCCGCCGCTCTGATGTTGGCTCTGTCTATGGTGGCAGCTATGGCTGCCTGCGGAAGCAACGATGCTTCCTCTTCTTCCTCCAGCTCCCAGTCCTCCCAGAGCAGCAGCGCTGTGGAGAGCACCTCTGAGAGCAGCACTGGCGAATCCTCTTCTCAGGAGAGCAGCAGCGAGGGAGAAAGCGCTCCTGCCGGTGAGACAAGTGAGCTGGCCCAGAAGTACGCTGACGCCATCACCGCCGCCCGGGATGATGAGATGAACGAAGTTATGCCCATTCAGACCACCCTGGATGCTGAAAATGATGCTTACCTCATTGAACTGCTGGGTTTTGGCCCGGATGATGTGGAGGCCGCTGCCATCAGCGTTTCGATGATCAATGTCAAAGCCTATGGCGTTGCTGTGGTCAAGCCTGCGGAGGGTCATGAGGATGTTGTAAAGGCCGGCCTGGAAGGCTTTGTGGAGTATCAGAAAAAATCCTTTGAGCAGTATCTGGCCGACCAGTATGAAGTAGCCAAGGCCGCCCGGGTGGAAACCCTGGAGGATGGTACCATGATTCTGGTTATGTGCGAGGACCAGGACACTGTTTATGATGGTATCGTCAGCG
>CALWVH010000052.1 GCA_944384915.1 uncultured Clostridia bacterium | reverse complement strand
CTCACCAAAGCTTTCTCTTGTTGCCTTTTTTACCATCTCAGCCATCTTATTCAGCCTCCAATTCTGCCAGGGTCTGGTTCAGTTCCTTCATGGCGATCTCATACTGTTCGGCGTTGGGGGCAGTACCATGCCAGCCCACCTGGTTCTCCATGTAGGAAACGCCCTTGCCCTTGGTGGTTTTGGCGATGATGGCGCACGGCTTGCCCTTTACAGTCTTTGCGTGGGCAAAAGCTGCCTCGATCTCATCAAAGCAGTGGCCGTTAATGGTGGTCACGTCAAAGCCAAACGCCTCAAACTTCTTGTCGATAGGCTCAGGACCGCCAACCTCACTTACCGGACCGTCGATCTGCAGGCCATTAAAGTCCACGATGACGCACAGGTTGTCCAGCTTTTTATGGCCGGCAAACATAGCAGCTTCCCACACCTGGCCCTCTTCGATCTCACCGTCACCCAGCAGGGTATAAACGCGGTAATCTTTATTGTCCAGCTTGGCTGCCATGGCCATACCACAGGCAGCGGAGATGCCCTGACCCAGAGAACCGGAGCTCATGTCGATACCAGGGGTGCCCTTCATGTCCGGATGGCCCTGAAGCATAGCACCAATGTGACGCAGGCTCTTCATCTCCTCCATGGGGAAATAGCCCCGCAGCGCCAGGGCAGCATACAATCCAGGAGCGCAATGGCCCTTGGAAAGAACAAAGCGATCGCGGTCAGGGTCCTTGGGAGCTGCCGGATCGATATGCATCTCTTTAAAATACAGATAGGTGTACAGGTCTGCGGCGGAAAGAGAACCGCCCGGATGACCGGATTTTGCGTGAAAAACACCTTCGATTGCGCCCATGCGCACCTTGCAGGCAGCGATTTTCAGCTGCTTCTTTTCACTGCTGTTCATTATCTGACCTCCTGTTTTTGTGACTCCATGCCATATAGCATGTCGTGCGAAAAAGGGTACGATTTATTCTTGTTTATCATACCACACCAACGATAAAAAATCAAACAGAACCGCAATAAGTTGTACGTACATTTATACGAATTTTTGCGCCGGAATCCTCTATCTCTTGTCAGGAAGCCCAAGTTTGGAATGATTGTACTTTTCGGGGAAAAATGGTATACTAAAATTATAGAAAAAGCCTCAAAAGGAGGGGTATTTTATGCTGAAAGGAAAAACCGTGCTGTTGGGCGTTTCCAGCAGTATCGCCGTCTATAAAGCTGCTTCCCTGGCATCTATGCTGGTAAAGCAGCACGCCGATGTCCATGTGCTCATGACAGAAAACGCCACCCGGTTTATCTCTCCCATGGTATTTGAGACCCTTACTGGCAACAAAGCGCCGGTAGATACCTTTGACCGATGCTTCCAGTTTGACGTGGAGCATGTCTCCCTGGCCAAGCGAGCCGATGTGGTGATGGTAGCCCCAGCTACCGCCAATGTGATCGCCAAATTAGCCCACGGTATTGCCGACGATATGCTTACCACGACAGTACTGGCTTGCGATTGTCCCAAACTCATCTCCCCTGCCATGAATACCCGGATGTATGAAAACCCAGTGACAAAGGATAATCTGGATACCCTGCGGAAATATGGCTGGCAGGTGGTGGAACCCGCCAGCGGCTATCTGGCCTGCGGGGATACGGGAAAAGGGAAGCTGCCCGAGCCGGAAGTGCTGCTGGATTGGCTGCTGCAAACTTGTGCCTATGAAAAGGACATGGAAGGACTGCGGGTATTGGTAACGGCCGGCCCCACCCAGGAATCCTTAGACCCGGTGCGCTATCTCACCAACCACTCCTCCGGCAAAATGGGCTATGCCATTGCCAAGGCCGCTGCCCGCCGAGGAGCAAAGGTTACCCTGGTGAGCGGCCCCACCGCTTTGGAGAAGCCCCGGTTTATGGAGGTAGTGGACATCGTTTCCGCTGCGGATATGTTCCGGGAGGTGACCAACCGGGCCCCGGAACAGGACATTATTATCAAAGCGGCGGCAGTAGCGGATTATACTCCTGCCCAAGTGGCCGGAGATAAACTGAAAAAATCGGACGCAGATATGAGTATCCCTCTCGTACGCACCCAGGATATCTTGGCCTGGCTGGGAGAGCACCGGCAAAAAGGCCAGTTCCTCTGCGGATTTTCCATGGAAACCCGGGATATGCTGGAAAACTCCCGGAAAAAGCTGCAAAAGAAACACGTGGATATGATTGCCGCCAACAACGTAAAGGAACAGGGAGCAGGCTTTGCTGTGGATACCAACTTGCTTACCCTCATCACAGCAAACGGGGAGCGCGCCCTTCCTTTGATGAGCAAAGAGGAGGCTGCCCACGCCCTGTTGACAGAGATTTTGGCCCGCCGGGAGAAATTGTGAAAAAGATTTTGTGAATAAACTTACATTTTTGTCCCCCGGATTTTAAAGAATTCCCAAAAATTCAAAGGAATCACAGAATATATTTACATTACCCTGCTAAAATGCTACAATGTTACTGTATTATCAACCGGTTACTATTGGTCAAAATACACAGGGCGAGCTTGTACGCTTCTGCCCGAGAAATTACAGAACAGAGGGGAATGGATACCAATGGAAAAATATTATCAGCGGGAAATCGAATGTGCTTCCCGGGAACAGATTCGAGCTTGGCAGGACGAGCGGCTGGTAAAGCAGGTTCGTCATGTTTACGATCACGTTCCCTATTACCGCAATTTGATGAAAGAAAAGGGCGTGACGCCGGAAGATATCCGCTCTGTGGATGATTTATACAAGCTGCCCTTCCTTACCAAGGCCGACCTTCGCGACGCCTATCCCTATGGCCTGCTGGCTGTGCCCCTGGAGCAGGCGGTGCGCATCCAGTCCACCAGCGGCACCACTGGCCGCCGGGTAGTGGCTTTCTACACCCAGCACGACTTGGATCTGTGGGAAGACTGCTGTGCCCGCGCCATTATGGCGGCTGGCGGCGATAAAGGCGATGTGGTGCAGGTGTGCTATGGCTACGGCCTGTTCACCGGCGGCCCGGGCCTCAATGGCGGCTCTCATAAAGTAGGCTCCCTGACCCTTCCCATGTCCTCCGGCAATACCGACCGGCAGATCCAGTTCATGTGCGACCTGCAATCCACCATCCTGTGCTGCACCCCTTCTTATGCTGCTTATCTGGCCGAATCCATCCACGAAAAGGGCCTGCGGGATAAGATCCATTTGAAAGCCGGTATTTTCGGTGCAGAAGCCTGGACTCAGGAAATGCGTCACGATATTGAAGATAAGCTGGGCATCAAGGCCTATGATATCTACGGCCTGACTGAAATTTCCGGCCCCGGCGTTGCCTATGAGTGCAGTGCCCAGACGGGTATGCACATCAACGAAGACCACTTTATCGCCGAGATCATCGATCCCAAGACCGGCGAAGTGCTCCCCGACGGGGAAAAGGGCGAGCTGGTATTCACCTGCCTTACCAAGGAAGCCTTCCCCCTGCTGCGTTATCGCACCCGGGATATTTGTGTACTTACCCACGAGAAATGCTCCTGTGGCCGTACCCACGTAAAGATGAGCAAGCCTATGGGACGCAGCGACGACATGCTCATTGTCAAGGGCGTCAACGTGTTCCCGTCCCAGATCGAGACCGTGCTCATGAACCGCGGTTATGCTGCCAACTACCAGATCATCGTCAGCCGGGCAAACAACAGCGATAAGCTGGAGGTACAGGTGGAAATGACCCCCGAAATGTTCTCCGATACGGTGACTGCCATTTCCAACCGGGAGAAGGAGCTGGAAGCCGATCTGAAATCCATGCTGGGCATTTATGCTGACGTACAGCTGGTGGCCCCCAAGACCATCGCTAGAAGTGAAGGCAAGGCTGTGCGTATTATCGACAAGCGCAACCTGTATTGAGAAAGGAACGTGATGGCAAATGACCGTTAAGCAGATTTCTGTATTTTTAGAGAATAAGGCAGGCTGTCTGGCTGCCTTTACCAAGGTTTTGCGGGAAAACAATATTGATATGCGTGCCATGTCCATCGCCGAGACCCCGGATTTTGGCATTCTGCGCATTATTGTGGACGACACCTATAAAACCGCCTGTGTCCTCAAGGAAGCAGACTATATCTTCTCCATTACCCCTGTGCTGGCAGTGGAAGTCTCCGACGAAGCCGGTGGGCTGTATCAGATCGTACAGATTCTGGGAGACAACAAGATCAATCTGGAATATACCTATGCCTTTATCACCCGGAAAAAGGGGCAGGCATATATGATCTTCCGGGTAGAGGACAATGAAAAGGCCATTAACGTGCTGGAAAAGAATGGCGTACACATTGTCAGCCAGGAAGAACTGGACGAACTGTAAAAATTATAGATTTATTCATGGGCAAAAATACACCTTTTTTACAAACCTCTATTTACAATCCACGGATTATCTGATAAAATTGTAGTATGGAAAGCGAACCATTCCCAAAATATCTCGGCAAGACCGGGCAGGAAGAGGCGGTTCCCATGGACGATTTTTCAGAAACACACGGAGCCCCTCCGCTTTTAATAGCGAGGGGCTTTTTGTATCTATTTTGTATCTAAAAACAAAGAGGTGATTCCCATGGAGATATAACCCATAATCTTTTTGTTGGTCAACTTACAACACAGCAATTTCTTATTTCTATATTTTAGGGTACTAGAAAGAGGTGTAATTGTGAAAAAATTAAAAAATTTCTTAATTTTTCCCTTGCTAATTTGCTTTGTTTTTACCTTTACTTCAACTGTATCTGCATCAAACACATTGGAAATTTTCACTTCAAAACCTAGTACGGACACCTCAGAAATTACTCCAGATATATTAAACGATTATACTTTATATAACTACGAAAAATCCTTACCTGACGAAGTCCAAACTGCTATTGAGCAACAAAAACGACCATTGGACGCTTATTCGAACCTGATAGAAAGTTTTCCAAAAAGTTCGAACGGAAAAATTGACTTTCCTTCTAATTATGCAGGATCTTTTGTAGAAGGAGATAAGTTAATCATTTCTTTAGTAAATCCATCCGACGAAGAAAAGCAAAATTTTTTAAACAGATGCAAAATTTCAGATTGTATTATTTTCCGTAAAGTAGAAAATTCTATTAATGATTTGGAAGCAGCAAGAAAACAAGTATATCAATTAGGAAATGAAGGATTTGATATTATTAGTACAGGAATTGATGTACAAAATAATCAATTAACAGTTGGACTTAATAAAGAAAAACACTTATTGCTGCTTAAACAATCAACTGATGATACTACTTTACCTTTCACTGTTTTTCCATCTTTAATAAGTGATCAAAGAAAAGCACAACTTAAATTAAATGGATTACCGGTTAATGTACAACTTACTTCTCCAGTTGTATCATGCGTTTCTGTAAAAGGTGGAAACAAGTTAACAAATGGTCGTGGATTATATGGCTCCTCGTTTACTTGTGGTGTTGCAGGTAAATATCTAGGGAAAAATGCAATATTGACTTGTGGACACGGAAATGAAATGGAAGTAAGTGTTGCATATAACGGAAAAACCATAGGTAAGTCAGCATTTTGGCGCGCTAATACACAGCCTAGTTTCCAGGGAGAAGACGCAAAAGGAGATTTTGCTATAGTTCTTACAAACAGTGATGTAACTTTATCTAGAACTCTAGCTAACAATGTTTCTATTAGTAGTGCAAATAGTGTTCCTACAGGAACAACAGTTACAAAATATGGGGCGACTGCTGGTTTAGCAACTGGTAGAGTAGCACAAGTCGGAATGACTTTAAAGTATTCTGGAACAGGTTTTACTGAATATTATGTAAATGGTTTAACCAAAGTGGGAACATCAACCTCTGCTACTAAAAACCCCGTACAGCCTGGAGATAGTGGTGGTCCTGTTTACAATTCAAGTAGTTCAAAATACAATTTTAGTGGAATTATAACAGCTTCTGATACAACTAAATACAATAATATAATATGGTATTGGTATGTTACATCTATTTTGTGGCCTAAAGAAGCCGGGTTTATTGTGAAGACAAATTAAAAGAAAGAGGGTTGATTTATGAAAAAGAAATCCAGAAAAAAATGGGTCATCCTGTCCTGCGTGGCGGTGGTGGTGATTGCGGCGGTTCTGGTAGGCTTTTTTGTCGGCAAGCCCCTATTGCGGCAGCGCGAGTTTGAACAGCATCGGAAAGCCCAAATGGAGCTTCGGCACATAGAGGCCTCCGAGCCCCTCAGCTTTTACGACGAAAAGACGCCCCTTTCCCAAGTAGACCCCAATGAGCTGGCGCGGGTCCTGCCCCAGGCCATGGCGCCCATTGGATATGAGCAGCCGGAAAACGCCCGCTTTCTGGAGCTGCCGGAGGATCTGCACTATTACTCCCAGCCGGATGCTTCCGGGGAGCCTGCCGCCACGATTCCCAAGGGGACTGTTGTGACCTTATACGAGTCCTCGGCAGGATTTTTCGACTCACAAATGGGGTACGGCCTGGGCTGCTATCCCGACTATCAGAAGGGCTGGCGCTATGGGCAGATGTTTGTAACAGAAGCCAAAGAAGGCGATGCTTTTTATCAGGCGTTGGAGGATTGCCCCTATTACTATGTGCAGACAAAAGAGCTGGAAACCATTGCCGCTGCCTTTTATGACTTACACAAAGAGGATGTGGGCTACCTGGGGCAATTCCACGGGAAAGACGACTTTGTTTACCGCTGTGTACGCCTTATCGATCAATACCTGTACAACGATGGGTACTTTTTCTCCCCGGACTTTTCCTGACAGCATGACGGAAAGGGAAAACCATGAAAAAGCAGCCTGTAAAATTGCTGGCAGTGGTGCTGGTAGGAGTCGCCGCTATTATCTGGACTATCGCCTGTGTCTTTGACTTTGTGTACGAAACGCCTCCGTTTTTGCGGGCTCTGCGGGTTGTATGCGCCCTTGTGTGGTATGTGGCTTTCTTTGTAAATTTGTACCGATATCGCCAAGCCGTAAACAATAATACTTAAAATTAGAAACCAGAAACTATAAACAAACTCCCCCTGTGGCAGCCCAGCATTGGGCCATCACAGAGGGAGTTTTTTAAAGCTACGGTTTCCCATGAGGTAACTTTTTATTCCACCTTATCTTTTTCGTAAATATCTCCTGTGCGTTCACTGATGATATACCGGGGCCGAGCCTTGACCTCCATATAAATTTTTCCGATATATTCCCCGATCACGCCCAGACAAACTAGCTGGATACCGCCGATAAAGCAGACGATACTCACTATGCTGGCCCACCCGGCCACACTGTTGCCCATAAGGCTCACCACCACTGACCAGACCACACCGATAAAGCTCAGTACGGAAATAAAAAAGCCAATGGCCATAATCATCTGCAAAGGCTTAACACTCAGGCTGGTAATGCCATTAAAAGCAAGAGCTAACATTTTAGACAGAGGGTAATGGCTCTCTCCGGCCATGCGTTCATGGCGCTCGTAATAGACACTGGTACTTTTAAAACCCACCAGCGGGATCATTCCCCGCAAAAAGATATTGACCTCTTTGAAATTTTCAAACTCCCGAAGTACGCGGTTGGAAATTAGGCGATAGTCCGCATGGTTGAATACCACTTCCGCCCCCAAACGATTCATCAGTTTATAAAAGCCTTCCGCTGTAAAACGCTTAAAAAATGTATCCGTGTCCCGCTTGCTTCTTACGCCATAAACAACCTCGCAACCATTAAGGTATTCGCGCACCATATCATCCATTGCGTTAATATCGTCCTGGCCATCACAATCGATGGAAATGGTAATATCACACTTGTCTTTAGCTTCCATCAGACCTGCCAGCACCGCATTCTGGTGGCCTCTATTGCGGCTTTGACAAATGCCTATGAAATGAGAATTGGTGTGGGATAGTTGCTGGATAATTTCCCAAGTCTTATCCTTACTGCCATCATTTACAAACAAAACCTTACTTTCTGCATGGATCATTCCTTGCTCGATCAAGGATTCAATCTTTTCTAAAAACATAGGACTGGTAATAGGAAGAACCTTTTCCTCATTATAGCAGGGAATTATAATATACAAAATAGGAGCCATAATAAAAATTTCCTTTCTGTGTTTCAGTTTACACACATTTAAATGGACAAGAAGTTTATTTTATGAAAATTAAATCCTTTTATTTTGAATATCATTATATCATATTTGAAATTTTATTTCAATCACCGGTTATCGTTTCCTTTACCGCTTCTCTCCCCTTTATCGCTTAAAGACCTGGACTTTTCTCTTACGTTTTGGTACAATACTGGAAACCCTCCGGCAAACATGATACAATGTGGACAATTATACTCGGTCTAGCCGGAAACTATTTTAACGCTCAGAGAGGAGTGGATACTGTGGGAGATATTTTTACTCCAGAAAGCAGATTTTTGACCCTTGAAAAATTGGAACGCCGTATGCGGGAGCTGGAAAAATACCGTTTTGTGGAAATGGAATCCATCCTGCCCATGGCGGCTATGGACGACACGATGCCCTCTGGTTCCGTGCACACTCAGGTGCCGGAAGTTATAGAGGGTGGCACCATTAAAGAAGGCGATTTCTTTATCGGCTTGGACCGCTATTGGTGGCTGCGCACTACGGTTACTATCCCCGAGGCAAAGCCGGGGCTGGTTCCTGCCGGCTATTTTGATTTTGGACAGACCGGCGGCGGCGGAAATTCCGGATTTGAAGCGATGCTGTATGTCAATCGTCATCCCTATCAGGGCGTGGACAGCAACCATCGGGAGATCCTCTTTGCCGACCTGGCAGGACAAACAGTGGAACTTACTTTCCTGCTGTGGAGTGGTTTGCAAGGCGGTGGCCCTGCACATGATATGGTGCATCAGGCTTCTGCTGCAAAAATTGGGTATCTCCATCAGCTTACCGACGACTATTACTATTCCGCTAAGGCTCTGGTAAAGACCCTGAAGCTGCTGCCCGATGACCACCAGGACCGTGCTCCCCTGATTGCGGCTATGGACCGCTCCCTGAAATTTATCAACTGGGACGAGGACAAGTTCTTCTCTACTGTGCAGGCTGCCTCTGACTCCCTACAAGAAAGCCTTTCCGCCATGGAAAAGCACAGTGAGATCACCATCCGCTGCGTGGGTCACACCCATATTGACGTGGCCTGGCTGTGGCGGCTGAACCACACCCGTGAAAAGGCTATGCGCTCCTTTGCCACTGTGCTCCACCTTATGGACGAGTTTGATGAATATGTATTCCTTCAGACCCAGCCCCAGCTCTACCGCTATATCCAGAAGGACTGCCCCGAACTGTTTGAGAAGATCCGCCAGCGCGTGGCAGAGGGCAAGTGGGAGACTGACGGCGGTATGTGGCTGGAAGCTGACTGCAATGTCACCTCTGGTGAATCCCTCACCCGCCAGTTCCTCTATGGCATCCGCTTCTTCCAAAAGGAATTTGGCCGCACCTGCACCTATCTGTGGCTGCCTGATGTATTTGGCTATAGCTGGGCACTGCCCCAGATCCTGAAGCAGTGCAACATCGATACCTTTATGACCACCAAAATCAGCTGGAACCAGTTCAACACCATGCCCGATGATCTGTTCCGCTGGAAGGGAATGGACGGTACCGAAGTTCTGACTTATTTTGTCACCACTCCTGAAATGGGAATGTCTCTGGATAACCGCTACTCCACTTATAATGGTATGCTCAGCCCGCGTTCTGTACTGGGTTCCTGGAAAAAGTTCCGCAACAAGGATCTCTCTCCTGAAACCCTCATTTCCTACGGCTGGGGCGACGGCGGCGGCGGCGTAAACCGCAATATGCTGAAAATGCGTCGGGCTATGGATCAGCTTCCCGGCCTGCCTAACGTAAAGACCACCCGGGCCGGCGATTTCTTCCGGGATATCCACGAGCGTGTGGAGAACACCGACCGTTATGTCCACACCTGGGACGGCGAGCTGTATCTGGAATACCATCGCGGAACCTACACCAACCAGGCCCGCAATAAGCGCTGGAACCGCAAGACCGAAAACCACCTGTCCCGTACCGAGTGGCTCTCTGCCATGAATTGGATTAAGGGCGGTGCTTACGGAGAGGAGCCCATCCATGAGGCATGGGAGACCTTGCTGCGCAACCAGTTCCACGACATTATCCCCGGCTCCTCCATCAATGAGGTGTACTCCGATTCCTGGAAGGAATATGAGGAGGCCAACAACACCCTGGATCAGGTAGAAGCAGAGGCAAGAAACACTTTGGTAAAGCAGGAGGAAAACTGCTGGACCCTTTATCATATGGGCAGCTTTGCCCGCAAGGAAGCGGTATTTATCCCCGAGACCCGTGACGGTTCTTTCCGTACCCAGCAGGGAACCCTGACTGCACAGAAAACCGAAAACGGCTACTGGGTAGAGGCAGAGTTGGAACCTGTGACTCCCTGTGTTATCACCTTTGTACCGGGTACAGTGGAAACTGCTGCTTCCCCCTTCCAGGTAAGCGCACAGCAGGTGGAGACCCCCTATTACACCATTTGCTGGAACGAAAATGGCGTACTTACCCGGGTGTTCGATAAAGAAAACGACCGGGAAGTGTTGTCCGGCCAGGGCAACCGCCTGGAGATCTTTGAGGATAAACCCCTTAATTTTGATGCTTGGGATATTGATGTATTCTATACCCAAAAGATGGAGACTCCTGTACTGGCCCAGCCGGCAGAGCTGATAGAGCAGGGTCCGGTAAAGGCCGTTATCCGGTTTGTATACCGTTATGACCGCTCCACCATTACCCAGGATATGACCGTTTACACCAACAGCCGCCGCATTGACTTTGTCACCCATGTGGATTGGCACGAGAAGCAGCGCCTGCTCAAGACCGCTTTTGAAGTGGATATCCGCAGCACCCGCGCCACCTATGACATCCAGTATGGCCATGTGGAGCGCGCCACCCATATGAACAACAGCTGGGATTGGGCTAAATTTGAAGTGGCTGCTCACAAATGGGCCGACCTTTCCGAAAACGGCTATGGCGTGAGTATCCTCAACGACTGCAAATACGGCCACAATATCCGGGAAAATGTGATGAAACTGTCCCTGCTCAAGAGCAGTATCCATCCGGATACAGAGTCTGATATGGGCGAGCATAACTTCACCTACTCCCTGCTGCCTCATGCTGGCTCCGTCACCGAAGGCGATACCATTGAGGAATCTGTGGTACTGAACCTGCCCGCAGAAGCCGTTCCCGGTGCAGCTGAAAACTGGCAGCGTCCGGTAATCCTCACCGACAACCGTCTGGTGCTGGATGCCGTGAAAAAGTCGGAGGATGGAGATGACCTGATCGTCCGCCTGCACGAATGCCGCGGTGGTCGTATGACTGTAAAACTGGCCAGCGACCTGAAGGTGGAATCCATCAAGGCTTGCAATCTGCTGGAAGAGGAGACCGGTGAGTGCTGGACTCCCGACAACTGGAATGTAAGCTGGAGACCCTTTGAGATTAAGACCTTCCGCTTAAAGCTGCAAAAATAAGATCATATAAACAGCCCCGCCCTTTCTGGCATATACCAGAGAGGGCGGGGCTTTCTTCTTTTTATTTATCTACCGTTGCTGACTATCGCCTTGGCACTACCATCCGGCAGTCGGGAAACCTCGATACGGGCAGGAATACGATTTCTTAGCTCGCTGACATGGGAAATGATGCCGATGTTCCGCCCGCCCTGGTTCAGCAGGGAAAGGGCTTTCATGGCGGTATCCAATGTTTCCTGATCCAAAGAGCCAAAGCCTTCGTCAATGAACAGGGATTCCAGCCGCACACAACCCGACTGGTTCTGCACGACCTCGGAAAGTCCCAAGGCCAGAGACAAAGAGGCCAGAAACTGTTCCCCGCCAGAGAGGGTATCTACAGAGCGTTGGTGCCCAGTCATACCATCCAGCACCTCCAGATCCAATCCACCGTATGCGTTGTTAGAAGCCCGCTCCCGGCTGCGCTGCAAGGCATAGCGCTCCCGGCTAAATCGGGCGAAATATCGGTTGGCACAGGCTAGGATCTCCTCCAGCATAATGCTGAGCACATATTTGTCCAGTGGGATACGCATGGGATTCCCTCCGGTAAGGAGACGGCTCAGCCGTGCGGTCTGCTGGTAAGCGGTTTGTAGCTGTCCAAATTCTTTTTCGATTTCTGTCAGCTGATCCATAGATGCTTTTCCAGAAGCAAGCTGTTGGGAAAGCTGTCCCAAGGCGCGATTCAGCTGGTCCAGCTTTTCTTTTTCCTGCTGGTATTGGAGAGACAGATCTTCTTCTCCGGGAATCTCTCCCTGCCAACTCTCTTCCCGGCGGCTGCATTCAGCCTTGGCTTCCTCTGCTCTCTTTTGGGCCTCCTGTAAGGCGGCAGCGGCAGCCCCTGCCTGGTTTTGCAGCAAGGACCATTCCTTTTCCATTTGGTCGGCTTTCTGGTTCAAGAAGATAACCTGATCCTCTGCCTGTTTCTTTTCTCTGCGAAGCTGCTCCGGCTGGGGAGGGTTTCCCTGCCATCGGGCCAATAGTTCTTCCTGACGGGTACGCTGCTCCATTTCCCGAGCCAAAAGAGCCTCTTTTTCCCGCAGAGCAGTCTCACCGCTACGATGAGCAGTTTCTAATTCCCGGGTAAGGTCGTCAATGCGCTTTTGGGCTGCCATACGCTTTTGAACCGCACTTCGGGCGACTTGCAGCTTTTGTGCCAGTTCTTTTTGCCCTTGCAGCAGGGATTCCCGGTTACCAAAGGCGGCTGCCTGTTCCTGACGGGAGGAAACCTCTTTTTCCCACTGGGAAACTTCCGCTTCTAATACTCGGAGCTTTCCCTCCCCGGCGCTGACAGCACCTCGAGCCTTCTCCTCCTGTCCCCGGAGAAGCTCCAGCTCCTCCTTGGTCATAGCCGCTTCTTTCCGCTGGGCTGGCATGGGGTGGTGGATAGAACCGCATACGGGGCAAGGCTCCCCTTCCTGCAAGCCCTCTGCCAGCCACGACGCCTGATCGGCCCGGAGAAGAGCCTCTTGCCGCGCAAGGCTGGCGGAAAGCTCCTGGGCAGTAACGGTATCCCCTGCCAACCGCTTTTTGTGTTCCTCCACCGTCTTCTTTCGGCGCCGTACCTGTTCTTCCGCTTTTTCCAGCTCGCCATAGGCTTCCAGCCCTCTTTGCAAGCGGTTTTCCTCCTCCTGCAAGGCAGGCAGGGCTTCGGCAGCGGCTTGGATTTGCTGCATAAATTCCTGCCCCCGGGCAAGGCGCTCCCGGCAATCCTTTTCTTCGGCAGCGGCTTTCTCCGCTTTAATCCCAATGGCCTGTATCTCCTTTTGGGTCTGGGTCAACTTGCCTTTGGCTTCTTCCAGCTGTTTGGCTTCCCGCAGTTCTCCTTCCAACTGTGTGGCCTGCTTTGCTGCTTGGGATGCTTTTTCCCGCAAAGTAGGAAGTTCCTTCATCACTTCCTGATGCTGTGCGGTGCGGCGCTCCATCTCCTGCTGTCGGGTAGTCTGCTTCTTCCAATTATCCTGTTCCTTTTGCAATCGAGTACGGGCCAAGGTCAACTCCCGGCGGCGGTTTAGAAGCTCCCCTATCTTTATTTCCTGCTCTTGCTGAGCCTTTGCCTGCTGTCCCAATGTCTGCTTTTGTTTTTCCAGTTCTTTCAGCTTTTCTGCCAAGGCTTCCGGAGTTTCCGCCTGTTCTTGCCGGAGCAGAGCATCCCGTTGGGCATCGGCGTTTCCCACCTGCTGTTCTAGCTTTTTAGCACGTTCTCGCAGGGCCTCCTGTATCTTCACCCACTCTGTCATAGCGAACAGCGTACGGAGCATTTCCCCCTTTTCCTGGGTATTGGCCCGAAGAAGCCGTAGAAAATCTCCCTGGGGCAGTACGATGACCTGGGAAAACTGCTCTGCTGTCAGTCCCAAAAGCCGCTCTGCACAACGTCGGATTTGGCTCTCGCTACCACTCTCCCACAGTTCCCATTGACCATTTTGTTCTTTCCAGCAGGTGTGTTCCTGCCGCAGTTCCTTTCGGCCACTGCCTCGAACATAATGTACCCGCATACTCCGTTGGAAGCGGTATTTTTCCTTTCCCAGCGAAAACACCAATTCTACATCGGTAGGTGTTTCGTCGGGAGCGCTGTCACAGCGCATTTCTGCCCAGCCCCGGCGGCCTCCAGTGGCGCGGCAGTACAGGGCAAAACACATGCCATCTAAAATAGAGGTTTTTCCTCCGCCAGTGGAACCCGTGATGAGGAACAGGGATCCCTCCCCCAGCTTGGTAAAATCAATAGTGGTTTCCTGCAAATATGGGCCAAAGGCCTCCATTTTCAGCAAAAGCGGCGTCATCCCTCTTCCCCTCCTTCTATAAGATGCAGATCTCTAAGGACTTCTTCCAACACAGCCAAATCTTCTGGGGCTGCTTCTTCCCCGCATACATCCTTCATAAAGCGGGAAAACACTTCCTGCCGGGAGGCGCTGCGGGCATCAATAGCCTGTATCCCAGCGTCTTCCTGCTGGCGCAGCAGCCACTGGCTGTGAATGGAGAGCAGGTTGGGATAATAGGGCTGCAGCTGCTTGGCTGGCAGATACACCGGATGGTCATCGGTAAGGGTGATGTCCAGCAGGTCTTCACTGGGGCTGGTTTTACCTGCCTGCAAGATCTCGTCAAAGTGGCCTTTGATCCGGCGCACCCAACGCAGCGGCACCACCCGTTCCTCCTGCACGGTAAAGCTGCCCGGGTGTACATTCACAATGGACACGCTCTTTTTCTGGTGTTCTTCATCCACCGAATACCACAAGGGGGAACCGGAATACCGGCCTGTCTCCCCGGCCCGCTGAGGGCCGTGAAGATGTCCCAATGCCACATAGTCAAAGGGCTGGAACGTCTCTACAAATACCTGGTCGCCTCCCCCCACAAAAATAGGGCTTTCG
Organism: uncultured Clostridia bacterium; assembly: GCA_944384915.1. Classification (GTDB taxonomy): domain Bacteria; phylum Bacillota; class Clostridia; order Oscillospirales; family Acutalibacteraceae; genus Heritagella_A. Next base: position 4,795 of record CALWVH010000052.1, on the reverse strand, counting down.
GAATCCGAAAGGGCGCTGCCCGCTACAAAACAGTGGCTCACCAGCACATGGGCCGCTCCGGGCAAAAATTGTTCCTCCATCCGGCGGACGATGGCCTGGGTACATTCCTGGGTGGTGCGCAGCCCTTCCCCCTCTTCCCCTAAAAGCTGCCGGGCGGTAGGCACGTCCAGCCAGGGCATGGTGAAAATCTGCGCCGTTTCCCCGCCCTGCTCCAACACCCAAGGGGTAAAGCAGTCCTGGGGCCGGGCGGCAATAAGGATACCATGTTTACGCAGTACCGAAGCGCCAATGGCCATCCGGTCTGCACCATCGTGGTTGCCGGAAATCACGATCAAAGGGATCTCCCACTCTGCCAACTGAGAGACGGTTTCATCAAATAGTTTAATGGCTGCGGCAGGAGCCACGGAACGGTCGTAGACATCCCCTGCCAGCAGTACGGCAGCAGGATGTTCCCTCTTGACCAAAGGGAGAAAGAAATCTCGGATAAAATGCTCCTGGTCCGGCAAAAGGGAACGGCCATAGAGCATCCGTCCCAGGTGCCAGTCGGAGGTATGAATAAATTTCATGGGTATTGCCTCCTTGTCACTCTGCTTTTTCTCGGTTCTGCCGCAGATACTCCCGGGGGGAGACACCAAACTTCCGCTTAAACATCCTGGAAAAACTGAAAATATCGGGATATCCGGTGGAGAGAGCCGCCTCTCCAGGGGCACAGCCATGCTCTACCATCAACTCACAAGCCTTTTCCATACGGTAGTCGGTGAGGTATTGCTGGGGGGAACGCCCTGTCTTGCGACGAAACAGGGTGCTGAAATAGGAGCGGTTCAGGTTCATCTGCTCCGCCAATTCCACAATAGAGATTTCTCGCATATAGTTACTTTCCAGATAGGTCTTGGCCCGCTCCACATAGTCCTCCTCCCCCTGCTGCTTCTCGGTGAGCCGCGCCAAAAGCTGATAGATTTTCCCGCATAGGTACAGCTCCCGCCCATCTTCCATTTCCCCGGCTTCCAGCATGGAGCTGAAAATACTGCCGCATCGGGAGGCATTCACCACATATTCCCGGTTCAAACAGTCGGGTAAATCGATGCCAGCAGTAAAGCCAATCCAGATATATTCCCAGGGGTTCTGGCTGTCTGCCTCATAAAAGGTGACCTCAAAGGGACGGATCACGAAAATCTGCCCCGGACGCACCGGGTATTTCTTGCCACCAATGGTGAAAGTACCGCTCCCTTGTACTACATAATGCAAAAGCCAGTAAAATCGGGCCGCAGGGCCAAAGGCATGATTGGGGACACATTTTTCCTGTCCACAGTCCACCGGGTTAATATCATTCCAGTGATGGTTTACTAAAAAAATGGGTTCTACCAAGAAAAATCCCTCCTGATTGCTGTCAAAGATACAAAAACTCTCCTCCGTTAATCTTTTATAGATTACCAACATTTTACCAAATACTCCCCACACTATGCAATACCCCTTTTGGAAAGCTGGTGTTATGATTATGGCAGAAAAGCCGCGCAATTTCCTGCCGGCAAAAATTGTTACGGGAGGCCATAGGCTATGAACAAAATTACATTTATGGGCGCAGGCAGCACTGTGTTCGTCCGCAATGTTCTGGGCGACTGTATGTGCAGCGACGCTTTAAAAGACTGGGAATTCGCCCTCTATGATATCGACCCCGTCCGCTTGGAAGAGAGCCGGGAGATTATCTCTGCCATGAACGAGACCAAGGGAGGTCATGGAAAGGTCACTGCTTATTTGGGCGTGGAAAACCGCAAAGAAGCCCTGCGCGGTGCCAAATTTGTAGTCAACGCCATTCAGGTGGGCCTGTATGACCCCTGCACCATCATCGACTTTGAAGTGCCTAAAAAGTACGGCCTGCGCCAGACCATCGGCGACACCCTGGGAATCGGCGGCATTATGCGCGCCCTACGCACCATCCCGGTGATGGACGATTTTGCCCGGGATATGCAGGAGGTTTGCCCCGACGCTCTGTTCCTCAACTACACCAACCCCATGGCAATGCTCAGCGGCTATATGCAGCGCTACACCGGCATCCAGACCCTGGGCCTGTGCCACAGCGTGCAGGTGTGCTCTGAGGGCCTTTTGAAAGAGCTGGGGATGGAAGATCAGCTGGAAGGCCGTCGGGAACTCATCGCCGGCATCAACCACATGGGCTGGCTGTTGGAGCTGAAAAACAAGGACGGCGTAGACCTGTATCCGGAAATCCGCCGCCGCGCCCGGGAAAAGAACCTGGCTGCCATGGCAGAGGGCGCTGAAAAGCACAACGACATGGTGCGTTTGGATTACATCCACCGTTTTGGCTATTACTGCACCGAATCCAGCGAGCACAACTCCGAATACAATATGTTCTATATCAAGTCCAAATATCCGGAACTCATTGAGCGCTATAATATTCCTCTGGACGAATATCCCCGCCGCTGCGTAAGCCAGATCGAAGGTTGGGCCAAGGAGCGGGACGAGCTGCGCTCCACCAAAAAACTGGATCATGAGCGTTCCCGTGAGTATGCCTCCTACATCATGGAATCCATTGTCACCAACACCCCCTATAAGATCGGCGGTAATGTGCTCAACACCGGCAACCTCATTGAAAACCTGCCTGCCGACGCCTGTGTAGAAGTTCCCTGCCTCATCGACGGCATGGGCGTACATCCTTGCCGTGTAGGCCGCCTGCCGGTACAGTGCGCTGCTATGAACATGACCAACATCAATGTGCAGCTGCTGACCATTGAAGCCGCTGTGACCCGGAAGAAGGAGCACATCTATCAGGCCGCCATGCTGGACCCCCACACTGGCAGCGAGCTGGACCCGGATACCATTGTAAAGATGGTAGACGACCTCATCGAAACTCACGGAGACTGGCTGCCCAAATACAACTAATTTTCCAACAAAAAAATCCCGCAGACTGGCATCACACCGGTCTGCGGGATTTCTATTATTTCTTCTCGTCAAAGGCATCCTTGAGCTTCTCAAAGAAATTTTTGCGCTTCTGATAGCTCTTATCTTCCACGCCTTTATCAAATTCCCGAAGAAGTTCTTTCTGCTTCTGGCTCAGATTACGGGGCACTTCCACTGTTACACGGACATACTGGTCGCCGCGGCCTCTGCCGCCCAATACCGGGATGCCCTTGCCTTTGAGCTTGAACACATCTCCAGGCTGGGTGCCCTCATGCACCTGATAGCTGACCTTACCGTCCAAGGTAGGCACTGTGACCTCTGCGCCCAGAGCCGCCTGAGAGAAGGTGATGGGCATTTCGCACCATACATCATTTCCCCGACGTTCAAACAGCGCATGGGGACGCACCGTCACATAAACATGAAGGTCGCCATTGGGGCCACCATTGCGGCCTGCGTCGCCGTGGCCCGGAATATTCAATACCTGCTCGTCGTCGATACCGGCGGGAATGGTGATCTCCACCGTCTTTTGGCGGCGGATACGTCCGGTACCGTTACAATCTTTACAGGGAGTTTCAATTACCTTACCGGTGCCGTGACAGCGGTCACATCCACGAGAGGTCTGCACCACGCCAAAGGGCGTACGCTGGCTGATGCGCACCTGACCGGTACCGCCGCACTGGGGGCAGGTCTGGGGCTGGGTGCCCTTGGCGGCGCCGCTGCCGTTACAGCTCTTGCAGGTCTCGATCTGTCGATAAGTGACTTCCTTTTTGCAGCCCTTAGCGGCTTCCTCAAAGGAGATGGTCACCACGGCTTCGGTATCGCCACCGCGGCGAGGGGCGTTGGGGTTAGCACGGCGCGCACCACCGCCAAACCCGCCGCCAAAGAAGCTGTCGAAAATATCGCCGAAATCCACTCCCATGCCGCCGGTGAAGGGGCTTCCGCCGCCTGCACCGCCGCCGAAGTTAGGATCAACGCCTGCATGACCAAACTGGTCATAGCGGGCTCTTTTATCTTTATCGGACAATACCTCATAGGCTTCATTTACTTCCTTAAACTTCGCCTCGGCCTCTTTATCGCCGGGGTTCAGGTCGGGATGGTATTTTTTGGCCAGTTTACGGTAGGCCTTTTTGATCTCATCATCAGAGGCGTTTTTGGGTACCCCCATGACCTCATAATAATCTCGTTTATCAGCCATTTCTACCCATTCCTTTCTCACAAACAGCGGGGCTTTCCCCGCCGAACCTCCGGCTACACCGGCTTTCAGGGGAACTCTTTACACAAAGCATGGGGCAGCAAATGCCGCCCCGTGCCCAATGAAACCCTGCTAAGGATCTCGTATCACTTACTTGTTGTCGTCCACGTCCTTGAAGTCCGCGTCGTACACGTTGCCGTTATTGTTACCGGAAGATGCACCGGGAGCCTGCTGGGTGGGGTCAACGGGCTGGCCCTGGGGAGCAGCTGCCTTATACAGCTTTTCGCTCACAGCATACATAGCCTTCTGCAGATCGTCGCTGGCGCTCTTGATGGTATCCATGTTGTTGGCAGCCACAGCGTCCTTCAGCACCTTGACCTTAGCTTCCAGATCGCTCTTGTCGGCAGCGTCCATCTTGTCGCCGCTGTCGCTAATCAGCTTCTCAACGGTGTAGCACAGGTTCTCGGCTGCGTTCTTGGCGTCCACTTCTTCACGGCGCTTCTTATCCTCGGCAGCAAACTGCTCAGCCTCGCGGACAGCCTTGTCGATATCTTCCTTGCTCATGTTGGAGCTGGAAGAAATGGTGATGTGCTGCTCTTTGCCGGTGCCCAGGTCCTTAGCGGAAACATTCACGATGCCGTTGGCGTCGATATCGAAGGAAACCTCGATCTGGGGGATTCCGCGGGGAGC
>CALWVH010000051.1 GCA_944384915.1 uncultured Clostridia bacterium | reverse complement strand
TGGTTCCCCAGGAGAGCCAGGCAGATCAGCAGGCCGTGTTCGACTATGCTGTTGCCAACATCCGCAAGAAGGACGGCATGATGGCCGAGACCACCGTGAAGGGCTCTCAGTTCAACCAGCCGCTGCTCGAATTCTCCGGCAGCTGCGCAGGCTGCGCCGAGACCAGCTACGCACGTCTCATCACCCAGCTGTTCGGCGAGCGTATGTTCATCTCCAACGCAACCGGCTGCTCCTCCATCTGGGGCGGACCTGCTGCAACTTCCCCCTACACTGTTAACAAGGTCAGCGGCTTCGGTCCTGCATGGGCAAACAGCCTGTTCGAGGACAACGCTGAGCACGGCTTCGGTATGTACCTGGGCCAGAAGGCTGTCCGCGACATGCTGGTCAGCCAGGTGAAGGCTCTGCGTGAGGCTACTGCTTCCGACGATATGAAGGCTGCTATCGACGCTTATCTGGATACCCTGAACGACGGCAAGGCCAACGGCCCCGCTGCCCGCGCTCTGATCGCAGAGCTGGAGAAGGATCCGGAGAACGAGTACAGCAAGGTGATCCTGCCCAAGAAGAGCTATCTGGCCAAGAAGTCCATCTGGATCTTCGGCGGCGACGGCTGGGCATACGACATCGGCTTCGGCGGTCTGGACCATGTGCTGGCTTCCGGTGAGGACGTCAACGTGATGGTATTCGACACCGAGGTGTACTCCAACACTGGTGGACAGGCTTCCAAGGCTAGCCAGATCGGCCAGGTGGCACAGTTTGCCGCTGCCGGTAAGGCCATTGGCAAGAAGAGCCTGGCTGACATCGCTATGACCTATGGTTATGTGTATGTGGCACAGATTGCTATGGGCGCTAACCAGGCCCAGACTCTGAAGGCTATTGCTGAGGCTGAGGCTTATCATGGCCCCTCCCTCATCATCGGCTACGCTCCCTGCGAGATGCACGGTGTGAAGGGCGGCATGACCAACTGCCAGGCTGAGATGAAGAAGGCTGTGGCTGCCGGTTACTGGAACATGTTCCGTTACAACCCTGCCCTCAAGGCCGAAGGCAAGAACCCCTTCATCCTGGACAGCAAGCCTGCTACCGCAGACTATAAGGAGTTCATCTCCAGCGAAACTCGTTACAACCGCCTGAAGCTCTCCTTCCCGGAGCGTGCACAGGAGCTGTTCGACAAGGCTGAGAAGCGTGCTGCCGAGCGTTATGAGGAACTGGAGAAGCGCGCAAAGGGTATTGAATAATCCTTTTGGGTACTTTACAATCCTAAATCGCATATAAGAATCGCCTCTGCGCGGAGAAATCCGTGCAGGGGCGATTTTCTTTTGTTTGATTTTGTTTTCAACAGCTTTTTAAAATCCAGTGGAAAACCTCACAAGAATTTTCGCCGATAAAAGAAGTACGAAATCCCGCCGGGGACTGCAATCCACGACAAAATCACAATCCCCGTGGAAGTTTCGATTCCCACCCCGCACAGCAGCAAGGCCGCATAGAGAAATGCTAGCGGGAAGCTGATATAGCCCAACACCCGGTGGGCCAGCCGCCAGGTATCCTCGTCCCGTATGGTCCACGGGAGGCGCAGGCCGGTATAGCGGTTAAAGGGGATTTTGGGTGCCAGGTTTCCCAGCACCAGCAGGACCGCCATTACCAACCCTACCGCCAGCCAGCTTTCCTCTATTTGTCCCAGACGCCCGTTTTTCTGTAACCATACAGCCCCCACGCACAGCGCCAGCAACAGCAGGTTAAAAATCGTAATCCACTTCATGGTGCGGTTTTTGGGGCTCCCTTCCGGACTTCCGGTGAGGGCTTCCATGTTCCGGTATAAAATCACCAGGCATCCCACTGAGAGGGCGCACAGCACCGAAAGCTTTATAATCGGAAATGGTATCAATAGCGCGCACAACATGGCCGCCAGGGAAAACGCCAGTAGCAGCCAACGCAGTTTATCCGTTTTCATGACAAGTCTCCTCCTTTTTTCCCACCAGCGAGAGGAACTCCATGGTCATTTCCTGCAAAACGGTCATGTTGATGGAATAGATGATCTGGTTTCCCTTACGCTCCGCGGTAATCAGCCCCGCATTTTTCAGCGTATCCAGGTGCCGGGAGATCGACGGCTTAGAAATTGCAAAATGAGAGGCAATCTCCCCCGCCGTTAAATCCTGCCACTTGAGCAGGCGGACAATCTCCCGCCGTGTCTCATTGGCCATTGCCTGGAAAAATGCGTCATTCATGTGATCGCCTCCTTATATTTTCTATTTTAGCTAATTAGCTAATAATGTCAATACTTTTTCTCTATTTCCCGATAAAGAAAACGCATTTCTAAGAAAGTTGTAAAAAGGGACAAAACTCCGGAAAAAGACCGTTTTTGTTTGCAGATGAAAAACAGATATGCTATACTAAGAAAAGAAAACCGGTGCCCCAACCCCTTATGGAGATGTGTTTCACCGGTTTTTTAATTTTGATGTAATACAGGAGAAGACATGAAACAGGGAAGTATTTTTGAACTCAACGGCCGCCCACGGCTGGGCGAAGCTATCCCTCTGGCATTACAACACGTAGTCGCCATGATCGTCGGCTGTGTCACCCCCGCCATTATTGTGGCTAGCGCCGTACCTGGCGGTGGTCTCAACAACCAGGACAAGGTCATCTTGATTCAAGCCTCTCTGGTGGTTGCCGCGTTTTCCACCCTTTTACAGCTTTTCCCCCTGGGAAGCAAAACCAAACTGGCCATTGGCTCTGGCTTGCCAGTAATTATGGGCGTGAGTTTTGCCTATGTACCCAGTATGCAGGCCATTGCGGAAAACTACGGTATTGCCGCTATTCTCGGCGCACAGATCGTAGGTGGTGTAGTAGCCGTCCTCATGGGGCTACTCATTAAGAAAATCCGCATTTTGTTCCCGCCACTGGTTACCGGCACAGTGGTGTTTACCATTGGCCTCTCCCTGTATCCCGTGGCAATCAACTATATGGCAGGCGGTACTGGGACTCCCACCTATGGCCACTGGCAAAACTGGGTTGTGGCATTTTTTACTCTGGCCGTGGTGATCTTTCTCAACCATTTTGCCAAAGGCATTTGGAAATTGGCTTCTATCCTCATCGGCATTATTGCCGGTTATCTGGTGGCCATTCCCTTTGGCATGATTGACCTTTCTGGTGTAACAGAAGCCTCTGTATTCCAGGTTCCCTATCCGCTGCATTTTGGGATTATGTTTGAACCCTCCTCCTGTGTGGCCATTGCCATCCTTTTTGCCATCAACTCCATCCAGGCCATTGGGGATTATTCCGCCACCACCACTGGCGCTATGAATCGGCACCCCACTGATCGGGAACTACAAAACGGCATTGTAGGCTATGGCTTTACCAATATGGTGGGTGCTCTGTTTGGAGGTCTTCCTACCGCTACTTTCAGCCAAAACGTAGGCATTGTTACCACCACCAAGGTCATTAACCGCTGTGTGCTGGGATTAGCTGCACTGATTTTGGCTGTGGCTGGTCTGTTGCCCCAATTTTCCGCTCTGCTCACCACCATTCCCCAGTGTGTACTGGGCGGCGCTACTATTTCTGTCTTTGCCTCTATCGCTATGACAGGTATTAAACTGATTTTCTCTTCTGGCATGAGTCCCCGCAACTTCTCCATCGTGGGTCTTTCGGTGGCCCTGGGTATGGGTGTATACCAGTGTCAAGCGGCTCTTGCTACTCTGCCGGAGTGGGTCACCACTATCTTTGGAAAATCCCCGGTAGTATTGGCTACTCTGGTGGCTGTTCTGCTCAATGTAATTTTGCCTAAATCTAAGGAAAATCAATCATAAACTGCCCCTTGACTGAAATTCAAATTTTCAAAAAAGGTAAGCCCCCTGTGTTTTAAACAGGGGGCTTTTTTAGCAGCATCAATTAGCACCAGCCAATTTTCTTTTTGGCAATATTTCCGTAAATTCTACCGGCAATGTAGCAACCTCCGACAAAAAGCAATCCTCCAATAATGCTGCCGCCTGCAACATCATCTAATGCCTCTTCGCTGATTTCATCCCCATTACCATTCAGCACACTTCTTACCTGGGCGCAGAGGCCAGAGATTTCCTCATCCGTCATAATAATATCCTGTGTGGCAAAAAGCTCCTTCAGCTCTTTTTCCGATTGGACGTTGGCAACCTTTTCCTCAAAGTCCTTGTTTTCCATAGCCATTTCGATCTTCTTTATTCTTTCGTCAATCATTACTAGACCCTCCCATAATAATATGATTATTTACATTTTTTAGTGAAGCTCTTATAGCAGCCATAAAGGAACGCGCATCCCCCTGCGATGGCCCAGCACGCAGTAGAAGTGGATATAACAAAACCACCAGCAACTGTATCCAAACTATCCTCCGAAAGCTCTTGGGGGCCATTTTTCATTCCCTCATATAGCTGTTTGGACTCATCATTTGACAATTCGATACCTTTTGATAAAAGTTTTGCCGCAAATTCTGTGTGGTCAGCGCTGGTATAAAGACTTTCCATAAATGGTTCATCTTGAGCAGCCTCTTTCAGTTGTTCCAGTAATTTATTTTCGTTCATAGTGTTTGCCTCCTTGTTTTTTGTTTTTTGATTTCACTTATATATACACCCGGATTATCTAGATGTTACATCCATATCAAAAATTTATTTTGTCATTTCCATTCTTGTATTAAAATAAAAAGGACGGTCTAGTCATTTCCTACTGCCATAGCCGTTGGAGATCCTATAAAAAATAAGGGCCACTGCATTCAATGCAGTGACCCTTGTTTTTTGCAATTATAAATCCATCCGGTTCATGACCAGACCGGTGATAAGTTTGGGATAAAAATAAGTAGACTTTTGGGGCATCTTTTCCCCTGCTGCCGCCACATCCCGGATCTCCGTTACCCGGGTGGGATTAAGCAGGAATGCACACTGGCTCTCCCCTTTCTCCACCGATTCCAGCGCTTCTTCCATGGAACGGGTGTAGGTAAGATTCTTCTGATTCGCCATGTTCTCCTTGTCGATACCCATAAGTTTTTCCAGCACCAAGCTGTGCAGAACAGTTACATCCAGCCCCTGGGAAGCCGCACTCTTATCCGGCAAAAGCTCTGCCATCACAGAGATATCCCGCAGCGTGAGGAGATACCATCCCTTCCCGCCAGCATAGAAAGCAAATGCCTTCTTTCCTGCATTATACTGGGCTTTCAGGCTAGCTTCGATTTGAGAAATGTCCTCCATCTCCACTACCTCAAAATGCTCGCGGCAACCTTCCAACACTGCTTCGGCGTTAAAGCTGTCCAGATCCCGCACCAAACGGTGAGTGGGGAATACCACCAGTCCCTCATGTTCCATATCCACCAGCATCATCATCACATAATCGGCCTCGCCGCCCTCAGGTGCAATGCCGTTTTCGTGGCAGTAGTTGCTGAAATTGACTGCTGTCTCATAGCGATGATGGCCGTCGGCGATATACAGCTTGCGGTCCGCAAAATCCTCACAAATCGCATTGATCGCTACCGGATCGTTGACAATCCACAACCGATGGGTCACCAACCCGTCGCTGAACTCATACCGGGGAGTATCCTTGGAAAGATTGTCAATGCGCTCCCGGGTCACGTGTTCCTCGTCCATATACAGGGAATAGATCTGGCTGAAATTACAACCTGTGGCCTTCATCAGGTTCAGACGATCCTGTTTTGCTTTGCTTAGCGTCTCCTCATGGGGCAGTACGACTCCCTTGGAGAAAGGCTCTGCCTTTACGCGGCAAATAAAGCCCTTAACCTTCTTGACTTCCCCCTCTGTCACTCCAGAGCGGAACTCTTCCTCATAAATATACAGAGCCGGCTGGGTATCCTGCCGCAGCAACCCTTCTTCCATCCAGCAGCGAAGGGTCTCCCCTGCCTGCTGGTAGGGGTCCTCGCCTTCCCGGGGAAGTTCCAGCCGAATCACATTGCAGGGATTTTCCCGCAGATATTCCTGCCGCTGTTCTTCGCTGATAATATCATATGGGGGACAGGTGAGCGCCCCGATGTCTCCTGCTTCCTCGGTAAACCGCAATCCGCGGAAGGGTTGGATCTGAGCCATAATACACACTCCTTTATCAGGTGTTATACATAACACTTTTGCACTTTACTATTGTAATAGACAACCACAGTGCCGTCAAGCATAATTTTAAAAACCAATCAGGATTTCCGCTTTTTTAAGTCCTTTCCTAGAGAAAGCAATATTCGTGTATGTCCGTCGGCTCCTACACGGGGCTTCCGACGAAGTTCCTCAAAGCCCATTTTTGTCCAGAAGGAAAGCCCCGGGCCATTCGACTCATAGCATCCCAACTCCAGCCGGGATTTTCCCGTTTGAAGCGCGGTCTGTTCCAGCACAGAAAGCAGCCAGGTGCCCATCCCCTGGCGGTGGAGACTGCTGTCCAATAAAAACAAACCTATATAACCTGTTTCTTCATCCGGGTATCCCTCAATATAGTCCACCACCGCCGCGGGAACCTCTTCTCGGTACAGCAAGGCAAAGGTCTTATCCGAAAGGCTTCGCCCTGGCAGAAGGGCGGTGATATCCTCCCGCAGGTTTTCTTCGGTGGGCCATTCCTCCTGAATATAGGTGTAATAGCCGTCACGGTTACTTTCCAGTACCCGGAGGGCCACCTGCAAATTCTCCTCGCAAATCAGCTCCCCGGCCCATCCAGGGAGTTTTTCCATTAGCTGAGATAGGAACCCGTTCACTCGCCGTCCTCCTCCGGGGAAGCTGTCAGGGACAGCAGGCTGTAGCCATAGGGTGGCAGGTGCAGCCGGTCATTTTGGGGCATCTCGCCCAGCAGGGCCTCCACCCGGCTCCACTCGGAGAGCAGGTTCAGGTACTGGTCATAAGGGGAACGGTTTACCGCTACCAACAGTCCCTGCTCTTTTCCCAGCCGAATAAAGGCAAAACAGTCTTTTTCTGCGGAGAAAGGAACCATACCGCTTTCCAAGAGAGCCGGACAGTTTTTGCGGATTTTCCCCAGTGTCCGGTACCACTCGATCAGCTCTTGATCCTCTTTTCCCCAGGGATACGTGCCGCGATTAAAGGGATCGCGGTATCCCTCCATGCCTGCCTCGTCGCCATAATAGATACAGGGCACGCCGGGCAAGGTGTATTGCAGCAAGGAAGCCAGACGCAGCAGTTTCAATCCCCGCTCTCGTTGCTCCGGGGAGAGCTTCTGGCGGCTCTGCCACTCTCTGCCCCGGTTGCCGGAAGGCTCCCCAGCCAGCACGGTGAGGGCCCGCTCTGTATCGTGGGTGCCAATATGGTTCATAAGGATACGAATGGTCTGGGGCGGATAATTCTCCAGGATATTCATGATGCATTCCATCATATCTGCCGGATTGGCTCCGGTAAGAAATCCTAGAATTGCGTCACGGAAAGGATAGTTCATCACGCTATCCAGCTGTCCCCCTAACAGATATCGCCGGTTCTGTCCATACGCGCACTTATTAGAAGCATCCTCCCATACCTCTCCCAGCACTACAGCGTCAGACTTTTCGGCCTTTGCCGCAGCGGTAAGGGCATCGAGAAATTCATCCGGCAATTCATCCGCCACATCCAGACGCCAGCCGGCCGCGCCTGCCCGCAGCCATTTGCGGATGATGCCGTTTTGGCCGTTGATATAGTGCATATAGTTTTCATTGGTCTCGTTGACATTGGGAAGAGTAATAAAGTTCCACCAACACTCATAGTCATTGGGCCAATGGCGGAAGGTGTACCAGGAATAGAACGGTGAGTTGCGTGAATTATAAGCTCCCTCGGAGTGATACCGTCCCTCCCGGTTAAAGTAAATGCTGTCGCTCCCCGTATGGCTGAATACGCCGTCCAACAGAATACGCATCCCCCGCTTTTTGGCGGCTTCGCACAGACTGCGGAAGTCCTCCTCGGTCCCCAACAGAGGGTCGATTCGGGAATAATCAGCGGTATCATACCGATGGTTAGAATGGGATTCAAAAATAGGGTTGAGATACAGGCAGGTAACACCCAATGATTCTAGGTAATCCAGCTTTTCCTCGATACCCTTTAGATCTCCTCCAAAAAAGTCTTTATTGGTGATCTCCCCTGTCTCATCCGGCCACCACTGAGGAATTTCCTCCCAATTTTCATGCATTTTACGGTCAGCCGGAACATTTTCCTTCTTTTGTTGGGAACGGAAAAACCGGTCGGGGAATACCTGGTACATAACACCCCCTGCCATCCAGTCCGGCGTTTTATACTCCTTGGCATATACGGTCAGCTGCCAGCGGTCCTTTCCATTTAGCACTCCGTCCCCGCCATAGGTGCGATTAAGAGTCAGACGTCCTCGCCAAGTATCCACCTCAAACCAGTAAAAGCGCAGCCCTGCCGTGTCCGGGCAGTAATCACACTCCCACCACTCTGCATGATCGCCGTTCATACCACACCAGAACATCCCGTAGCGTTCGGTTTTTCCTGTGGTATCCGACACCAGAAGCGCCGCCGCAGAACAGCGCAGATCCCGGTCCATGCTGATCTTAAAATGAACATTGGTCCCTGCGGCAACTGCACCGGTGGGGAACCGATATTGTGGATTTCGAGAATGGAACATACCCGTTTGACTCCTTTACTTTAGTTTCTTTTCTTTCCAAAACACCTGGCCATTTTCCAGGGGTATACCACTATAAAAATAAAACGGAAGCCCCCGTCGGCTGTTGCCGTGGGAGCCTCCGCGCATGAATAAGAGGTTCAATTATCTCTGAGGCTCAATAAGGGAAACATGGGCGGCTGCCTTCTTGACCGGCTTTACCTCCACATTTTCCGGCACCGGGCTGGCGTGCCAGATATTATCTGCATACTCACGAATCGCACGGTCAGCAGCAAAACGGCCGGACATAGCGGTATTGATAAGGCCCATACGGTTCCAGCGCTTCTGATCGCGATATACGCTAGCTGCTTTCTGCTGGATCTGAGAATAGGATTCAAAATCAGCCAGCACCATATAGGGATCGCTCTTGGACAGGGAGTTGTAGATATCCTTAAAGTCCACGCCGCCGAATCCGCGCTGCAATTCTTCCATCGCACGGCGAATGACGGGGTTGTTATTCATATACTCATAGGGATGATATCCGTTCTGTTTCAGGGTATTTACCTCGGGGGTGGTCATACCAAAGAGGAAGATATTATCATCGCCCACGGACTCATGAATCTCCACATTAGCGCCGTCCAGGGTACCCAGGGTCACAGCGGAGTTAATCATGAACTTCATGTTGGAGGTACCGGAAGCCTCGGTGCCTGCCAAGGAGATCTGCTCGCTGATCTCAGCGGCAGGGATCATCAACTCTGCCAGAGAGACGCAATAATTCTCCATGAATACCACTTTCAGCTTATCATTGACCCGGGGATCATTGTTAATAACCTTGGACAAAGCATAGATCATGCGGATCATCTGTTTTGCGAAGTAGTAGCCGGGAGCACTCTTGGCGCCGAAGAAATAAGTGTGAGGGGTATAATCCGCATTGGGGTTATCCCGCAGCCACTGATAGGTGGCCAGAATATGAAGAGCATTCATGTGCTGGCGCTTATATTCGTGCATACGCTTGACCTGCACATCAAAGATAGAATTGGGGTCTACCTTGACACCGCAGTTTTTGGCCACATATTCTGCCAGACGCACTTTGTTGTCGTGCTTGATCTTCTCCATGCGCTTGAGAACGGCAGCATCGTCCTGATATTTGAGCAAGCCCTTCAGCTCGTCGGCATCGGTAATATAGCCGTCCCCAATCAGTTCTGTAATCAGGGAAGCCAGCGCCGGGTTGGACTGATTCAGCCAGCGACGATGGGCAATACCGTTAGTGACATTCTTGAACTTGTGGGGCATTTCCGTATAGAAATCATTAAAGACGGAATCCTTCAAAATATCGCTGTGGAGCTGAGAAACACCGTTGACGGAATGGCTGCTGATAACTGCCAGGTTAGCCATCTTCACATAGCCGTCATTGAGGGGAGCCATACGGCCTACCTTGTAGCCATCTACGCCACGTGCGTGCATCTCGGCGCAGAACCGGCGGTTGATCTCCTCCACGATCTGATAGATACGGGGCAGATACATCTTGAACATATCAACGCCCCAGCACTCCAGAGCTTCGCTCATAACGGTGTGGTTGGTATAGGCAATGGTGCGGGTAACGATATTCCAAGCATCATCCCAACCATATCCGCACTCATCCAGCATAATGCGCATCATCTCAGGGATGGCCAGCACAGGATGGGTATCGTTCAGGTGGATAGCGGCCAGCTCCGGCAGGTTATCCAGAGACTGGTTGCTGAACAGGTGACGGCGGATAATATCCTGAATGGTAGCGGATACCAGGAAGTACTGCTGCATCAGACGCAGGCCCTTGCCTTCCACATGGTTATCCTCAGGATACAGAACCTTGGTGATGACCTCGGCCATAGCATTCTGCTCCATAGCCCGCATATAGTTGCCGCCGTTAAACAGCTTCATGTCAAACTCATCGGTCTGCGCTTTCCAGATACGCAGTACACTGATACCCTTGCCGTCGTTACCGGCAATATACAGGTCATAAGGGATAGCGGTGACTTTGGTATAATCCTTATGGTTGACGATATGGTACTGGTTGTTCCAGTATTCCTCGATATGGCCATTGAAGTGGACCTCAACAGACTTCTCGGGAACTTCCTGCATCCAGACGCGGCCACCGGGCAGCCAGAAATCGGGCAGCTCGGTCTGCCAGCCGTCCACCAGCTTCTGACGGAAGATACCATACTCATACCGCAGGGAATAACCCATAGCATAATAGCCCTGAGAAGCCAAACCATCCATAAAACAGGCAGCCAAACGTCCCAAGC
>CALWVH010000050.1 GCA_944384915.1 uncultured Clostridia bacterium | reverse complement strand
GGCATCTGTTCGCCCGGACCTTTTACCAGACCTGCCGGGATGTGGTCAAGCTGTCCGACGTGCTGGGCCATTCCAGCATCGAAACCACCCGCATTTACCTCATCTCATCCGGGACGGAACACATGCGCCTGCTCGAACGGATGCGCATGACTTTATAGACAGAATACACATTTTGTCCCTTTGCCGCCGGCAGGGAGAGCGCCCAATATCTCATTTTCCCCTTGGTTTTCGCAGAAGCTGGAGGAAAACCGCACGCAAAATAAGCCTTTTATTCAAGCAGAATCCGAAAGGCTTTCTTTGCTATACATATGTACGGGAAATCCTTGACTTTTTTGAAAAGGGATGATAGAATAAAGGTGCAATAGTGGGCTGTTTTCAAAAATGACCGGCTCATTTATAGACAAAATGTGTATTCTGTCTATAATGCGGAGAGGAGGGATGGCAATGGAGCATGTACCGGCAGAATTTGCGGCAGATTCCGGCAATCTTCCGGAAATTGCCGGGGGCGTGCTGGCAACGGCGCGGATCTGGACTTCGGACGGGATCGCGGAGGGGTATTTCCACCCTTCCGGAGACCCGGGAGCGAAGAAGCCGTACTGCGGGCTGGACGGGCTGCTGCTGGGGCTGGAGGAACTGGCCGAAACGCAGGGCCGTCCGCGGCGGGAAAAGCTCCGCTGCATCCCCGGGGTCCGCAGGAAGCCGTACCGGCCCGCCTATTGGCCGGACGACCGTCCGGGATACACTGTTTCGGTCCGCATCTGCTTTCGTCAGCATTGCAGCATGCAGGGCGAACTGTGTCTGCAGGGCGGCCAGAAGGTAGCCTTCCGCAGCGCGCTGGAGCTGCTTTTTTTGCTCCGGCAGGTTGCGGAACAGCTTGAAGAAAAGGAGGAGATAGGAAAAAAGATACCCAACACATGACAAAGGCAAACCGTCCGAAAGGGCGGGACGCAAAGCCAGGGGGCTAAGGCGCGAGCGCTAAGCCGGCCCGGCTGCCACGTGTTCCTGAACAATCTTCAAAAAATTAGGAGGGAATCACGTAATGAAAGGCAAAATGAAGAAAATCCTGGGCCTCGCCATTTCCGCGGCGATGGCTGTCTCCGCCGTTATGCCCTGGACGGGCGTGACTGCGTTTGCGGAGGGGGAAACCATCACGGATACTGGTGTTGTGGAGATGGCAGATCTTGAACCCGCTACCGACACTGCTACTATGGAAACAGATGGAACCACCTTACCGACGGAGGAACCCGCCACAGAAATTGAAAATGACACAGAGACGTTAAGTTGGTGGGATGATTTTTGGGATTGGATTTTTGGCAGCAAAGATGAGGTTGATACCCAAGATGTCTATGTTTATGTAGAAAATAGTCATTCCTCCCAGAACGCCGTAGTAAATGACCACGGCTACTACACTGTGGGTAAGATTACTTTAACACTGCCTGATGCAAGCGAGAAGTATTCCAAAGATCAAGGTAAAGGCGACGAAGTTTATAACAATTATGCCGATGCCATTACAGAAGCATTAAAGAGCATTAGCCGCTACGAAGCGAATAGCTGGCTTGATTTGGAAGATGTTAACTGGTATTCTCTGCATACAGATTCCGGTGCAGACGATTATGTTTCTACCGGCTGGACCTGGCATCTGGACGGTGCAATCAAAGAAGATGTACAAAAATATACTGTAACGTTCGACGCGAATGGTGGAAGTTTCCAGGATGATAGCACCACCGTCAGTGTTGAAGGTTATTTGCCTGGTGAGAACATCAACACTTCTAGCGTTGCCGATCCCGAAAAGACAGATTGGAATTTCCTGGGTTGGTCTTTTGACCCGCTGGCGACTGAACCTGGTCATTCTTTTGTGATGCCGGAAAGCGATGTCACTCTTTATGCCGTCTGGGAGCTTGCAGGCGAACCTGCTCCGGATACCTTTACGGTCGAGTATAGCTGGACTACCGTGCCTGCCGATAAGGAATTGCCTAGTGATCTGGAGCTCCCGCAGGGCGGCACATATCAGACCGGCGAATCTTTTGACGTTGATTTAACGTACTATACCGGCTACACGGTAGATGCCGAGGACGGCACCTGGACTTTCAGCGGATGGTCTGTTCCGACTTCTCCGGAAGAAAATAGTGTGGTAGCAATCAAAGGCACCTGGACTTTTGAAGCGGATGAGGAGCCCAAGCCTCCCGCGTCAATAGATTGGGATGTCTCCAAATCCAAGACTGCAACGAATTTGGACAGCAATTTTGAGTCTGACGTGACGCTGTCGCTGCCCGCGGCGGACTATGAGCCGGAAATCGATGTGGTTTTTGTCATTGACGATACCCACGCCGGAAGCGGTATCTTCGTTAATGCTGTAGAAGGACTCTTGGATGAACTGCAAGAAAAGGAGAATTTGGATGTCAACGTCGGAATTGTCACCTTTGACGCAGTTGCCCGCGACTGGCTGAATGTGACGTCGAACGGCGCGTTGAACGGCCTTGTTCCTCTAGATGAAAATGTTGACGCTATTTTAACAGCAGTCAATACGGAGCTTTCTTACGATAACGATGGGCAGGCCAAAAAGGTCGGCGCGACCAATCTGGAATGGCCTGTGGACATGGCCAACGATATGCTGAAACAGGGCACAGGTTCTGACAAGTACCTTGTTATGTTCAGCGATATGTACGGCTATGTTTACCGTGGGGATATTACGATTGATGGCATTACCTATCATGATGTCCCCTTAAGCAAGCGTATCGGCACATGGAATCAGGGTAGCCTGAGCATGGGAACAAAGTATACCACCTTTGATGCGGTGTATACTGCGTATATGATGGGCGAAGGAAATGAAACGGTAGATGGCTTCTTCCGGGATAGTAGCTGGGAAAATTACTGGCAAATCTACTACGATGGAAGTGAAAAAATTCCTAATATGCCGACGGAAGGTTTTCAGGTTGATTCTGGTACATTCTCCGGATTTGAGAAATCCGTAGGAATGACCTACAACAATCTGCTTGAAGCGGCACAGAATGCGCATGTAATCTTGGTTAACAATGATTTCTACCTTGGTGATGCGCAATATGGACAGACTATCAAAAACGGCATGCTGGAAAGCTTAAAGAAGCAGGGAATTACAGTATATCAATACACAAATGATAGTTCTGCTGAAGAAACTGCCGTTATGCAAATCTTTAATAACTTGCGTGATGAACTCATCCAGCTTGTAGACGCCGGTTCCTATGTCGTTGATGAAATCGGTTCTGGTGCAGATTATGACTTTGCTTTTGTCAATGAATCCGACAAACTGGTGCTGAAGGTTGGCAATAACACCTATAATGCTGTTTCTCTGGGAGAAAATCAGTATGGCTTTGCAGCGGATGAATCGTTGGAGGATGGTTACCAATATGTCCTGACCTATTATCCGGATGGAACAGAATTTAAGGGTGAAACCTATGGCGAATGCTTTGTGTGGAAAATCAATGTTCCTGTTACAAGGGATGCAAAGGTCCAGCTCACCTACACCGTTCAGCTGGTAAACCCGCAGGAAGAACCCGGCACCTACGGCCAGTATGACGAGGATGGTTCCGAGAACTATGACGGGTTGTATACCAACAATTCCGCCACCCTGTTCCCCGTTGATTCTAACGGCGATGCAGGAGCCTCTGAAGAATTCCAGAAGCCTACGGTTTCCTACACCGTAGCCGACACCTCGGAACCTTCCGATCCCGGCCCTGACAATCCGCCTTATATCCCCGACGGCGGCGACGAGGAGGAACCTTCCGAACCCACTGAGGAAATCCCTGAAACGGAAATTCCGCAGACCAGCCTTCCGACGGACGACACCTCTGTCCCGGATGCAATCCCCGGTGAACCCAGCGCTCCTTCCACCGAGGAAATCCCCGACAACACCACCCCGCAGACTGCCCAGCCTCCTCAGACTGGCGCAAGAGCGGCGGGAAGCGTTGTCCTGCTGGCAGGTGCTGCAGTGGTAGCGGCTCTCACCCTTCGCAGAAAGAAATAACATTCTTCACATCATTTGACGGAACCAGCCCGGTTTTTCGGGCTGGTTTTTTCTTATCAAAAATCCGATAAAAAATCATTTGACAAACAAGAT
>CALWVH010000049.1 GCA_944384915.1 uncultured Clostridia bacterium | reverse complement strand
CAGATTTGATACAATTTTGCCATGAGGACTCGTCTCCTTTCTGGGAGTACTTTGTGTTTGTGGTAAAACCATTGTACCAGAAGGCCTGACGGGTCCTCAACTTTCATTTAACTTTACAGTCCGTTTTATATCAAAAGGAGGAAATTATATGAGCACTCGAAAATCTGCTAAATTACTGTCATGCTTTCTGGCAATCCTGATAGTAATTAGCGCCTTTTCTCCTGCCGTTTGGGCCCAGGAGGAAAAAGACAATAAATCCAGTCTGGAATGGGAATCTTTTATGTCATCCCTTCGGGACTTGGAGAGGTATGCCACTACTTTTGCAGCTCTGAACAATCAGGATGCTAACGGTTTGGTAATCAATTATATCCGTACTGGTGTCGAGGATTATTCTGATGACAACTGGTCTGTTCTTGCTGGCCCGGAAAATACGGAGTTTACCAATTATGTGGCCGGTCAGGATACTGCAAACGGTACAAATGCTTCTTCTCTGCGGGATCTGGAGGTATTTACTGCACCCAACGGACAAGATGTAGAGTTTGGGCATATGTTTGGCGCACTGGATATCGCCTATTATAATCATGGTGCAACAAGTTCTGCGGATTTTGGCAGCTGGGCAGGAGATATCTGTGACCTGATGGAATATACACAGGGAAAACTGGAAAGTACAGATATAGAAAAAATGGCGGAAGAAATCCGACTTAACTATCTGGGTGTAGATGATGACAACGCACACAGCTTTGGGTATTTGGATATCTATGGCGATTTGGATGCAAACTATTTAATGGAAAAATTATCTACTACTTCCAGAACACTAAGTACGATTATTGAAAATTATTTTACTGCTGCGTTAACAGATCAGGATAGGTCAATGTATTTTCTGAGAAACCGTTTTGAAGAAAGCAATACACAGGAAGAAATTCGCTCGGCTATTTTAAATGCATATAAGAGCAATTCTGGCTGTAGTATGCTGGAAGCAGACCGCGGCCTTGCAGAAGAGCATGATCTGCGTATAGCTTGCTGTTACGCTTTTGCCGATTATTTGTACGAGCTGGCAAAAGAAAAATTGCCGGGTGAGAATAAATATTACAATATATTTGATACAACCTATTCCAATATTGCCCCAGGAGTCACCCAGGAAATCAATTATGCTATGACAGCGGACAACAAGCAAATTGTTTACTATATAGCGACCGCAGATATTTCCCGTGATGATGTCAATGTCTACGCCAATTACCATAATAATGATGGTTCTGCGTGGGCGATGTCAAGAGTGACCGATCAAATGGCAGCCGCACAGAAAAAACATTCGAATCCCGACAGTGAGTATTATATTGAAAACTACAACGCTGTTGTGGGCGTAAATGGGGACTTCTATGATATGACTAACGGAAGGCCCAGCGGCGCATTGGTTATGGAGGGCGTCACCTACAACGGAGTAGGTGGTGAAAATTTCTTTGCTATATTAAAGGACGGTAGGGCAATCATTGGCGATCCATCTGACTGGAGCCATTATGCCGATCAGGTCCAAGAAGCCATAGGCGGCTCTAATTATCTAGTGAAAGACGGAAAAATAGCGGTTTCTTCATCGGAAAATTATTATACCTCTCGAGCTTCGAGAACCTGTGTAGGTATTACCGAGGATGGGCAAGTTGTATTGATGGTCCTCGATGGACGCCAAGAACCATTCTCAGTTGGCGGAAGCTTTGAGGAAATTGCCCGGATCATGCTAGAAGCCGGATGTGTTACGGCCATCAATCTAGATGGTGGAGGTTCTACTACATATGCCGCAAAACAAGAGGGAGAAGACGCTGTGCGTGTTGTAAACAGACCGTCTGACGGATATGAACGCTCCGTTAGTTCCTCTTTGATGATAGTTTCGACTGCTAAAACTTCAAAAGAGTTTGATCACGCTTTGCTCACTTCTGACTATGATTACCTTACCGTGGGAACCCAGCTGAAGGTAACAGCGGTTGGTGTTAGCGAATCCGGTAATGCTGCTTACATTCCGGAAGGAGCCGTATGGACAACATCTGATAGCGGTATTGCCACTGTAGATACAGAAGGAAATGTGA
Organism: uncultured Clostridia bacterium; assembly: GCA_944384915.1. GTDB lineage: Bacteria > Bacillota > Clostridia > Oscillospirales > Acutalibacteraceae > Heritagella_A. Next base: position 6,240 of record CALWVH010000049.1, on the reverse strand, counting down.
CAGCTGTTGCTACCGGAAGTGTAGAAATCCAACTCCAGTTGGATAATGTAGTTATTGGGCAAAAAACACTCCAAGTTATTGCTGTACCCGATCAATTATCTTTTACTCGAGAAAAAATGAACGTGGTTTATGGTATTCCTACTTACTTGCCTATTTCAGCATCTTATAAAGGAAGCCCCGTAGCCATTAACGCCAACGATGTCACATTTACACTGAGTTCTGAGGATGCAGGCACCATGGAAGGATTTTCATTTATCGGTAATGAAGCCTCTGGTGTGCGCAACCTGATGATTGAAGCCTGCTTGGCAAAAGATATTTCCATCAAAACCAGCATGATTTTAGCCCTTTATAAAGATGGGGAAGCCATTTTTGATTTTGATGATGCTACTCTAGGGGATCACAAATTTGCTTTAGACCGGGAAGTGTCTAATTCTACAACGGAAGATGAAAAGTATTATCACATTTCTGACCCCACAAAGAGTATGGATATTTCCTATGTCTTTGCGTTGGATATGGAGGTAATCGAAGTCCCGGACCAGCTCAAGCCGTTGCTTAGCCTGCTGCCCGGGGGAGATACTTCCGCGGCATGGCAGCTTCTCTTGCAGCTAGCCGAGCGGGTGAATCCCATGACAAATGTCAAAGTCACGCTACAAGTTGATCCCAATCTAGACTTTGATTGTTCAAACATTCGCTTGGTTAATGACTACTTTACCTTGACCTCCTCTGAATATGATTCCGAAAATCATACCTTGATCATGACCTTTAATTTTATCAAACAAAGCCAGCCAATTGACCCCGCAACAGCAAATCCAATTTGTATTGTATCCGGGATCAAAGCCACGCCTAGGGATGATGCAGCTTGGGATGAGAACGAATGTCTTCCCATTACCAATAAAGGAAAATTGGAATACGATATCTATCTGCGTTCCAGCACACTCTATAATATTGTTTCCAACCCGGCATTCCAAGAGCAATATGGCATTTATCCGTTTAAGGATACTGTAATCAACCCGGATTACGGTACATATGACACAGGTGGACATTTTGCTTCTACTTATGCCACCTTTGAAGAGACCTTTGTCTTAGACAGAAGTGTGTTCCAAGGATGGAAGGTTATTGATGATGATCTGTATTATTTTGTAGATAACACAGCAGTTACCGGTATCCATAAAGTTCCTGGATATCAAGAGGAAGGTAAAGAATATTACTATCGTTTTGGTCCAGACGGTATTTGCCAAGGTAAGGTTACAGGTTTGTTTGAGCTTGATGGCGATTTATACTATGCTGTCAATGGCGAATTGGCAACCGGATGGAGAACCCTGTCTAATGAGGAAGGCGAAATAGAATATTACTATTTTGATCCGGCTAGTGGTAAGGCTGCTGATGGAAAAGCCTATATTGAAGGCTACCATTTTACCTTTGTGGACCATGTGTTGACACAGGGAGAGCTAGTTACAACGTCTACTGGGAAGATGCATTATCGTTGGGCGAATTTCTGGATGATGAATACCTGGCTGGAACTGGATGGTAAAAAGTATTTTGCGACTCGTGATGCAATTGGTCTTGGATATTTTGCAGAGGGCATTACGCGTGTTATGAAATATGATGGAACCGGTTATTGTTATTGCTTATTCGGTTCCGATTGTGCATGGCAGGAAAATTACAACGGATTATATACCGATCATAACGGTGAAATTTACCTAATCAAAAACGGTGAAGTTGAGGAGTTTGCGGGCCTAGTAAAAATCGGCGAAGATTACTACTATTTCCGCGAATCCAATCAGGCAGCCCGCAACAAACAGATTTGGGTAAGTAAAACCAATGGACTCCTTCCGGAAGGAATGTACTCTTTCGGTGACGATGGAAAAATGATTCTGGATAAAGACGGAATCTTTTTTGAAGATGGAAGTTTCTGGTATTACGTAAATGGCAAGCGTACTTACGGAGGACTTCTGCTAATTGATGGAAGTTATTATTATGCCCGTAGTTCTGGTGAACTGGTTCGAAACCAAAAATACTGGATTACCAAGACTAACGGTTTACTGCCAGAAGCCAACTATTATTTTGGAGATGATTGCAAGCTCATATTTGATGGTTGGATCACAGACGCAAATGGTACCACCTACCTAGTAAACGGTGAGCGGGTTTATTTCAGCACATGGCAGACAATAGACGGAAATACCTATTATTTTGACGACAAGGGATATATCGTTAAAGGCCTCTACAAAACAGCTTCTCAGGATGGCTCATATGAAGCAACCTTCATTTTTGATTCGGAAACGGGTGTATTCCTTGCAGATCAAAATGGCCTGTACGATGTAGGTGCTGATACCTACTGGACAAAGAATGGAGAAATTGTTGAGTATCCGGGCTTAATCCGAGTTGTCAAAGAAGATGGGGAAGTTAACTACTATTACTTTGGCAAGGATAACAAGGCGTTTAAGGCTACAGCAGAAAACGATCTCTGCAAGCTCGAAAAAACCAATGGCCTCAACTTGCCGTCACAGCAGTTCCGGTTTGATGAAAACGGTGTGATTCTGCATGACCCGGACACATCTAAAAACGGCTGGGTAAAAGAAGCAGATGGCAACACCTACAACTATGTGGACGGTATTACAGTTTACCTTGGTTTGATCAAAAAGGGTGACGATTACTACTATATCAAGAGTGATGGTATGGTCGTCATGGACAGAGATTATGAAATCACTCGGACCAATGGTCTCCTGCCAGTAGGTATCTATCACTTTAATGCGGATGGAACATTGGTTATTCCCGAGCCGGAGAAGTTGAACGGAATTGTAGAAGAAGGTGGTAAGCTCTGGTATTACGAGGAAGATAAGCGCGTCTATAAAGGTTTGATCCAAATTGACGGGGATTATTACTATGTGCGTTCTAATGGTGAAGTAGTAACCAATCGTAAATATTGGATTACAAGAACCAATGGGCTTCTTCCGGAAGGAAACTACAATTTTGATGAAAACGGTAAAATGGTTTTCTAAACGCTCTTTCCATACCAAAAATTCTCTGAAAACCGTAGGGAAAACCTCTGCGGTTTTCAGAGATGATTTTCTGGTAGAAAGGGATGGTGATCCAGAAATTGAATTTACTTGAATGGTTTTCTAATAATGCGCTTATTCTGCTTCTTGCAGCAGGTACCATTTTCTCTTTCCTGTGGTTGATGATTCAAAAGGAACTGTATCTATGCTGGTGGGCGGCGGTAATAGTATCGGTAACTCACACGATTTTGGGCGTTGTCTGCGTCAAGGTATTTGCAGTGATGGAAACATTTGACATAAATAATGCAGGGAATATGAGCCTCTTTGGCGGTATATTCTTTATGCCTCTGTTGTATCTGCTGGGAGCCAAGCTTACAAATCGCAACCCAAGGCATGTATGCGATGTATTCACATTGTGTATGATCGGTACGGTAATGTGTGCCCGTATAAATTGTATTATTAGCGGCTGTTGTCAGGGGAATATCATTCCCGGAACCGATCATTTGCGCTGGCCAACCCGGGAATTGGAAATCCTGCTTTACCTGGTCCTATTGTTTTGGTTGGGGCGGAAAACACGACAGGAGCATATACCTGGAGAGATTTACCCCATCTACATGATTGTCTATGGAGTTTTCCGGTTTGTAATCGAGTGGTTCCGGGTAGCGGATAGCCCTCTGGGATTTATCCACTTAGGCCATATTTGGTCGCTGATTTGTTTGGGAATGGGGGTGAGTATCTACTTTTCGCTTCACAATCAGCAAGATGGCAAGAAGAAAAAGAAATTAAGTAGGTGATGTATGATGGTAAAAGACATATGTAAACGATTTTTGACACTGAGTATGGTGCTGCTTCTGACCCTTACTCTTATTCCTGCCACGGCGTTTACTGCATTTGCGGCGGAAGATCCCCTTCTTACAGGGTTAAGCAACCCGGACCTAGGAGGAAGCTATACTGTTAGTGCAGATGGCGCCACCAAGTGGGTGGGAAATGGTACAAATATCACCGGTTCTGTAGAAGGTGTTTCCGGTGGAATGTGTGGCGGGGATAAAAGCGCCATCTCTACGCTGACTCTTACCAATAAGAAAAGCGTAGTGGCTATTTTAAGCTTTGATTATGTGCCCACAGTAAACGGCGGAAAGATCCAGATTGATGGACAGGATATTACCAACGCCGGAAGTTTTACAAAAACACTGGAAGCAGGCGCTTCTATTAAAATTACGCTGGAAAGCGCTAAGGGAGTAAAGGTAACCTCCCTTCAAATGAAAAATGTTTTTCTGGTTGCAGATACCACCGCAACGGTTACATTCCAGCCGGCAGAACATGGTTCCTATACAGTGGACGGTACCGCTGTTGCAACTGAGATTAGCTATACTAACAAGTCAACCAAAGCTTATGAACTGGTGGCCACGGCAGAATCTGGCTATAAATTTGCCGGATGGAAAAATGTCGCAACAGGGGCATATGTATCCACAACGGCTTCAGCCAAGTTGCAGTTTGACGCCGACCAGACGATAATCCCTGTGTTTATTCCCGAAGCAAATCCTATCTTTTCTACTAGCGGTTCGGTATTTACTGACTTGAATGAAGCAGTTCAATACGCACAGGAAACTGGTAGCAGCCTAATTACTCTGATTAGCGATGGTATTTTGGAGGGAAATTATACCATCCCATCTGATATTACCTTGCTCATTCCCTTTGATGAAGCGGGAACCTGTTATACAGATACACCTGAGAACACATCTTACCTATACACAAAACCAAAAGCATTCCGTACTTTGACGATGGCGGAAAACTCCTCTCTTATTGTAGAAGGAACTCTTAGTGTCAGTGCAAAGCATGCAGCAGGACCTGCCAATGAAAGCTATGGTGGCTCTCCTTCACAATTTTACGGTCAGATCGATATGATGTCCGAAAGCAGCATCACCGTAAAAAATGGCGGTGCTTTGTATGCATGGGGGTTTATCACTGGCAGTGGTAATGTGACTGCGGAGAACGGCTCTATAGTGTATGAGAATTTTCAAATTTCGGATTTTCGTGGCGGAACTGCTACTAGTTTAATTGTCGTGGGTAATCATAAAGTTTTTCCGTTCTCTCAATACTATGTCCAGAATGTGGAAGTTCCTCTTACCATCCAGTATGGCGCCAAGGAAATGGTTTATACTTCCCTGTATGCTAACAGCCAAGTACATTCCACTTCCATTGAGTTTATCGGTGAAAATGGAATGTTCCAGCTATCGGAAGGCGCTTCCTTCACCAAAGTTTATGACCCGACAACTGACCGGATCACATTTGAAATCAATGGCAATGCCGCACTGAACAGCCTGTCACTGGAAGTGATGGGTATGAGTATGAATTCTGCAAATTACATCCTACCCATCACCAGTAATATTACCCTGAAGCTTCACTCTGGTACAACGACCATTAACCAGGATGTTGCGCTTTTGCCTGGTGTACAGGCTACGATCGATTCAGGCGCAACCTTGAGCGTAGCAGCCGAAAAGAATATTTATGTATACGATTTGGATCAATGGGGCAAATACGTAAATGAATCTTACCAGTTCCGGGCAAATCCTTATTCTCCCACCAGAACCCATACACGGACAAATGACGACTTATCAGATGTACAAATTGACGTCAATGGTACTGTGGATACGACAGGCTTTGTCTATACTACTGCCGGGGGTGCCAGCGTGATCAGCAGTGAGGGAACCGGCAAATACATTCTTACCGGCGGCGCAGGCACAGAAGAATCTACCCAACAGGTTACACAATCGGGTTCAAGCGTTTCTTATGTAGATATTCCCATTACTTCCACAAAGCTTTTAAACCAAGATGGAACTTATACAGAGACAGTTGGAGCTGTTGCGGGAGATACCTTTATTTATCGCAATGGCAAATGGCAAAAGGAAGCAGAGCCCTTCACCGGTTGGACAACGGATGAAAATGGTACTACCTATCTGATAAACGGTGAAAAGGCTTATTTCAGCACATGGCAGGCAATAGACGGAAATATCTATTATTTTGACGAGAATGGATATATCGTTAAAGGCCTCTACAAAACAGCTTCTCAGGATGGCTCATATGAAGCAACCTTCATTTTTGATTCGGAAACGGGTGTATTCCTTGCAGATCAAAACGGCCTGTACGATGTAGGTGCTGATACCTACTGGACAAAGAATGGAGAAATTGTTGAGTATCCGGGCTTAATCCGAGTTGTCAAAGAAGATGGGGAAGTTAACTACTA
>CALWVH010000048.1 GCA_944384915.1 uncultured Clostridia bacterium | reverse complement strand
CCTTAAGGGGTGGCCTGAGAAAATAATGCAGGTGGCAGACCTTTTCAGGCCCCCTTTAGGGGTATTGTCTGTAAAATGCCCTTCTAGGGCTAATCAAGCCTCCGGCTTAGCCGGAGGTTTTGACTATAATTTGAAAAGAAACATCAACGATGATTGTTTAAAAATTAAGTTTACAAAAAGCACTCATTCTCCTTACGCACTGCACAAGGAGCTGCAAGATGAGCTGTTAAAGCGGCTAACTTTTCTGAATCAAGCACCCGTGCATGGCGCGGACAAATGGATACGCAGCGCATACAAGCTATGCAGGACTCAAAGCAAACCTCAAATGGATTTTTGGGGGAAATAGCTCCTGCTGGACAGTTTTTGGCACATAAACCACAACGAACACAGGATTCCCCCGGCACAGGCTTTAGTGCTGAAGGACGTGTCTCCCGATAAGGGCGATTACCAGGAACGGTTACATCATCCCCCAGTCCTCCGTTTTCCAGGGCTAAGCGAATTTTCCGGGCAAATGCGGTTAATTCCACTTGATCTTGCTCGTCCGGACGCCCAACAGCTATTTCGCGCACAATAGAATGCTCCGCCACTGCCGCCACTGCCGCTGCACAATGGAATCCATCTTTCATAAGTAGATCCTTTAGCTCTAGCAAGGTATCTTCATAAGCACGATTACCATAGACCACAGCAAGAACCGCAATCGCGCCGTTTCCTTTCAACCTTCCAATTCTTTCTGCCGCCAATGAAGGTACACGTCCAGCATATGACGGGACGGAGATGATACACACATCATCCTCGCAAAGCCTTGGCAGTTCCAGATCCTGTTTTGTCAGGTCTATCCATTCCGCAGCACAATCCCATTCTTTGCTTAAAATATGAGATACCTTTGCTGTGCCTCCTGTGGGGCTGAAACAAATCTCGTACAGCTTCACCGATTTCGCCTCCTGATTTGGAACCTTCCAGCTTATCCTTCCTTTTGAATGGAAAGCAAAGCAGTTGCCAGCTGGTCCGGGCAGGATGTGGGCTTAAATCCACAGCGGATTCCCTGACAGCGTGCAATCACTTCATCTACTTTCATGCCTTTTACCAAAGCACTGATTCCCTTTGTGTTTCCATTACATCCGCCGGTAAACTTGACATCCTGTACAACGCCATTTTCCACTTCCAAATCGATCTGAGACGAACAAGTCCCTTTCGTTTTATACGTATAGTGCATGATACATCCTCCAAAATATTGATGATTTTACGCTTTTCAAAAGCTGATGTTTATTATAACGCATTTTGTCGGAAAATGCAAAACTTCCGGTTATAGTCGTTCTGCCAACCGCTCCCACTGTTCTTTCGGAGCAGTAGAAGACCCTAGCGGAAGGCATCGCTTGGTATTACCGCCGTGAAAATCCGTTCCACCGGTCATCAGCAGATGATACCTTTCCGCTGTTTCCATAAAGGAAGGCACTTCCTCTGGGCGATTGCGGGGGTGCCAAATTTCCACACCATCAATCTCCCCGGAAGCTGCCAACTCCTTTAAAAGTGCTTGGCTTCCGTACTCGCTAGGATGAGCCAATACGGCTACTGCTCCTGCCTGACGTACCACCTCCAGAGCTTCATGAACATTGGGATACGTCACTGGGCTATAAGCAAGTCCATTTTTGGAATCAAATAATTCCCGAAACAGATCTCCATACATTCGGTCAGCATATCCAGCACTCATCAGTGCCAACATGATATGTTGCTTAAAAAGAGCAGGAGAATACTGTGACCAACGCTTGACCAATTCTTCTGGAATAGGATAGTACTTTTGTGTTTTTTCCAGCATGACCTCTCCGGCTTTTTGTCGGCTTCGGCAAATCTCACCGCATAGCGCCTGCAATGGTTCCGGATTTCGGATGCCGTATACTAGAATATGGGCTTTTCGTCCAGTTTTCGGATCACAGGTAGAAAGTTCCAGTCCTGGCACTACTCGGACCCCCAACGATTCTCCCAAAGTCTCCAACGCGGGAAAATCAAAAAGGACATCATGATCTGTGACAGCCAGTACAGGAAGTTTCCCAGCCGCCGCAATACGAATCAGCTCTTCTGGCAGCACAGAGCCATCCGAACGCATGGTATGACAATGAAGATCAGCAAACATAAAACTTCTCTCTTTTCTCTGGGTTCATTTTTTCAACAGCTTTTCTGGGGTGAACTTTCCGGATGCTATACGGAACAGCCCATAATCCAACAAGAAAATCACCAATGCTAGTACTGCCAGCGCAAGAGGGCCCAGTACAAACAAACCAGTAAACTGCCCCACAAACAATAAAATTAGAGGCAGCACAATATATCCGGAGGTCTGCATAGCCTCCATATAACTTTTAGACCGGCCGGATACCAACACCATAAATACTACACCGAAAACAGTAAGAGCAGGCGCCAGAAGTACAATCACTACCAGCCATGACCAATCCAGCCAAAACGGCATTTTTAGGATCATATTTCCCACTGCCGCTGTAACACCAAACAGCACCAGCGAGATCCCCGTCACCAATAAAGAGAGGCGCACGCACACCTCCACCTTGGCCCGAAAAATCTCTTTCACCGTCATGGGCGTTAAAAGTAGGGATTCCATGGTTCCCTGTTCTTTTTCTCCTACAAATGAGCCAGAAGCGGTTACTGTAGAACTCATCAGGGGAATCATCAAAAACAGCATGGGTGCCATCATGGTGGTCATAACATAAAACATCATCTGCCGCTCATTAAGTTCTTTGGCTTTTTGGGGCAGCAAAGCCATTAGCTCCTCCATCCCATTCATGTCCTTCATAGGAGCAAGGCAAGCAATCACCAAAAATCCCACTGGCATAACTACCATCAAAACAGCAGGTAAGGCTAGGAGAGTATTGCGCAACATAGGAGTTTTCCACACCTGATAAAAATCCTTGCGTATCAATGCTTTTTGTCCTTGCGTAAGAGGTAAAAACCACTTCATGCTCCCACACCCGCCTTTCCATCTGTTACATTTCCCTCCAGATAGCGGAAGTACACCTGCTCCAGTTCTGGATAAAAAAGTCGAGCTTCGTAAACGCTTTTCCCGCTTTTAATCAGGTTTTCCAGTATTCCAGGCATTTCTTCCTCACTGTTTACAGCTTTTCGCCACCAGCCATCCTCTTCCACCATACCTGGAACAGGGCCTGAGCCATCCTTTAAACGGACCCCGGCCCAAATACGGCAGCCAGCCTGTTTCCACAGCTCTTCAAAGTTTCCGCTGGCCAGCAGTTCTCCTTTATGAAGAATGCCGTACATAGTACACACATCCTGGGCATATCGGAGCTGATGGGTACACAAAAACACAGTGGTCCCCTCTTCCCGGGCCAGTTGGGCAATCATCTCATTAACCATTTGAGCAGACTCTGGATCAAGGCCACTGGTGGGCTCATCCAAAAACAGCACGCGAGGCCGATGCATCAAAGCTCTGGCTAAAGAAAGCCTCTGCATCATGCCTGTAGAATATGCAGAAGCCTTTTTATCTCGGGCATCCCACAATTCCAGCCAGCGCAGCAGTTCACATGCCCGCTCTCGGGCGTCGCCACGATCCATCTCAGCTGTTTCTCCAAAAAAGCATAAGTTTTCTAGCCCTGTCAATTGTCCATACATCCGGGCAGTCTCCGTCATCACACCAGAAATACGGTGCACCCCCTGGGGATCTTCGCTGGGAGAAATTCCCATGATACTGCACTCTCCCGATGTAGGGGATACTAAGCCATTAAACAACTTTACCGCGGTGGTCTTCCCTGCACCGTTAGGGCCCAAAAAGCCGCAGACTCCCCCCTCCGGCACCTCCAGGGTAAGACTGCGCAGCGCTTGGGTATCTTCATAAGACTTTGATAGTCCTTTTGCAACAATGCCCGTCATGCTCTGGCTCCTTTCAAAAAATCATGCCGCAGCCTATTTTTAAGGCCGCGGCATGAAATTCAGTAAACTCTGTCGGTTTAGCGCTGTTCCATGTTGATCTTGCTGAAATCGTGTTCTTTAAAGTTTTCAACAATACCGCGGTTATCTGCCTCAGAGAGGAGCTTCGCACGGTTCTTCTTCAGGCGCAGAGCAGTTTCCACACCACCGGGGCCGGAAACACAGCCGCCCTCACAGGCCATACCCTCGATCATATCATCCTTAAAGCGTCCAGCATTCAGAAGCATCAGCGCTTTCTTGCATTCCGCAGCGCCATTGCACTTCACGCAGGTAAAGGGAAGATCAATCCCCTCTTCATCCAGCACCTGGGCAACTGCTGCACTTACACCGCCGCTGACAGCAAAATTCTTGCCAGCCAAGCTGCCGTCCTGCTCATTATCCGCCATATCAGCAGGGTTGATGTTCTGTGCGTCAAACATAGCAATCAGTTCTTCAAAGGTAATGACGTAATCAGCGGTATCCATTACCTTTTGGGCTTCCAGCTTCTTTGCAATGCAGGGTCCAATAAAGACTACCTTGATCTCCGGATGCTCCGCCTTCAGATAACGCACGGTCATGGTCATGGGAGAAGCGGTTTTGGAGATGTAAGGTACCACCTTGGGGAAGTGCTTTTCAATCATATCCACAAAGGCAGGGCAGCAGGAAGTGGTCAGCTTGGTGTGATTTTCTACCGCTTCTACCAGCTCATGAGCTTCATGGTAAGAGGTAGCATCCGCACCCAGAGAAACCTCCACTGCATCTGTAAAGCCCAGCTTTCTCAGAGCAGCTTTCAACATACCCACATTTGCTGCGCCAAAATGGCCTTCAATGGCCGGAGCAAATACTGCATATACAGGCGTATCGCTCTTAATAAGATCGATAACATCCACAATGTAAGAGCGGTCCGTGATGGCGCCAAAGGGGCAGTTTTTGGTGCAGGCACCGCAGCTGATGCACTTGGAATAATCGATAGCCGCCCGCTTATTCTCATCCATGATAATAGCGTCTACCGGGCAGGCACGCAGGCAGGGACGCATGGTATCGGAAATTGCATGATAAGGACACGCTTCTGCACAGCGTCCGCACTCGCGGCATTTATTGGGATCGATATAGGCGCCGCGTCCGGTAACGGAAATGGCGCCAAAGGGGCAGGCCGCCTGACACTTCTTGGCAAGGCAACGCTGGCAGTTATCGGTTACGGTAAAACGGCTAATAGGGCAACCCTCGCAAGCGGCGGGAAGCACGCCCACAATTGCCTTATCTGCCTGGTTGGGAAGAGTTTTTCCTCTTGCTGCGGTAACACGTTCCCTGATGATCTCCCGTTCACGATAAATACAGCAGCGGAACTCGGGGAGGGGACCGGGGATTACATCATAAGGAATCTTCTCCAGATTTTCCTCCAACGTGCCTTTAAATTCGTTTTCGGCAACGATCTTTAACACCCGATACTTTAACTGTTTCGCGTCATTATCGTATTGCATACTCTGATCCTTTCTCTAAACAAAAATCTATCTACCGGCTATTCTCCATATCCGGTTTTGGTTGAGGGGAGGGCGTGCACTCGCACCTCCCCTGTATCGCTTAATAATACAGCCGTTCCACCTTTTTACCCATCTGTTCCAATAGGCTGCACAGCTCATCCAGTAACTTCATTTTGATACTCAGATCTTCAGGCAAGCCAGGATTCTGATGAGCGGGGTTAATGGCTTTGCCCACAAACAGGCGCAGGGTGGTACAATTTTCCAACAGCATTTTGGCTATCATGGCAGCGCCGTTCTCCTCATCCAGCTTATGGAAATAATAGGGATCGGTTTCGTGGCCTACATAATCCCGCAACAACTGTACGGTACGGCTCAAAGTCAAAACGCCTTCTGTTACAAGATCCAACCCCTGAATCTTGCCCACCGGAGGCAAGCTGGGGTCAGTATAATTCAATGTTGTTTCGATCTTACGGTTCAGCACCCGAGAAACAATGTTGGCACTGGTACCGCCGCAAACAATGTGCTTGCCCGGGGAAGTGATGTAATCATGAACCATTTTGGGATCGTCTTCCTTATTCACAGGCGGGCCAGAAAGCATATTCACAACACTCCGGGGAGTGATCCGCAAAATCAGATCTGTGGAATCATCACCGGGACGGTCCAGATATAGTTCGCTCACTGCTTGGGAAAGAGAAGCCGCCAATCTGGGAGCAGATTTTTCTTTTAGGGTGGCCTTAGCCAGCCAAGCGGACACATTATTCCAGTTCCATCCAAAATTGAGAGCCTGACCCACGCCGGCATAAATGACGCCGTCGCTCACCAGAGCCAGAACATCTCCCGGACGAACAGAGAATCTAGCCTCTGCAATATTTTTGCCTGCAATCTGCCGAAACTCCGACTCGATCTCCTGTACCTCTCCATCACGGATAAACATACAGGGAGGGTTGTCAAATTCCACCAGATATGCGTCTCCATTATCGTTGATCTGCAAAATGCTGAAGGTGGAATATGCCAGCTTCCGCACATTGCACACAGGCAGGGTCTTAACAATGGTTTCCACTGCCTGTTCTACAGTTGCACCCTCATCCAGCATGGTAGAAATAATACTACTGGTAAGGGTCGATAAAATATTAGCTTTTACACCGCTGCCCAATCCATCGGCAAGTACTGCGATGGTGGAGTCCTTGGTGCGGGTAATCATAACTTTATCCCCGCACAACTCTTCTCCATGTTTATTCAGGCTTCGGTATGCCGCATCCACATGCATTTTCATGGTTGGGAATCACGCCTTTCAAATAATTTGACAGGTGGACGGTTTTCCGTCCTTTGCTACCTTTGCCTGATTTATTCCTCGTTAAATACGATCATATCTTTTAGCTTCGTAAGGGTGACCTTGGTTTCTGCCGTAGTCTCACCCAACAGGCTGGCGATCTGCTGGGCAGCCACCATCTGCTTATCGATAACCTTCTGTGCCATTTCCATGGTCTCTACCCGCAGGCGGTATGTATTCTCCTGAGCGGCAATTTCCTTGGTGATGTCACGGAAAATGCCCATGACCAGCTTTTCCTTACCGATACAAATAAGGTTCTGCATGGTAGTAATGCCATACTGGGGATATTCTACCTTCTTATCTGTAATAGACTCACCGGTCTCAAAGACATACTGGAAGTCGGAAGAATCAATGATCTCATACAGGCACTTTTGCAGGGCCTCGTGACGGGTAATGCCAAAAGTACGCTCGGCAGCGCGGTTGAATTCCACGATATTCATTTCCTCGTCTACCATAATCGTGACGTTGGGAGTCTCGCTGAGCACAAAGTTGGAAAGGGACTCAGCACGCTCCTTCATGTACGGTACGCACATGGTGAGCTCCGCCTTGTTCTGATAGACAGCGATAGCCTTCTCGCGGCAGGTAGGATATCCACAGGAACCACAGTTGAGCTCATCCTCGGGAGAGGTTTTGCCGATCTTCGCAAGAATCATGCGGATCGTCTCTTCATCGGGGATATCCTCTTTGATGGAGCGATCCACAAAGGTCATGCCCATGGGGATAGAAGCATCCATTGCCGGATAGCCCTCTTCTTCGTTGGCATACTCTTCTACCCGCAGCTTCATGGCAAAACGGGAGGTCTCGTCTTTTACCGTGACTGGACCATTGATGCAGGCGTCCTTACACATATTCACTTCGATAAAGCAGTGATTCAGCTCGCCACGCTCCAATGCACGGCAAAGAGAAATGCAGTCCTCATGGCCGCTGACACTAATCATTTTCCAATCGCCGGTATCGCCCTTAGCCTTGAGGGAAGCGATAATACCTTCTGTAACCGGATACATACGCAGAATCCGGGAGCTGGCGTTGAGGAAAGAAGCCGGCGATGCATTAGCGATCTCCTCGGGACATTCTCGGAACCACAGAGCCAGGTCTTCAAAGGTAAGCACAGCGTCTACATCATTGTTGTGACGAATATCGGCAGCCTCGTCCTTTTTGGCAATGCAGGGGCCGGCAAACACCACTTTGATCTGTTTGCCAAAATTCTGCTTCAGCAAACGGGCATGAGCGATCATAGGAGAAACTACCGGTGCCATTTGATCGATCAGACCAGGATGATAACATTCCACCATCCGATTGAAAGAAGGACAGCAAGTCGTGATAATATTCTTCATCTTGTTTTCTTGGATCAGCTTATGATACTCTGCTGTGACATAAGCTGCACCTTCTGAGGTTTCCGATACCCCGTAAAAACCCAAAGCCTTGAGAGCGCCTACAAACACCTGGGGATTGGAAAAATCGAAGGAAGCAAAGAAGGAAGGAGCCAGAGAAAGGATCACCTTCTCCCCTCTGCGAATAAATTCTTTTACCAGTTCCAGATCGCTGGAAACTGTCTTTGCATCTTGGGGACATACATTCAGGCAGGTTCCGCACAGCACACAGGTTTTTTCCATAATTTGTGCCTGTTCATTTTCCACCTTAATGGACTTTACCGGACAAGACTTTACACACTTATAGCAGTTTTTGCAGTTTGCTTTTTTCAGACCTAAAATACTCATGAATACCACCCATCCCGCGTTCAGCGATTTATTCTGCCGGAAAACCGGCCTATCGTTACATAATCCCTGCCATCAATTTACACTTTTTCCAATACTTCGCGGTTGAAGAAAGACTCTACCTCAGAAGGAAACAGCTTAAAATGTTTCCCGTCTACATCAACACACACACCATCACTGGTACACTCTCCCATACAAAATGAGCCCTTTAATGTCACTTTGTTTTCCAAATGATGATAGCTCACCAGACGTTCCAAAATCCGGATTACATCCTGTGAACCTTTTAAATGGCAGGAACTCCCAATACAAATCGTGATTTCCATACTCCGATCAACCCTTTCCTCCAAAAACATAAATTCAAGACTGGTACACCCTGCTTTCTAAAAGAAGGTCTTTGCATACCATTTCGCTGTAAGTTATTGCTGCTTTTGCATAACTACATTTTACTCCGCAGCTTTTGGGAATATTATAGCATAACTCCTGCCAATCTGACAAGTAATCCGTAAAAATGAAATTTTCATTTGCGCATCCTGCATAAATTGTTTTCCAATCTCAAATTGGGACAAAAATGGAAAAAAAGTCTCTTGCATATGTACTTTTGTTGCATTATAATATAAACAACAGAAGTAAACTTTCCAAGATATATGTAAAATAATTGATATAAAGGGGGATCGGTTGTGAACGAAGAGTTTAAGCATTCCTTTAAAAATATTAGTCATGAAAGTCTAGGGCTTTCTGTTTATAACTGCGGTATCCAGCGATGCGGTCCTAATTATGCTTGGGGTCCAGCTGTGCGCGATCATTTTCTCATTCACTACATCATTTCTGGAAGCGGTATCTTTCAAGATGGAGAAAATCAGTATTCTCTTCATGCTGGGGACGGCTTTCTGGTGGTGCCTTCCCGGCTGGTCACTTATACCGCAGATGAAATTGACCCTTGGGAGTATTCCTGGGTAGGGTTTAATGGAGCCGATGCACAGCGATTTATCAGTTTTACAGGCCTTTCTGCCAACAATCCTGTTTTTCACTATGATAAAGATAATCTTTTACAAACCCAATTACAGACTATTATTGACGCCGTAGGGCCTGCTCCTTGCAATGAAGCACGGATGGCTTCCGGTTTACTAGCCTTTCTGTCAACGCTTATGGAGCAATTTGGAGACTCTTTGCCTAAAAGGAGCAGCGGCTATGAATATGTAAAAAAGTCCATCCGGTTTATCGATTTTAACTATTCCAGAGACATTGACATCGATGATATCGCCTCCCACGCGGGGATCAGCCGAAGCCACTTGTACCGGCTATTTATGCAGTATGTCTCTATGCCCCCTAACGAATATCTCACCCGGTTCCGCATTAACAAAGCAGCTGCCCTTTTGCGGACCAACAATCTTTCTGTGGGAGAAGCCGCTTATTCCACAGGTTTCTCTGATCAGCTGTATTTCTCTCGGGTATTTAAAAAGTATAAGGGGATGCCCCCAAGCAAATATCTGCGCGAAAGTCAATCTGCGGTTTCCCAAACTGAAAAGAAGGAGGAAACACCATGAATCCTTCGGAAGCAATCCATCAATGGGCGCAGGAGGGAGAGCATTGTACTCCCACTCCATGGGACCGGATGCCTGAAATCTATCTGTATATGGATCAGGTCATCACCTATATGCACAGCCAGCTCTCCCTGTTTGAACGCACAGAGGACAGTCCGCTCCTCACCTCCAGCATGATCAACAACTATGTAAAAAATGGAGTTTTGGAACGCCCGGACAAGAAAAAATATTCCCGGGACCATCTGGCCACCCTAATGGTCATCTGTATGCTTAAGCAGGTGCTCTCTCTTCAGGACATCTCTTCTCTGCTTAAGGCCTCTCTGAATCATGGAGAAAGCCGCCAGGATCTATATGAAACTTACTCCCAAGCACAGACGAAGGCGTTACAGCAAGTGTGCAAACGGGTGGAGGATTGTATTCCCCAGGGAGAAGACGCTCTATATAAATTGGCTATGGAACTGGCGGTAGAGGCCAATGCCCGCCGTGCTGCCGCAGAACGGATTTTATGTGAGTTAGGCGCCCAAAAGGAAGAGTGCTCCAAAAAAGAGAAAAAGGAATCTTCTCCTACTTCTGACACCTCCCTTCCCATAGAAGGGATACCAGAGGAAAAGAATCTGTCGGAAAAAGCTTGACATTCCATTTTTTTCTGATATAATAGTCGTTGCCGGTTTAAATCAGTGGATTTCAGCCGGAAATGATGCGGTATTGTGTAATGGTAGCACGGCAGACTCTGACTCTGTTTGTCTGGGTTCAAATCCTAGTACCGCAGCCAAGAACCTCGGAATTTCCGAGGTTTCTTTATCGAGGTGTGGCTCAGTTTGGTAGAGCGCTACGTTCGGGACGTAGAAGCCGGAGGTTCAAATCCTCTCACCTCGACCAAAATCCCTTTTGCCTATTGGCAAAAGGGATTTTTTTGTATCTTCGTATCTTTATTAAGTTCTATTTTTAAGTCAGCACAGGAGGGATTTATCGATGAAACATCTTACCCCAGACTGGCAGTCTTCTTTCCGTTGTATTGCAGACAAATGCACCGACAACTGCTGTATCGGCTGGGAGATCGATATCGACCCGGTATCCCTTTCCCGATACCGTAAGGAAGAAGGGACGTTCGGCGAAACCTTGCGCCAGGGTATCCTCTCCTCCCCTGATGGTGCCTGCTTTGCTTTGACAAAAGACGAACGCTGCGTTTTCCTCAATGAGCAAAACCTGTGCGAGATCTATCTGCACTTGGGAGAGGACGCTCTATGTGATATCTGCACCCGCCACCCTCGATTTTTTGAATGGTATGGCGACATCCGGGAAGGCGGACTGGGAATGTGCTGCGAAGAAGCCGCCCGGATATGGCTCTCTTTTCCCGGTCCACTGCGGCTGGTGGAAACACAGGTTCCGGAGCCCGATGATGGGGAGCGCCCCTTCTGGTACTCTCCCCTGTTTTCTCTACGGCAAAAGCTGTTTGTTTTATTAGAAGACAGTTCCCGTCCTCTGTTACAGCGTCTGACACTGTTTTTACAGATCTGTGAGCAGGCACAGGCATATGTGGACAACGAGGAGCCGGAAAAATTGGAAAGCATTTCTATTCCTGCTCCTGTGGCGCCGGAAAAAGCTGAAGTCCCGGCTGGGCTTCTCTCCTTTTATCGCAGTCTAGAAGCCATGGACCCTTTTTGGCCAAGACGATTGGAAAAAGCCCTCTCTCATCTTCCCGAAAACTGGAGTAAAAGGTTTGATTTTCTCCAACACGGCGGGGAAATCTGGCTTTCCCGCATCGCAGAATATCTCACCTATCGCTATCTGCTAAAAGCCTGTTTTGACGAGGATATTGCTGGGCGGGGGCGCTGGATCATTTCTTACTGTCTTGTAGCGTTAGCAGTAGCATTGGAAGAAATGAGGACCGGCCTTTCTCAAAAATCCGCAGTGGAACTGGCAAAGGCTTTCTCTAAAGAAGTGGAATATAGTGAAATCAATTTGGAAAAACTGGCGGACGCCGCTTGGGAACAAAAGGAATTTTCACCGAGAAATCTTTATTCTTTTCTAAAAATATAAAAAAAGCAAAGTACTACCTATTGTTTTCTATCTTGACGAGTTGCAGTACTTGTTGTATGGTATAAATAGAATGCGTGATTGGGAGGTCACTTTCCCTGTGCACTCCCCAAATCTACTTTGAAAAGAGGGATCGTTAATGCTGAACGACAAGCAAATTCTTCGAATGCTCCGCAAGCTGAAGCGTTTTGAAGAGACACTGGACAAGAGAATTTTCGAGAAGGTCTGCGAACTGCCGGTTTCTGCCTTCGAGACAAAGGAGCAACTGTATTCCATTCCGGAGGACAAGCTGTTCCACCCCATCCAGCCGGGGGATATCTGGGGCGGAGAAAGTACCTACTGCTGGTTTAAATCCAACTACACCGTTCCTGCCGAATATGCTGGCCGGCCTCTGTTTTTACAGCCCCATGTAGGCGGCTATGAAGCACTGCTCTGGGTGGACGGCAAACCCTTTGGCACTTTTGCCACTAAGATCGTAGTTACCGGCCATGGCAACCACTACTGTGACATGCTGGTAAAGGATCCCAAGGAAGGCCAGAACATCCAGATCGACCTGGAATTCTATTCCGGCCACTATGTTATGGGTTGCATGCCCTTTGAGGAGAACCCTCGCAATGATTTCCGGTTCCCCTTCACTTCCATGGATATCTGCGTGAAAAACGATAAGATCGCTGACTTCTACTTCAACCTGCGCACCCTCAATGAGCTGGTGGAAGTTCTGGACGAAACCAGCTACCGTAAGGCCGAACTTATCAATGTGATGCTGGCTCTCCATGAAGTGCTGTACTATGATCCCGACTGCGTCAGCAGCGAGGAATTCTATGCTGCTCTGGAAAAGGGCCAGGAGATCATGGCTCCCGCTCTGGCACGGCATAACAGCTCTACCGCCCCCTCTGTAGGCGTTATTGGCCACTCCCACATGGACACTGCATGGCTGTGGCATGTGGGCGAGACCATCAAGAAGTGTGCTCGTACTTACTCCAATCAGCTGAACCTGATGGAGCAGTATCCCGAGTACACCTTTGTGCAGAGCTCTGCCTTCCATGGTGAAGTTATCCGCCGTCACTATCCCGAGCTGTTCAGCCGTATCCAGGAAAAGGTGGCCGAAGGCCGCTATGAGCCTAACGGCGGCGTTTGGGTGGAATGCGACTGTAATATCACCTCCGGTGAATCTATGGTGCGCCAGTTCCTGTGGGGCCAGCGCTTTACCCGAAAATACTTCGGCTTTACCTCCGATGCCTTCTGGCTGCCGGATACCTTTGGTTATTCCGCTGCTATCCCCCAGATCATGCAGGGCTGCGGCGTGAAGTATTTCCTCACCACCAAGATGGCTTGGAACGACACCAACCAATTCCCCTATGATACCTTCTACTGGAAGGGCATCGATGGCACACAGGTCTTCTCTCACCTGAACAAGACCCATGTATGGCCTGCTCCTAAAGATTTCTATCAATATGTATATGGTACCGAAAGCCCTGACGCTATCCGTCAAAAGTATGTGGCTGACCGCAAGCTCATCTCCTATGGCTTTGGCGATGGCGGCGGCGGACCCCAGTACGAGATGGTGGAAATGGCACGGCGCTGCAAGGACCTGGAAGGCTGCCCCAAGACCGAGCACACCACCGTCAGCCGCTTTATGCAGGAACTAGAAGCCAATGTCCACAACCCGGACACTTACAGCGGCGAGCTGTACCTGGAGCTGCACCGCGGTACCCTGACCAACCAGCACAACATCAAGCGGAACAACCGTCTGGCAGAAATCGCTCTACATGACTTGGAATTCCTCACTGTGGGCAACGCAGTAGAGGCCGGTGCTGAGGTTAACGATAGCCAGTACCGCGATTTGCAGGAGACCCTGCTGGTGAACCAGTTCCACGATATCCTCCCCGGCACCTGCATTCCCAGAGCCCATAAGGAATCTCTGGAGCAGACCAACGCCCTGCTGGAAACCTCTCACAAGCTGATTGAGGCTGCCGCTGGGACAAAGGCCGTGGAGAACACCGTAACTGTGGTGAATACCACCTCCTTCACTCGCAAGGAGACTGTATATCTGGATTATGTTTCCGGTATGCGGGTACAGGGTGGTTATGCCCAGCAGGTAGTGGAAACCCTCAAGGGAGAAAAGAAGCTGGCAGTTGCCGGCGTGGAGGTTCCTCCCTATGGCAGCGTAGTGCTGACGCTGGAAGCTGGCGAAGTGGGCGGCGATTCTGCTTTCCGCCGCAATGGCGCAGAGCTGGAAACTCCCTTTGCTAAGGTTTCCTTTGATAAGAAGGGTTACCTCTCCTCCTTCCATGATACCGTTGCTGACCGTGAGCTTACCGGTAATGGCTATGCCTTCAACACCTTCCTGGTGGCAGAGGATCTGCCCTCCGAGTGGGATAACTGGGATGTGGACGCCGATCTGGAACTGAAGTTCAAAGATTGCGCTGAGCTCCTTTCTTCCGAAGTGGTTTCCGACGGCCCGGTGGAGCTGCGTATCCGCAACCGTTATCAGCTGACCAAGAAGTCTACCCTGACTCAGGACATGATCTTCTCCGCCGCTTCCCCCATGGTCCGCTTTGAGACCTTGATGGATTGGCAGGACGATCACCGCTTCCTGAAGACCGCCTTTGATACCAGCATCTTCAGCGACTTTGTGCGCCAGGAGATTCAGTTCGGTTACCTGAAGCGGCCCACTACTCGGAACAACTCTGTGGACAAGGCCAAGTTCGAAGTGCTGAACCACAAGTACACCGATCTTTCCGAGACCCGTTACGGTGTGGCTATTCTTAACGACTCCAAGTACGGCATTTCCGTATTTGACGGCCAGCTGCGTCTCTCCCTGCATAAGGGCGGTCTGCGTCCCGACTTTAACGGCGACAAGGGCGAGCATTACTGCGAATACGCTTTCCTGCCCCATAACTGCGGCTTCTCCGTGGACAGCGTTGCCGAGCCGGCTTACGCCTTCAACTATAAGCCGCTGGTATTTGCCGGCACAAGAGAGCTGCCTTCCCTCATCCGCAGCAGCGCTTCCAATGTGATTATCGAGACCCTGAAGCCCTGCGAGGATGGCGGACGCGCCTTTATCGCCCGTGTATACGAGGCTGAAGGCAACTACACCCACACAGATCTTCAGCTGGGCTTTACCCCCGCTGCCGCAGAACTGACCAATATGCTGGAAGAGACCCAAGAAACACTGCCTGCTTCCCAGAATCTCTCCCTCACTTTCCGTCCCTTCGAGATCAAGACTATCAAGATCTCTTACTGAGTTTCATAAAAAACAGCGCCCGGAATCCTTATCGATTCCGGGCGTTATTTTTATCCTAATTTAGGCAAGCGATCAAAGTCCCGTTCCCCTTTTGGGAAGTATTCCAGACCGATACAGCCATCATACCCCATTTCCTTAATTCTACGGAACACATATGGATAGGAAATCTCCCCGTCTTCTAGATAGCCCCGATTCCGGCTTCCCGCTGCATGGAAATGTCCGATCCACGGCAGGCAATCCTGCACATGACGCAGCAGATCTCCCTCGGAGATCTGCTGGTGATAGAGGTCAAACAGAAGCTGGATGCGGGGATTCCCCACCCGCTCTAATAATTCTGCGGCTTCTTCACTGTACACCAGACTATAACCTGGATGGTCAATACGGGTATTGAGGGGTTCCACCAGCAAAATCAAGTCTTCCCGCTCCAAGATTTCACCGCACTTTTTCAATCCCTCTTCTATGTTTCGCAGGGTTTGAACGTGGTCCCCAGTCTCGGGTCCGGTTTGGGTGATGAGCCGACGGCAATGAAGCTGGTGGGCTATCTGTGCCGAGCGTTCCAGCCCGGAAAGGTATTCATTATGGGACTGGGGAAAACTTAATGTACCGCCTTCGGTGCAGAAGCAGCGCACCTCCATCTGGTTTTCCGTCACTGCTTTTTCTAAGGCGGCAAGATCACGGTCTGACCAGTTCCAGAACTCTACGGTATTCATTCCCGCTGCCCGGATATCTGGAAAAGCCTGTGCTGGATCTATACCAGGGTACAAGGCGTCAAGACAAACGGAATATTTCATGAAAACTCCCCCTTTTGTGATATCCCTATTATAACAGGTACATTTACAAAAAGGTAGGAGTTTTGCTGTCACTATGGTAAGATAAGGGTATAATGTTTTTATCAGTCAATTACTTTGGTAACCTTTTTCCCTTTTTTGCGTCTATAGAGGTGAAGGGCCCTTACCAATATTGGGAGGTGAAGAACATGGAAGATCAGGAACTGATTGCGTTGTATTGGAATCGGGAGGAATCCGCCTTAACAGAAACAGAGGAAAAATATGGTCCCTACTGCTATGCCATCGCATGGAATCTGTTGGGAGACCAGCAGGACAGTGAAGAATGTGTCAGCGATACTTGGCTGCGGGCATGGCAAAGCATTCCGCCCCAGAGGCCTTTGCGGCTCTCCCTATTTTTGGGGAAAATCACCCGGAACCTTTCTCTGGACCGGCTGCGCAAGCGCAGGGCTGAAAAGCGTGGAAATGGGCAGGGAGAAGTTCTGCTGGAAGAACTGGCGGAGTGCCTCCCCTCCCCCAGTAGTGTCAGCAAAATTGCGGAAGATCGGGAGTTGGCTAGTTCCATCAACCGGTTCCTGCATCAACTCTCCTCCCGGGACTGCCATGTGTTTCTGGCACGGTACTGGTACGGACATACGGTGAAAGAAATCAGCGTTTCCTTTGCCATGACGGAAAACAACGTAAAAGTATGCCTGCACCGTACCCGCAACCGGCTAAAATTACATTTGGAGAAAGAGGGCGTGATAGTATGAAGGAAGAAAGGATTTTTCTGGCATTAAGTGACGTGGACGAAGAACTGGTGACAGAGTGTGAAACTGCCATGAAGACCCGCCCCCTACAAAAAAAGCGTCGCTGGGCGCTGACAGGGATTGCGGCCTGCTTGTTGCTAACAATCATTGTGGGGACAACACTTTCATGGCTGCTCTCTCCTAAAGGGGAATACCCCATAAAATATACAGCAGCAGGAGGAGGGACCAACTCTTCAGAAGAGATGGTTGCAATCGTCACCCCCTGGGAAGAACGTCCCCTGGAGCAGCAGTATACAGAATTGGAATGGGATAGCCTGTTATACTCTACCGCACAAACTGCTTACAACGGAGATCCGGGAGATTTGGTTGGAAAGGGAACCGTAGTGGGCAGAGATGACGAAAATGTCCTGCAATCTGCTGAATGCTCTATTTATCAAATGAAAGGCATTGTTCCAGAAGCCGCGGTGCTGGTGGAATTTGCAAAAGAACCGGGACAATTTTATGTATATGAGAATTCCAGCTACTATCCAGACACTTTGGGAGAATTTCTTACGGCCCTAAACCTGAAGGAAAACCTACATTTTAACGATACCATCTACTGGGAGAATTACACCCGCCCAGATGGAAAACTTGCTACCATTGAATTTACCGGAGCCGACCCGGAAACGCTGTGGGAGCTTCTCTTTTCGGAAACGGAGGCTGGCATTGAAAAAGAGTATTACTTTGACCCTGCTTTCATAGAAGACCGCCCGGTTTTGGGATTTTCAGTAGATGTCCCGGTTTTGGGCAGCTACAATATCAGTGTTGCCGTCACAGAAAACGGCTATCTCACCACTAACATCCTGTCCACCGGCAAAGCTTTTTATATTGGCAAAGATCGGGTGCAGGCAGTTCTAGATTATGTGACGGAAAACTGTCAGGGATATGAGTTGGTATACGAAAATCCAGTTTCACAGGAAACCCCACCTACAGGACAGGGCGATGAACCGGTAACGGGGGAAGATACTGCTTCCGTGGTAGCTTCTCATACAGTAGAATAAATAAAAAGAGCACGTAGGAAGCAACCCACGTGCTCTTTTGTTACCTTTATGCCATTGCAGCTTCTGTCTGGGGCTGCAAATGCAGTTTTCCCTCCCGGAACACACATTCCACAGGAACGCCCGGCTTCAAATTGCCCGCCAACATCTCCTCTGCCAGCGGGTCCTCCACACGGGTTTGGATGGTGCGCCGCAGAGGCCGCGCCCCATAAAGGGGATCAAAGCCCTCCTTGGCAATTTGGTTGATAGTCTCCTGCGGGAAGGATACCTCCATTCCCAAGCCGGAAAGCCGGTTTTGTAGCTGGACAAGAATCCGGCAGGCAATTTGTTGTAGGTCTTCCTCAGTCAATTTACGGAATACGATACAGTCATCCACACGGTTCAGAAACTCGGGACGGAACAGCTTTTTCAGCTCCTCCATGACGGCTTCCCGCGCTTTCTCCCTTTCGGCCTGAGGGGAATTTTCCGGCACAAATCCCAAGCTGCGGCTTCCTTCGGTAAGCCTTCTTCCCCCTACATTAGAGGTCATAATAACCACCGTATTGCGGAAATCTATATGACGGCCCTGAGAATCTGTCAGCCTGCCATCTTCCAGAATCTGAAGCAGAAGGTTAAATAAATCGGGATGAGCCTTTTCAATCTCATCAAATAATACTACCGAATAGGGATGGCTGCGTACTGCCTCCGTTAGCTGGCCTCCTTCGTCATAGCCAACATAGCCGGGCGGGGAACCGGTAAGCCGTGCCACAGCGTGCTTCTCCATATACTCCGACATATCGAACCGGAGCATGGCTTCCTCGTCACCAAAAAGCACCTCGGCCAAGGCTTTACAAAGTTCTGTTTTTCCCACTCCTGTGGGTCCAAGGAACAAAAAGGAACCAATGGGACGTCGAGGGTCCTTTAGCCCCACTCTGCCCCGGCGGATCGCACGGGCCACCGCAGAGACTGCCTCTTCCTGCCCTACTACTCTTTGATGCAGGGTTTCTTCCAAGCGGAGCAGACGGGCTCCTTCTTCCTCTGTCAGACGGGAAACCGGTACACCAGTCCACATGGAAACCACAGCCGCGATATCCTCCGGCGTTACCTCGCCGTTTTGCTCCTGCTTTTGGTCGTTCCAGTGCTCCTGTTGTTCTTCCAGTTTTTTCCGCAGTTCTTTCTCCTCATCTCGAATAGAAGCAGCGCGCTCAAACTCCTGGGAGTTGATGGCAGACGCTTTTTCCTGCTCCAATTCTCCCAGCCGCTGCTCCAACTGCTGGATATCATCCGGGGCCGTAAATGCCCGCAGGCGTACCCGCGCAGCGGCCTCATCCACTAGATCGATGGCTTTATCCGGCAGAAAACGGTCAGGGATATACCGCACAGAAAGCTGCACTGCCGCATCTATAGCGGCATCCGTGATCTTTACCTTATGGTGGGCTTCATACCGATCTCGAAGGCCCCGCAGAATTTCCACAGCCTGCTCCTGGGTAGGTTCTCCCACAGTGACTGGCTGGAATCTGCGCTCCAGCGCTGCGTCCTTTTCAATGTGCTTGCGGTATTCGGTGACAGTGGTAGCGCCGATGACCTGCAATTCCCCGCGGGCGAGGGAGGGTTTGAGAATATTGGCGGCATCTGTAGATCCCTCCGCCGAACCAGCCCCTACAATCGTATGGAGTTCATCAATAAACAGAATGATATTTCCCGCATTTTTCACTTCGTCAATGGCGGATTTAATGCGTTCTTCAAAATCCCCCCGATATTTAGTACCCGCCACCATGCTGGTAAGGTCTAACGCAATAAGCCGTTTCCCCTTAAGGAATTCCGGCACCTCCTCCGCTTGAATTCGGAGCGCTAAACCTTCTGCTACCGCGGTTTTTCCTACTCCCGGCTCACCAATGAGTACCGGGTTATTTTTGGTACGGCGGCATAATATCTGAATCACTCGCTGGATCTCTTCCTGCCGGCCAATTACCGGATCAATCTTTCCCTCTGCCGCCAGTTGGGTCAGGTCACGGCCAAACTGTTCCAAGGACCTTTGAGGTGCCTTTTCCCCTTTTTCCTTTTGCTTTTCCCCGGGAGACTCTGCCTTTTGGCGTTCTCCAAGAATCTGCGCTAACCCCTGTACAATCTCCCGTGGGCTGGCTCCCAATGAAGTCAGAAAACGGACTCCGTAGCCCTCTCCCTCTTCCAGAATGGCCAAAAGGAGATGCTCTGTCCCCACATACCGGTGCCCAAGCCGGGCGGCCTGGGCAGCAGCAATCTGTAAAATGCGCTTGCTTCTAGGGGTAAAATCGGAGGGAGTCACTTCACAGGGAGAATTTACACCGATACGTTCTTTGACCAACTGCTCAAAGGCCTCTTTGGTCACGCCTAAACGCTCTAGCACCTGAAAAGCTGCACTGTCTCCCAGATCCAGAATTCCCAAAAGCATATGCTCACTGCCTACATAATCGTGGCCCAGAGAGCCTGCTATTTCCATGGCGCGGTTCAGCGCCTTGCTGGCATTTTCGGTACATCCGTTAAAGCGATACATCCTTCCTCACTCCTTACCTGTGTGAAACTTACCAATTTAAAATGGGCTTTTGTAATCTCAAATTTCTTCTGGCATTTCTACCCGGTTTGCCAACATACGACGCACCAGTCTTGCCCGCAAAAGCTCCTGCTCTTCCCCAGGAAGTTCTTCCTGCCCGGAAGGGAGCCGTAATGTAGCCGGCTGGGTGAGTACCAAAAGGCTGTTGAGTGTACCAAGAGAAACTCCCTTTAAAAATCCGCAGGCGGCTCCCAACCGTACATTGGAAAGCAGCTTGAGACATTCTCCCTGCCCCAACAGCCGGGCATTTTGCAAAATGCCCAATGAACGGGCTACCGTATCCTGGGTATCCAGTCGCTGCATCAGCTTTTCACGAGCTCCCCGCTCTTGACGCAACAGCTGCATAGCGATAGTTTCCAAATTGGAAAGGGCTTCTTCCTCACTAAGTCCCAATGTGACTCGATTGGAGAGCTGGTACAGACAACCAGTAGCCTCTTCCCCCTCGCCCCAGGCGCTTTGCAAAGAAAGGCCCAATTTGGAAAGGTTGGAGGCAGTGCGTCCGATCACTCCGCTCTCTTCCATAGCGGGCAGATGCAAAACCAAAGAAGCCCGCATCCCAGTTCCCAAATCGATAGGAGACTGGGTCAAATATCCCAAACGGGGATCAAAGGCAAAAGAAAGGCGCTCATTTAATGCATCGTCCAATCGGCTGGCTGTTTTCCATGCCTCCTTGAGGGAAAGTCCCTCTTGCAATACCTGGATACGGATGTGGTCTTCCTCATTGATCATCACAGCGATGCTTTCATCCTTAGAGAGGAGAAGTGCCCGTCCCTGCGGGCGGGAAATGAATTCTGGGCTTACCAGATGGCGTTCCACCAAAGAAACCGCTGCTGTACGGGAAAGAGATGATACCGGCACCCAGGCAAAGACTCCAGCAAATAAGCTGTTGGGCCCCAGTACTGCTTCCTTGATGACCTCCAATACCTGCTTTTTTCCGGCATCATTCAGCCTTCCAGGAAAGGGATATCCCTGCAAATTCCGGGCAAGGCGCACCCGAACGCTAACGGCTACATCCCCTTGAGGGCCATTTTTCTCATACCATTTCAAAGGCTCATTCATGGTTCTTTCCCTCCTTCATGGCTTTGATCTCATCCCGAAGTACCACGGCAAGCTCAAAATTCTGCTCCTCCACTGCCTGCCGCAGCTGTTTTTCCTTTTCCTCCAAAAGGGATGTTTTTTGGGGCACTACCCGCATTCCTGTTTGAGGTTGCAAAGTAAGCTGCGCTTTCGCAGGGCTTTTCCCCCGATGGCTGGTATTGCCATGGATGCGCTGGATCATGGGCGAAAGACGCTGGCCAAAAGTCTGGTAACACTGGGCACATCCTACCCGACCGGTGCGGGTAATCTCCTCAAATGTGATACCGCATCCCTTACAACGGATTTCCGGCTCTGCCTCTTCTTCCATTAATCCTCCCAACAAACTGCCAAGGGGAAGGCTCCAATCTCCCAAAAGGGGACCATACCCCATCTTACGAGCGCAGTCACTGCAAATAGCAGTTTCTGAAAGCTGGCCGTTTACGATGCGCTTAATGCGTGTGGTTGCAGGGTTTTTCCCGCAATGCTGGCATATCATATCCATACCTCCCGATGGTTTTGTTCAAGGAATGTCCCTTTAATGGGGCTATTCCAATCCTATGTGGCGCTATAGGCTGCCATGAGCAGATTTTTCAAAATCCCCGCCCGCAAGTTATCCCGGATATCCGGGGCTGCAGCAGACAGGGCCTGATCGGAAACTGCCGTAGCCATCAACTTGGCATCCCGCACAGAAAGGATCTTCCTTTCTGCTAGATTGCTGAGAATCACTCCGGCTGTAGTCCGATCCAGGCTCTCCCCAATAGAATTTACCAGGTGCATGAGCAGGGTGGGTGCGTCCCGCTGTACCCGGGTAATACGGATATATCCGCCTCCCCCCCGCCGGCTCTCCACCAGATATCCTTGTTCCGGGGTAAACCGGGAAGAAATCACATAACTGATCTGGCTTGGGACACATCCCATGGTCTCTGCCAGTTCATTGCGGCGGAATTCCGCACTCCCATGCTCTGCTTCCAAAAGGGAAAGGATATACTGGACTACGTTATCGGTCATCCGCATAAAGGCCCCTCCTTTTTGACTTTGTTTGACTATCATTTTAGACCTTTCCTGCCCTTTGGTCAAAAAGAAAAAACCGGCGAATCCATGTAAATTTCTCCAAAACAGGAAATCATCTCCTTATTTTTTCGGAAATAACAGGATTGCGTCGGTTTTCTTCCATTTTCATTCCTTTGGAAGGGGCATTTTGGGTTTTCGAGAATCCCTCACTTTTTGGAATGCCATTTTTCGCGTTTCCTTCTCCAACACACCAGGGGCAAAATAAGGGCAAGTTTTTTCAGGAAACGAAATCCAGGCCTTGGAAAAGGCCCAAGCCACCGCCATTTTGGCATAATAATTCGGCTGACGGATCTGGGAAAGCAGCAAAAGGGCATCGTCAATCCATTCTGGGATAAGATAATAATTAAGAAGCAGTACCGCCGCCACACGAGCTTCAAACTCCCTAGATGAATGGGCTAGAGGCAGCAGGAATTCCCACCCCATTTGGGGATGCTTTACTATCAGCTTTAACGAAGCACAAAAGCTGTCGCACACCGACCAGTTGTGGATACGAGGCAAAAACTCCTGGCACAGAGCAAACACAGTTTCTGGCTCTTCTCGCAGACTGCCGATGACCATGCCTCGAAGCATGGTTTCCTCAAAGGAGAGATCCTCTTTATGGCGGAGCCACTCCTCCCCGCCGTTGCGTGCCAGCGTTTTGGCAAGAGCCCTAAGTTTTGGCAGCCGCACTCCCAGCACATGGTTTTCCCCTGGCACAAGAGAAGAGGCAAAATCCCGATACCCCGGCTCCGCCATAGATTCCAGCAAATCGCGTACTTGCTGGGGAGATTCATATTGAAATAAGATTTTTTCTTGCATTGGATTTCCTCCCAAGAAAAAATGTGGTATACTCTTGCAGGATGTAGCAATTTTTATTCGTTCGTGTGGGAATAACTTGTCATTAGCTTGTGCTTTTCAAACAGTAAAGTAGAAGCCGTGCCTCTTTAGATCACCTACGATTTTTGAAAAAAATATAAAACTTTTTGCATTGCAGGTTGATGAAAAGAAAACCTATCATTTTCTCCCTCACACAGTTAAATATAAGGAGAGTGTTTTATGCTTCATATTGGATGTCATCTTTCCTCTTCCAAGGGCTTTTTGGCCATGGGAAAAGAGGCAGTAAAACTGGATGCTGACACCTTTCAGTATTTTACTCGGAATCCTCGGGGCAGCAAGGCTAAGGCGATTGACCCCCAGGATGTGGAGCGGTATCTGGCATTTATTCAAGAACACCATTTTGCGCCGGTAGTGGCCCACGCCCCCTATACCCTCAACGCCTGCTCTGCCGAAGAGCGCACTCGGGAATTTGCCCGGATGACCATGGCGGACGATTTACAGCGGATGGAGTACACCCCCGGCGGGCTTTATAACTTCCATCCGGGCAGCCATGTGGGACAAGGAGCAGAAGCCGGTGTGGAACAGATTGCTGCCCAGCTTAACGAAATCCTTTGGCCGGAAATGACCACCACGGTACTACTGGAAACTATGGCCGGTAAAGGCACTGAGGTGGGCCGCAGCTTTGAAGAGCTCCAAGCCATTTTGGATAGAGTGGAGCTTTCGGAAAAAATGGGGGTCTGCTTGGACACCTGCCACGTTCATGACGCAGGATATGACATTGTGAACCACTTGGATGAAGTTTTAACAGAATTCGACCGAGTCATCGGCCTTTCACGGCTAAAAGCCATCCATCTCAACGACAGCATGAACCCTCTGGGCAGTCGCAAAGACCGGCACCAGAAAATCGGAGAAGGCGCCATCGGTTTAGAAGCCTTTGCCAGAATCATCAACCATCCGGCATTGCGGGAACTTTCTTTTGTACTGGAAACCCCCAACGACAACGCCGGATATGCAGAGGAAATTCGAGTGCTCCGAGGTCTATATCGGGAATAAGCCTTACAAAAGGGTCTCCCACTCCGCTTCTTTAAATCCCACCAACACCCGATCGCCCCATAAGAGAATAGGACGCTTGACCATCATGCCATCGGAAGCGAGCAGGGCGAACTGTTCCTCCTCCGCCATGTCTGGCAGCTTTTTGGAGAGCTCCATGGAGCGGTACAGTTGGCCGCTGGTGTTAAAAAAGCGCTTCAAAGGCAATCCGCTTTTTTGATACCAAAGGCGCAACTCTTCCTCCGTAGGATTCTGAGCTTTTATGTCCCGCTCCTCAAAAGAAACTCCATGGGCTTCCAACCAAGAACGGGCCTTTTTACAGGTGGAACATTTAGGATAGCAGATAAAAATAGGGGTCATGTGAAATCTTCCTTTCAAAAATAAATGAGGTGCAGGTATGAATTCTTCTATTGTTTATCGAGAATATGATTGGGGCAGTGACGAGTATGGACAGGCACTAATTCTGCGCAATCGGCTTCTTCGCCGTCCATTGGGAATGTGCCTATATGACGAGGCATTAAGTGTAGAAAAAGACTTTTTGCATTTTGGCGCTTTTCAAGAAGGAAAACTTATTGCTACATTGCTTCTTGTTCCTGAAGCTGATGCCATTTACCGCATGAAACAGGTAGCAGTTGAGGAAACCTTCCAGAGGCAGGGAATCGGACTGGGTCTGCTGCAATTTTGTGAAGCCGCTTTGCGGGAAAAAGGCGCCGCAGGGATTGTGCTCCATGCCCGAAAAACCGCAGAATCTTTTTATGTAAAGGCAGGATACTTGCCAAAGGGAATCGCCTTTACAGAAGTGGGAATCCCTCATCAAGCCATGGAAAAGCGTTGGGATCATCGCCCATCGTGATCGAGTCCCGCTTTTTGAGCCTGAGAGGATTGTAATTTTCGGGGAATGCGGTAGACTCTGCCATCCTTTTCAAAAGCCGCACCCGTTTGCCTGAAGTGAAATGGCACCCCTTTTTCCCGACATTGGTGGGAAAGCGATTGGACCCACCCATATCGGCATACCCGAGCATCTGGGCCGGATTCTCCACCTACAGACACTGACTCGATGTCCCTACAAAGCCAAGGAGTTAGGTCAATTTCTTCCAGCAAGGGTTCGCAAATAATACTCTTATGACGGATAGGGGCAGAAAGAAAAGCTGGAAGCCGATTCGCTGCCTGTCGTTGGCTCTCTACCGTACAGCAAATGTGGACGTGTTCCCAACCATCTCCCCAATCTGAAGGAATGCACTCACCAAAGCGGGCAATCCGCTTGGTGACGAACAGAAATTGAAGATCCTGCCGGCTTCGAATCATGTCCCATGCTTGGGGTCTCCAAGGGTCTGCCTCCTTCAAAAGAAAATCAGAAGTAAAGCAAGTATATACCATTTCACCGGAAGGGATCTTATATTCTCCCTTCCGGTTTTTCTGTATGGGCAGGCGGAATTCCCCGGTTTTTGTTACCTGGCTGCTATCGCGTCCATATTCCGCATCCATTCGGTACACGTAACAGTGCAGACATCCTTCGCTGATCTTATGGCAGCCATGCCAAGGATTCCAACCGGCCATCCTTTCTTTCCCCTTTCTCGATTACAGCTTTTTCAGCCGGGCAAAATTTGCCATGAGCTTCTTGGTCCCTACCTTTTCAAAGGCAATTTCCAGCAAGCTGTCATTACCCATCGGGGTAACAGATACGATCATTCCTGTACCGAATGCCTTGTGTCCCACCGTGTCCCCTACTTTCCAGGAAATCCCCGTGGAGACGCCTGGATTCACCGGCCCAAAACTGCGGGCGACTGTTGCGCTGTGAGAAAACTCGGAAGTTCCGGCATACTGGGAGGGCCTAGGCTGATAATATTCCCGGGTGCGACTCCGTTCCAGCAGCTCTTCGGGAATTTCATCCACAAAACGGGATGCTTTATTCCGTGAGGTGCTTCCAAAAATCATACGGGAATCGGCGTTAAGGAGCACTAGCTCCTCCCTAGCTCGGGTGATAGCCACATAGGCAAGCCGCCGCTCTTCCTCCACTTCATCAGGATTGTAGATGGACTGCATTCCCGGGAACACCCCTTCTTCCATACCGGGCAGAAATACCACTGGGAACTCCAAGCCCTTTGCGGAGTGCATAGTCATCATCACTACAGAATCTGCTGCCTGGTCGTAATTGTCGATGTCCGTCATCAGAGAGACTTCCTCTAAGAATCCCCCCAAAGTGGGTTCATCCTGATTTTCTTCATACTGAATCAAGTTGGACGCCAATTCATGGACGTTATCGATACGATCATCTGCCTCTTCGTTTTCTGCTTTTAAGTAGTCCTCATACCGAGTTTTTTCCAACAAAAGCTGGTACAAGTCCCCCAACGAAGTCTCTTCGTCATTAGAGACATCAATAAGCTCTTGTATCATTGCCGCGAACTCCCGCAATTTATTAGCAGAACGTTTGAGAGCAGCAAAATCTTCCGCGTGGGAGATTACCTCAAACAGAGATTCCCCTAACATCCGCGCAATCTCAGCGGCCTGAGCCACAGTACGCTCCCCAATAGAGCGCTTGGGGGTATTGATGATCCGACGCAGGCGAATTTCATCGGCAGGATTATTGATAACACTGAGATAAGCAATCATATCCCGGATTTCCTTACGCTCATAAAAGCGAGTACCGCCGATAATACGATAGGGAATGCCGGATTTGACAAACGCCCGTTCAAAGGTATTAGACTGGGAGTTCATACGGTACAACACGGCAAAATCAGAATAGCTCCGCCCTTCCGCCACTTCGTCCACAATTCGCTGGGTAACTTGAGCCGCTTCGTCTTGCTCGTTTTCGGCTGTGTGGCAGACGATCTTTTTGCCAGTCCCGTTGTCCGTCCACAGCTCCTTGCCCTTCCGCTGGGTGTTATGGGCAATCACCGCGTTGGCGGCATCCAAAATTGTCTGGGTGGAACGGTAATTCTGCTCCAAACGGATAACCTTGGCATCGGAGAAGGTCTTTTCAAAGCTCATGATATTCTCGATGGTGGCGCCCCGGAACTTATAGATACTTTGGTCATCGTCGCCCACGACGCACAGGTTGCCATACTTTTCCGCCAGCAGCTTGATAAACACATACTGGGCATGGTTGGTATCTTGATACTCATCCACCATTAAATACCGGAAGCGGTTCTGATAGTATTCCAATACGTCAGGGCACTGGGTAAATAGCGTCACCGTATTGACGATCAGATCATCAAAATCCATGGCGTCGGCATCCTTGAGGCGCTTCTGATACATCCGGTAGGCCTTGGCAACCTGGGAAAGGCGGAAATCCATCCCGGCCTGCTGCTCAAATTCTTCCACCGAAATGAGAGAATCCTTGGCCCGGGAGATCTCACTCAGTACAGCTCTCACGGGCAGCATTTTTTCCTCAATATTTAATGCCTTCATGCAGTCCTTCATCAAGCGCTTAGAGTCATCCGTATCATAAATAGTAAAATGGCTGGTATAACCCAGACGGTCCCCTTCCCGCCGAAGGATACGGGCACAGGTGGAATGGAAAGTGGAGGCCCAGATATCATTACCGTCCTCCTCACCCAACATGGTACACAAGCGCTCCTTTAACTCGCCAGCAGCCTTATTGGTAAAGGTGATGGCTAAAATCCGCCAGGGATAACAGGGGGTTACCGCCAAATGCTGCCTCTGTTCCTTGGGAATCGGCGTTCCATTCTGGAGGAAATCTTGACAAGCGGCGACTTCCTCCCCCCCGCACTCGGCAGGTACCCAGGTGCTTTCATAGGCACTTCCCCAACGGATCATAGCCGCGATACGGTTCACCAATACGGTGGTTTTTCCGCTTCCAGCACCCGCCAAAATAAGAAGCGGCCCATCCATATGGAACACAGCCTCTTTTTGCCTATCATTCATGCGGGAAAATTCTTTTTCCATCACCTGCCTACGCAAAGACAAGATGGTTTCCTTTAATTCATAAGGCATTCTATGTATTCCTTTCTACAGGTATTTGTTAGTTTTCAATGTGAACATCAGTTCTATTGTAACTGGTTTCCACTAAAATAGCAAGCGCCTAAGCAAGAGTTCAGCAATTTCTTATTTCACAAAACCACTTGTAACTTATTACCAATATAAGAATAAGTATTCTGTAAAATTTGTTCTATAGGTAGTTTTTATTTCTGCCTCTTTTCAAACCCTGAAAATGCGGTATAATTATACTGATGTAATTTTCGTCAGGTTTCAGTCTATTAAAATCTGATGGATTCCCTTGATTTTTTATCGTTGTCTTAAACAAATTATTGCATTAGGCGCGGAAAGGAATTGTACATAATGAAATCTGAACCCAAGCTGATTGTTTTTGATCTGGATGGCACCCTGAACCGTACCGAATTGTTTGCTGTGGAAGTTCACCGTATGCTGCAAACGGAATTCGGCTGGCCAGCCCAATCTCCGGAAGAGATCACTGCGATCTTTGGCGCTCCAGCAGAAGAGTACATGGATCGTATCCTGCCTGGATCCGATGAAAAGACCAAACAACGGTATTTGAAGCGAGAAGCAGAGGTAGAGTACGACTATATGCATCTTGCCGCTGCCTATGATGGTTGTTCCAGAATGCTTTCCGTCTTGCGTGAAAACGGTTGGGAAACTGCCGTTTGCTCTAATTCTTCCTTCCGATATATTTCCATGATCCTCAATTCCACTGGTCTTATGCATCAAATCGACTATATCCAGCCGTTGGAAAAGGGTATGACTGAAAAGTCTGAAAGCCTTGCTTCGTTGTTGGCACGTATCCCCCATTCCTGTGCTATCATGGTGGGTGATACCGACTATGATCGGAAAGCAGCAGAAGCTAACCATATTCCCTTTATTGGCTGCCGGTATGGATTCCGGCCCACAGAAATGGAGTCTGTGGAATACACCGTTTTAACTCCGGTAGAAATTCCCGAATTGGCTGAAAAGCTGGCTAAAGATGAAGAATAATCCTGTTTTCTCTTTTAGCATTTATTGATTTTCTAATCCTCTTGCAGCATAAAAGCTGTAAGAGGATTTTTTCATTTTAGATGTCAGGCTACTTGCATCCACTATGTTCAAGCAATTCTGAATCCGGACAATTATGGATCGTGTATCTTTATTTAGAATAAAATCTGAAAAAAGTCCGGACAAACCGGCTTTCCATCTGGAAAATAAGAAAAGAACATGGTATAATAATAAATTGTATGTGAACTTGATTTTTTATAATGGATGGAGGAATCCCCTTTGGCTCTTACGCCTGCAATGCAAAATGAAATTAACCGGAGACGGACTTTTGCCATCATCTCCCACCCCGATGCCGGTAAGACCACCCTTACGGAAAAATTCCTGCTGTACGGCGGCGCCATTACTCTGGCAGGCGCTGTCAAGGGAAAAAAGAATAGTCGCCACGCCGTTTCCGACTGGATGGAAATTGAAAAACAGCGTGGTATTTCTGTTACCTCTTCTGTCATGCAGTTCCAGTATGAAGGCTTCTGCATCAATATTCTGGATACCCCTGGCCACCAGGACTTTTCTGAGGATACCTACCGTACGCTGATGGCCGCAGACTCTGCGGTTATGGTCATCGATGCCTCTAAAGGTGTTGAGGCCCAGACCCGAAAACTGTTTAAGGTTTGCTTGCTCCGAGATATTCCTATTTTTACTTTTATCAATAAGATGGACCGGGAAGCCCGCAATCCTTATGACCTTTTGGACGAGATCGAATATGAATTGGGAATCAAAACTTATCCCATGAACTGGCCTATTGGCTGTGGAAAGGATTTCAAGGGTGTTTATGACCGGGAGAAAAAAGAAATCCTGGCCTTTACTGCCAATAATGGTCAGCGGGAAGTAGAAGCCACTGAGGCTTCTTTGGACGATGCTTCCATGAAGGATCGTCTTGGCGAGGACCTGTATCAGACCTTGCAGGACGATGTAGAGCTGCTGGACGGCGCCGGATATGAATTTGATCTGGAGCAGGTACGTCACGGAAAGCTCTCTCCTGTCTTCTTCGGTTCTGCTCTTACCAACTTTGGTGTGGAACCCTTTTTGGAGAGCTTTTTGAAACTCACCAGTTCCCCTCTTCCCCGAAAGACAGATGGCGGAATTGTAGATCCCTTTGACCCCGGATTTTCTGCCTTTGTGTTTAAAATTCAGGCGAACATGAACAAGGCCCATCGCGACCGTATTGCTTTTATGCGTATTTGCTCCGGTCGTTTTGAAAAGGGCATGGAGGTTCAACACGTACAGGGTAACCGGAAGATGAAACTCTCCCAGCCCCAGCAGATGATGGCTCAAAGCCGTGAAATCATTGAAGAGGCCTATGCGGGAGATATTATCGGTGTATTTGATCCGGGCATTTTCTCCATTGGAGACACGGTATGCTCACCGGGAATGAAGGTAAAATTTGAGGGCATCCCCACCTTTGCTCCGGAACTGTTCTGCCGAGTACACCAAAAGGATACTATGAAGCGTAAGCAGTTTGTCAAAGGAACCACCCAGATTGCCCAGGAAGGCGCTATCCAGATTTTCCAAGATATCAACAGCGGTATGGAGGAAGTCATCGTAGGCGTGGTAGGAACCCTACAATTTGATGTATTCAAATATCGGATGGAAAACGAATACAATGTGGAAATCCGAATGGAAAACCTCCCCTACCAGTTTATCCGCTGGATTGAAAATGAAGAAATTGATCTGAAAAAGCTGAACCTTACCTCCGATACCCGAAAGGTACAGGATATGAAGGGCCGTTACTTGCTGCTGTTCGCCAACGAGTGGAGTATCCGCTGGGCGGAAGAGCATAATGAAGGTTTAGAGTTGGCTGAATTTAGTCGGTAATTAAATAAAGACAAAGAAAGAAGCTGTATCGCATCTGGAGCGATACAGCTTCTTTTATGTTAGAAAATTTTACTTAGTACTTACAGGATGATTTCACCATCAAAGGTTCCGGGCAGGCCGGCAGCGTTGGACTCATCCGTATCGATGTGCATAGCCAGAGCATACTTGGGGCTGACGCGGCATACTACATCGCCAAAAATCAGGGAACGATCATTGTAGTTCAGCTTAACGGAAACTACCTGCTTGTCTACTACACCGGCCTCTTTTGCCTCGTCGGGGTTAAAGTGGATATGGCGCTTTGCAATAATCACACCGCTGGAAATCTCCACCTCACCAGCAGGGCCTACCAGCTTACAGCCAGGAGTGCCAGCCAAATCGCCAGACTCGCGGATAGGAGCGGTAATTCCCAACTTACGGGCATCGGTCAAAGCCAGTTCCACCTGGGTCTCGGGGCGTACCGGGCCAAGGATGGACATCTTCAAAGAACCCTTAGGACCAACCACTTCCACTTTTTCGTTGGTGGCAAACTGGCCAGGCTGGGAAAGATCTTTCTTATTGCTGAGGACAGCGCCCTCTCCAAACAGAGTGACCAGGTCCTCCTGGGAAACGTGCAGATGACGTGCAGAAGTTTCTACCATTACTTTCAAAGGAAACATCTCCTATATACTATATTTTTTACCCGCCCATAGAAACAGGCAAATCACTTTATTATTTTACTCTTAAAAGCAACAGATTTCAACTATTTCCACGGAATTTCCTATCCTATAGTGAAATCAAAGTAAAAGGGAAGATGCAGCAATGCCGCTCTTCCCTTTTCAATTTGTAAAACTTATTTTGCAGCCTTCTTCAGTTTGTGGTTCTGCCACATGACATACATGGGGCCAGCCAGGCACACGGAAGAATAGCAACCGGTAACGATACCGATCATCATGGGCAGTGCAAAAGTTGTTACCGAAGACAATCCGTAAATGGAACCCACCACAAAGACAACGGCTACAGCCAGGAAGGTGCACACCGAAGTATTGATGGACCGGGTCAGGGTCTGATTGATACTGGTATCCAACAACTCCTCGTAGCCAACCTTGGGCCCGAGAATCCGGCGATTCTCACGAACACGGTCGTATATCACGATGGTGTCGTTCAAAGAATAACCCAGGATAGTCAGCACCACTGCGATAAAGTTATCGTCAATGGGGAACCGGAAAATAATGAAGGTAAAGTATACCATCAATACGTCATGAACCAGAGCAATAACTGCCATTACACCAGCAGACATACCGCCGATTTTACGGAATCTCAATGCTACATAAATCACCAGTAGGATTGCGGCAAGTGCCACAGCAACCAAACACTTGGCAAAGAATTTTGCGCCCATCGTAGGCGGAACAGAACTGGATTGCATCAGAGAAAACTCGATATCAGGATAGCTCTTGGAAAGATTCTCTGCAATCGCCTTTTGATCATCCAGAGAAATTCCATCGCTGCCAGCCAAAGAGATGGTCAGGGAATTCTGATCCTGTGAAGCAGTGCCGCCAATACCATCGGTAAGAGTTACCGATACTGCACGGCCAATGGCGTCTTCTACCGCCTGATCCACTACTTCCTGCTCTACTTCTCCAGTATAGGAATACTCCACCAGCGCACCGCCGCGGAAATTGATGTCCAACTCTGTACCAAAAATCAGATTGAATATCAAACCAATAGCGAAAAGTCCCAGAGAAATAGCAAAATAAATTTTCCGGTGCTGATAGAATTTGATGTTAAACTTCTTCATCCTCTCGCACCTCCAAACAGCCACTTATTACGCAGGAATTTAAATCTGGACAGAGATTTTGTCATCAGACGGGTTGCGGTAACACCCATAATAAAGTTACCGATCACACCGATAAGCAGTGTATAGCCGAAGGAGTAAATGGAACCAGTAGTAGAGGCTCCAAAAATCATGGACAGGATGTTGCTGGGTCCAAACACAGCCATCAAAATTACGGCTACAATGATAACAGTGATATTACCATCAAAGATAGCCCAGAAGCTGCTTTCATTACCCTTTTCGATGGCGCAGTCCAGGGTCTTACCCAGCCACAGCTCTTCTTTAATACGGGTAGCAGTAATAATATTGGCGTCAACGCCCATACCGATGGACAGGATAATACCGGCAATACCAGGCAGGGTCATGGTAAAGCTGGAGAATGCCGGGAAGTATCCAGACACTGCAGCCAAAGACAGAGCAACCTGGCCCAACAGGGCGATCACGGCCACAAAACCGGGCAGACGGAACATAATCAGCATAAAGATTGCTACCAAAATGAAAGCAATAATTCCTGCCAGAACCATGGCGTTCAGGGAAGATTCTCCCAAGGTGGGGCTGATGGTTCCGAAAGAATCTGTCTCCAGACTAAACGGCAGGGCACCTGCGTTAATCTTATTAGCCAACTCCGTAACAGAAGCAGCATCAAAATAATCGCTGGTAATGGTGCACTCACCATCTGTAATGGCCTCTTGCACGGTAGGATAGGAGATCATCACATCGTCCATCCAAACAGAAATAGTTTCGCCCACCAGTTTCTCTGTAGCTTCTGCAAACTTTTCGGTTCCGCTCTCACTGAACTTCAGTTCTACCAGGTGTTTCACAGTACCAGTGGTTTCATCCTGATAAGACTTGGCCTCTGCGGACTCAATGTCATCGCCTTCCAGGATCACATTTTCCGCTGTGGTTCCGGTAGGAGTCTTGTAAATCGGTTCGCCGTCTTCTCCCACATCCTGGGTCTCATACTCCATACCTTCGCGGAAGGTCAACTTGGCAGTTGCTGCCAGTTCTTCAATAGCCGCCTCCGGGTCAAAATCGGTCTCATCACTCTTCCAAGGGAAACGAATGATAATCCGATCGTTGGCAGTATCGGTGTACAGCTCATAGTCGGTAACATTATTGTTCAGAAGACGCAATTTAATGGTCTCCTCTACCGAACTCAGATCCTTTTCCGTAGCGTCAACGCCGTCTGCTGGAACGAAAGTTGCTTCTACGCCGCCGCGGATATCGATACCCCAACGGATATCTCCCGCGCCTTTGATGTACGTGATTTTATTGTCGCCGTTCTGTCCGTATGCGCCAAAGATTGACGTATATGTCAAAAACAGAATGAGAAACGCGACAATGAAAAACACTGCCTTGGGTACTCGCTTCATGCACATATCCTCCATTTTTTTTGGGACATCCGCCCCGTTTAATCGCTGATCTGCAGGCCTTCAAAAAAACGATGTCCCTTATCCGGTCAAATTGCAAATATACAAGCGTAACGGGTTTATTATAGGCCATTATGGCAGAAAAGTCAACGAAAACCGACGGAAAAAAAACAATTCTTTGGAAAACTCCCCAAATTTGTTTGTATTCTTTGTGAACAACACAAAAATACCGCAGGAGTTATGAAATCCTGCGGTATAAAAATGCGTTCTAGTATATATTTTATTGAGCCAACAATTTCTCACAAGCTGCCAACCGTACAGACAGGCAGAACAAATCCATCGCCGTCTCCAATTCAGAAACAGGAGGATAGGTGGGAGCTACACGAATATTGCTGTCTTTGGGGTCCTTGCCATAAGGGAAGGTAGCGCCGGCGCCGGTAAGGGTTACGCCAGCCTCTTTGCACAGCTGCACCACACGTTTGGCACATCCGGGCATCACATCCACACTGACAAAGTAACCGCCATTGGGATGAGTCCATTCTGCAGTCCCGGTGCCGCCCAATTCACTTTCCAATTTGCGAAGAACTGTCTGGAATTTAGGCTCCAAAATCCGGCGATGACGAAGCATTTGCCCCCGAACACCGTATTTATCCTTCAAAAATGCGATGTGGCGCAACTGATTCAGCTTATCGGGACCAATGGTCTGGAAGGAGAAGTGCTCCCGCAGCACCTGGATGGTCTCAGGACCGGCTGCCATAGCTGCCACACCTGCACCCGGGAAGGTAATCTTGGAGGTGGAAGCAAACATAATCGGCAGCTCCTGTGTGCCGTTCTTCAGGCACTCTGCATACAGATCCAGCAGGTTATCAGGGGTATCCGTCAGGTCATGGACACAATAAGCGTTATCCCAGAAAATGCGGAAATCCTTTGCAGCAGGCTTCAAGGAAGCAAAACGGCGTACAGTTTCATCGGAATAGGTAATACCGGTGGGGTTGGAATACTTGGGAATACACCAGATTCCTTTTACTGTGGGATCGCTATTGACCAATTCTTCCACCATATCCATATCAGGACCAGCGGAAGTCATAGGAACTGTGATCATCTCTACGCCAAAGTACTGGGTAATACCGAAGTGACGGTCATAACCGGGAGCAGGGCACAGGAACTTTACTTTTTCCTGACGGCTCCAGGGTTCGCAACCGGCAAAACCATGGGTCATGGCACAGGAAATGGTATCGAACATCATATTCAGACTGGAGTTGCCACCTACAATTACCTGTTCTGCAGGCATGCAAAGCAGCTGACCAAACAAAGCCTGCATCTCCGGAAGGCCGTCGGCCATTCCATAGTTACGGCAATCTTCTCCGGTGGAAGCGGTCAGGTTGGCAGTAGAGCTAAGAACATCCAGCATGGGCATGGAAAGATCTAACTGGTCAACACCGGGCTTGCCTCTAGCCATATTCAGCTTCAGACCCATAGCCTGAAATTCATCATATTTTGCCTGCAGCTGCTGGTGCAGGGCGGTAAGTTCGTTCTTGTTCATGGACTGGTATTCCACTCGAAGCATCTCCATTTCCTTGAATAGTGCATTTCCCTTGAAAGCTAAGAACGATTTTACTATATTTCAAGAAAAAATGCAAGTTAAAAATGGAATTCTTGCAAATTTTGCGTTTTCGCCTGTTCAAGACAATTTCCTATACGCTTTTCTGTATATCTCGTCAAGAGGCTTTCCACTTTCTTTTGCCAGTCGCGCTGCACTCTCGTATTCTACGTATGCCTTTTTAATGTCGCCAAATTCGCAGAATTTTACCTGGACATCGCCATATTCTGTAGAAACAGCGCCAAAACTTCGTTTCATAATCCAGCGTTCCTGTATGGTTCTACGCAAACCTACAGCGGTAGTCTCCCGAAAAATGATTTTCGCCAGATCTTCCTGCTTTTCCGGACGGCAAATGACTGTCAGCGCATAGGCTGGACGGTTTTTCTTCATGAAAATCGGCAAAAATGACACATCCAGTGCCCCAGCCTGCATCAGCTGTTCCCGAGAATAGGCCATCTGCTCCCCCGTGCAATCATCAATATTAGTTTCCAGTACGGCAACGGAATCCGTCAGTTCAGCTGTTTTTTTTTTACCAGATTCGATAAGCATGACACGCAGTACATTGGCATGATCGAAATCCTTTTTTCCTGCGCCAAGACCAATTTTTTCTACGGTAAAGGAGGAGGGAAGTTCTTCCCCGCCGCCAAGAGCTGCCAGAATTGCTGCTCCGGTTGGGGTGACCATCTCTCCTTGTACGCCGGTGATTTTTAGAGAAAGTCCTGCCTCCCGCGCTAATTCCAAGGTAGCCGGAGCTGGAACGGGAACCAGCCCGTGCTGGCATTTTACCCAGCCGCTCCCCTCAAAAAGCGGGGATGCGATAATGGTATCGATGTCCAAATCATCCAGACACACACAGGCTGCTACAATGTCCACAATGGAATCCACAGCGCCCACTTCGTGAAAATGTACTTCTTCTGGCGCTTTGCCGTGAACCTTTCCCTCTGCCTTTGCCAGCACCGTAAATACTTTTTTGGCCATCTCCTTTGCATGAGGGGAAACCGCCTCCGCCCCATCGATCATGGGCAGAATTTCGCCCAAACCGCGATGTACATGGCCTTCTCCATGAATATGCTCATGAGAGTGAGAATGTGCATGGCCATGGTCGTGCTCTTCTCCATGGTGGTGGTGATGCTCGTGGCAATTCTCTTCTCCATGGTGATGATGGTGCTCGTGGCAATGCTCTTCTTCATGGTGATGATGGTGCTCGTGGCTATGCTCCAGGACCACATCAAAATCTGCAGCCTCTACCCCATTTTTATTTGCACGGCCAATATGAATAGAATATCCGTCCAGACGCAGGCTATCCAGTGCCTTTTTCAATTTTTCAGGATTTGCTCCTAAATCAAGCAGAGCAGCTACCGTCATATCGCCACTAATACCAGAATAACATTCAAAATATGCAGTTTTTCCCAATGAAACTTCCTCCTTCTTATACGACGGATTGGCGGTTGATTTGAGCCGCCATATACCCTCCGCCGAAACCATTATCAATATTTACAACAGCAATACCAGTGGCGCAGGAATTGATCATGGTTAGCAGTGCAGACAGGCCGCCAAAATTAGCTCCGTATCCCACGCTAGTAGGTACAGCGATGACTGGACGGTCCAACTGTCCTGCCAATACAGACGCCAAAGCGCCTTCCATTCCGGCAACTGCTACGATAGCAGCTGCCTTACGGATTTCCGGGAGAGCAGAAATCATCCGGTGCAAACCGGAAACGCCAATATCAAAAACACGTTCTACTTTGGCCCCACACATTTCCGCTGTAACAGCGGCTTCTTCCGCTACGGGGATATCAGCAGTCCCTCCGGTGCACACCGCCACCAAGCCAGTGCGTTCTTCTTCCGGCTTCATACCCACCGTGATCGCTCGTGCAGCTTCGTGATAAATCGCTTGGGGCACTTTTTCCTGTACAGCTTCATACTGCTCACGACTGGCGCGAGTAGCCAGCACTAAGCCGCTGCGCTGGTAAAGCTTCTCAAAAATAGCGGCGGTCTGCTCAACGGTTTTCCCTTGGCTGAAAATCACCTCTGGGAAGCCGGTACGCAATTCCCGATGATGATCCAAACGGGCATATCCCAGATTTTCATAGGGCAGTGTTTTCAGCTGCTCCATGGCCTGTTCTATGGAAACCGAGCCGTTCTGGACGGCCTCCAATAATTCTTTCGTTTTCAAAACCGGCTCCTCCTTGTTCTTCAAATCTTTAATGCTTCATCCATGCTCCCGGAACGAAAGCCCTGTAAATCCAGCATCACATACAGAATTCCCAATGCTTTGAGTTCCCCTGTAATTTCATCTGCTTGTGCCAGAAACCGAGGAAATTCCGCTTTAGGAATTTCAACCCGCGCCAAATTTCCGTGAATCCGCACTCGATTGATGGGAAAGCCCCGTTGTTTCAGTACTTCTTCCCCCTCTGCCGCCTGACGCAGCTTTTCTGGAGTCAGCCGGTCGCCATAAGGCAAGCGAGTGGCCATACATGGGCTAGAAGGCTTACTGCTCACCCGCAGGCCGTATTCTGCCGCCAACCGGCGCACTTCTTCTTTGGTAAGGTTCGCTTCGGCCAACGGGCTGTGGATACCCAATTCCTTTAGAGCACGCAGTCCCGGACGGTATTCCGAAAGATCATCAAAATTGGTACCGTC
Organism: uncultured Clostridia bacterium; assembly: GCA_944384915.1. Classification (GTDB taxonomy): domain Bacteria; phylum Bacillota; class Clostridia; order Oscillospirales; family Acutalibacteraceae; genus Heritagella_A. Next base: position 14,212 of record CALWVH010000048.1, on the reverse strand, counting down.
TGCGGCTACCTGCAAACCATTCGCCTGTGCAAAATCCAGCAAGCTTTGAAACAACAGCTTTTTGCAGCGGTAACACCGGTCTGGCGGGTTTTGTAAAATCTCCGGATCTGCGAACTCATCCACTCGCACCACTTCCAGCTGCACACCCATAGCCTTTGCCTGCTGTTTTGCGTCCTCCTCGTCCGCCGGCGGATGCAGGCGGGTTGCAAACAAAACCGCACGGAGGCTCCCCTCCGGGAGTTTTCGCTCCCGTCGAAGAACCTCCGCCGTTTGCAGGAGGGCGGCACTATCTACTCCGCCGGAAAACGCCACACAGAGTCCCTGTTCCAACAGGCGGCACAAGCACTCTTTCAGGCGCTGTATTTTCTCCTGATATTCCATTTTTTAGAACTCCGCGCTGCCGGTGGTGCGGGGGAACAGCAATACGTCACGGATGTTGGAGATACCGGTAAGGTACATAACCATACGCTCAAAGCCCAGACCGAAGCCGGCGTGCTTGGTGCCGCCGTAACGCCGCAGATCCAGATACCACCAATAATCTTCTTCCTTGAGGCCCAGCTCATGCAGGCGCTGGGTGAGCAGATCCAGGCGCTCTTCACGTTGGCTGCCGCCGATGATTTCGCCAATACCGGGCACCAGAAGGTCCACAGCTGCCACGGTCTTGCCATCGTCGTTAAGCCGCATATAAAAAGCCTTGATCTCTTTGGGATAATCGGTAACAAATACAGGCTTTTTGAAAATCTGCTCAGTGAGATAACGTTCGTGTTCGGTCTGCAAATCGCAGCCCCACTCTACCTTATATTCAAATTTACCATTATTCTTTGCCAGCAATTCCACTGCTTCGGTATAAGTCACGCGGGCAAAATCAGAATTTGCCACGTGCTCCAGGCGCTCTATCAGACCCTTATCCACAAACTGGTTGAAGAAGGCGATATCCTGCGGGCAAGTCTCCATCACATACTTGATGATATACTGGATCATGTCCTTAGCCAAATCCATGTCATCGTTCAAGTCAGCAAAAGCGATCTCCGGCTCGATCATCCAGAACTCCGCAGCATGGCGGGGGGTATAAGACTTTTCAGCACGGAAGGTAGGACCAAAGGTATAGACCTTGCCAAAAGCCATGGCCATGCATTCTGCCTCCAACTGACCGGAAACGGTAAGAGAAGTGGGCTTGCCAAAGAAATCCTGGCTGTAGTCCACTGCGCCATCTTCTGTGCGAGGCAGCTCTTCGGGATCAAGGGTAGTCACTCGGAACATCTCGCCGGCACCTTCGCAGTCACTGCCAGTAATAAGGGGGGTATGCACATACACAAAACCTCTCTCATTAAAGAACTTGTGGATGGCAAATGCCGCCGCAGAGCGTACACGGAATGCAGCGCTGAACAGGTTGGTGCGAGGGCGCAGATGAGCGATAGTACGCAGGTAATCTACAGTATGACGCTTCTTCTGCAAAGGATAATCCGGGGTGGAAGCTCCTTCTACTACGATCTCGGAAGCGTGGATTTCAAAAGGCTGTTTGGCTTCCGGAGTCAAGAGCAGCTCGCCGGTAACACACAGCGCCACGCCAACGTTCTGCTTTGCGATCTCCTTGAAATTATTGATTTTATCTGCTTCGAAAACGATCTGAACTCCCTTGAAGCTACTGCCGTCATTCAAATCGATAAATCCTAGATTCTTGGAATCGCGGATGGTTCTGGCCCAGCCGCAAACCGTGATGGTCTTTCCGCTGTAGGCCGCCGCATCATGGTGCAGGACGGCAATTTCTGTGCGTTCCATTGTAGCATTTCACTCCTAACAAATTTTTTGTGCAGCAAACCGCCACACAAGGCCCAATAAACAGGCCACTTTCTATATATATTATCGCAACTGGGACATTCTTGCAAGTTTTTTCTTTCCCTTTCCTGGAATCTTCGTAGAATTGATATTCACCTGGATCTGTGATAAAATAAATTTGCAATTCTTTTACATTATTAAATGTAAAAAAACATGAAAAGTAATTGCACTTTTTTGGGAAACAGGATACAATAACAAGAAACCCGTTGCTTTACAGCGACAATTTTTAAGATTCAAGAACCGTGGAGGAATTGCGATTATGTTGGATTATACCGGTATCAAATGTCCTGTCTGCGAAAAGCCTTTTCAGGCGGGCGATGATATTGTTGTTTGTCCCCAATGCGGTGCACCCTATCATCGGGAATGCTACCAAAAAGAGGGAAAATGTAAATTTGAGGAACTTCACGAGCAGGGAAAAAACTGGGAGCCGCCAGCTCCTCCCCAAAAACCAGATGTAAGTGCGGAAATTAAAGATCAGGAGTGCCCAAACTGTGGGAAACTGAATGCGCACAGCGCTCTTTTCTGCGATCAGTGCGGCGCCTCTCTTTCGGGCAATCCCGCAGCACATCAAAATCAGAATGCCAACCCTGCTTCTGCTAAGAAGCAAAACCCTTATGCTAGCAACCCTACCCCATTTCCTGGGGCAAGTCCTTTTCCCGGAGGTGGTATGGGTGGTGCTCCTATGCCCTTTGCTCTTGATCCATTGGGTGGCGTTGGGCCCGATGAACTGATTGACGATATTCCCGCTTCTGAAATGGCCAAGCTGGTTCAGACGAATACCGCCTATTATCTCCCCGTCTTCCGCAATTTAAAGAAGTATAAACGTAACCGTTTTAACTTTTGCGCTTTCCTGTTTTCCGGCGGCTGGATGATTTATCGCAAACAGTATAAGTTGGGGGCATTGGTTACCGGCCTTGTATTTGCCCTTTTTATTGCTTATACCTATGTCAGCATGGTATATACTCTTCCCCTCCTCAGCAATTTGCTTACACAGGCAGGGGTGGACCCTCAAGCCACCACCTATACCACTCAGCAAACGACCGCTTTTTTTGAATTGCTAGCGCAGAATCCGGAACATATCCTTCCCCTCTTGCTGCCTATGCTATTTCTCGGTCTCATCCTTATCATTATGATTATCATTGGAATCTGTGGCAATCGGCTGTACATGAATCACTGCATTAAAACTATTCATGAATTACGGGAAGAGAATCCGCCAGCTGCTGAATATAATGTCCAGCTTCAGACCCGGGGAAACGTAAATGTTCCCGCTGCTATCTGCCTGTTGATCTGCTATATGATTATGACATGGCTCCCCCGGTTCCTTTGAGTTTTTCACTCCCCCAACAGGCTTTCTGATGGTATTTTGTCTGTATTTGTGAATATTTCTGATTTTTGGATTTTTCCAGATTCCCCCTTGACCATATAAATCCAAACTGATATAATATTTCTGTTGACTGCCTTATGACAGTCTATATCCTTGCCCTGAATTTTACAGGGCCTTACGTCCAAAAGGAGGTGCAACAAGCATGACAGAGATTATCAATTCCTATGAGACCGTATTCATCCTCTCCACTAAGCTGGGTGAGGAAGGCGCTGCTGCTGTTGTTGAAAAGTTCAAGAAGCTGATCAACAAAAACGGCACTGTAGAGAGCGTGGACGATTGGGGCAAGCGCCGTCTGGCATACCCCATCCAGAAGCAGACCGAGGGCTATTACACCCTGATCAACTTCAAGAGCGCACCCGCTTTCACCGCTGAACTGGATCGTGTCTTCAAGATCACCGACGGCGTTCTCCGTTCCCTCATCGTCAAGAAGGAAATCAAGAACGAGAAGCCTGCCCCGGCGGCTGTTGAAGAAAAGCCTGCCGACGCTGAATAAGGCGAAGGGAGTGCAGAGCAATGTTGAATGTTGCTGTTTTGACAGGTCGCCTTGTGGCTGACCCGGAACTGCGTCATACTCCCAATGGGGTCGCCGTTGTTTCCTTCCGTATTGCTGTAGATCGCAGTTATGCGAGAGCCGGAACAGAACGTCAAACCGATTTTATTGACATTGTTGCTTGGAGAAGTACTGCTGAATTTGTTTGTAAGTATTTCCGTAAGGGACAACTGATTTCGGTACAGGGTTCTATTCAGACACGCAGTTATACTGATAAGGACGGAAACAAACGCACTGCCTTTGAAGTGGTTGCAGATAATGCTCATTTTACAGAGTCTAAGCGCAACTCTGAAGGCGGAAATTATGGCGATACCAACAACTATGGCGGCAGCTACAATAACAATAGCTACTCCAAACCGGCAGCTGAACCGGCTCCCGCTTATACCAGCGGAAATACCGGCGACTTTGAAGAGATCCCCATGGATGATGATCTGCCCTTCTAAGCAGATTATTTTTGGACTCTTCCCTATTGATTCTTGATTTTATTTTTGATGTAAAGGAGGCTTTCCCATGGCTGAAAGACCCGAGAGAGATAACCGCCGCGGTGGACGCAAGGGCCGTAGAAAGGTATGCAGCTTCTGCGTCGATAAGGTGGAAACCATTGATTATAAGGATGTTGCCAGACTGCGCCGCTTTATTTCTGAGCGTGCTAAGATCCTGCCTCGCCGTGTGACCGGTACTTGTGCCCGTCATCAGCGTGACCTGACGGTTGCTATTAAGCGTGCCCGTCATCTGGCTCTTCTGCCCTTCAGCAGTGACTGATTCAGTCTGCTGAGGTCTGATAATGGTATCGAAAGCGGACGATTTTATCGTCCGCTTTTTGTTTTTCTTTTGACTTCATCACTTTAAAGGAGGTATTCCCATTGATTTTTGATATGCACACTCACGCTTTTCCCGACGCCATTGCTGCAAAGGCACTGCCAAAATTAGCAAATATCTGCGGATGTCCCTACCATACAGATGGAACACTGACTGGGACCCAGCAAAAAATGAAAGAATGGGGCGTTGACGCATTCGCGTTAATGCATATCGCTACCACCCCTACTCAGCATACTTCTGTCAATAATTGGGCTGCCTCCATCCAAAATGAAAAAGACATTTTTTGTTTCGGAAGCGTACATCCTAATGCAGAAAATCCAGTGGCGGAGATTCAGCGCATTCATTCTTTGGGCTTAAAGGGAATCAAATTCCATCCCGACTATCAGGATTTTATGGTAGATGACCCCCAGCTTTTCCCTCTCTATGAAGAGGCCGCTGCTCTCCATCTTCCCGTTACCTTTCACACAGGTCGTGATCCCCTCTCCCCTGACCTTATCCATGCTCCTGCTGAAAAGATGGCCAAAATAGCGGACCTGTTCCCTTCCTTGACTATTATCGCAGCCCATATGGGCGGAATGGATACTCCAGATGAGGCGGAGGCATTTTTACTGGGAAAACGTAATGTCTATCTAGACACAGCTTTCGCTTCCCATTTTCTCTCCCCTCTCCAATGTGAGCGTATGATGCGTCGCCATGGCCTGGAACGTATTCTTTTTGCCAGTGACAGCCCCTGGAGCCGTTCTTGTGATGAATTACGCTTCCTAGAGCAATGTCATCTAACTGACCGTGAACTGGAACTTTTTTGTTGGGACAATGCCTGCCAGCTTTTAAAAAAGTAATACCGCTGATAAAAATATATAATGTATTGAATATGCCTCAGAGGACCTCTTGTCATAACCAGATTTTTAGGGTACAATAAAAGTACCAGAAAAAAGGGAGGATTCATTTTATCATGAAAAAGGGAACGGTTTTTCTTTTGTCAATTTTATCTCTCCTGGCAGGAATTGTGATCGGCATTCTTTGTACTCCTGCCAAAGGCCGAAACCATCATGGTACGCAACGCTATTTTGAAAACGATGAGGACGTAGAAGACTTTTATGGCTGCTAACAACGCCCATAATAAAAAGCCACTGGTTTCAGATGATACATCACATCTTTGAAACCAGCGGCTTTTTATTATTCTGTTATATCACTGCTTCTATCAGACGCAGGGTCCTTGCCATCGCTTACCAACAACACTACCTCTGAACCATAGGAGAGAGATTGTCCTGCAACATAGTCCTTGTAGCCTACCACTTTTCCAGCATCAATTTCCTCACTGTAAACCTTTTCGGTCACTGGCACAAATCCTTCAGAGGTCACTCGTTCTGCTGCCTGTGCCAATGTAAGGCCCTTGATGTCCGGTAGTTCTCGAGTAGGTTTGCCTTGGCTTACAATCACCACAATGGCGCCCCCTCGCTCCATTTGCTCTCCCGGTGTGGGCTCCTGGGAAACCACATTTCCTTCCTCCACCGTTGTGCTGAAGGCGTTTCCGGAAAGGAGAATGACATAGTCTGGATCTTCCGAGGCAGAAACCTTCTCTTGAAGCTCTTGATAATTTTGATCTACAAGATTAGGAACATCAATCAGTTCCACACTGGATTCGGAAACCAGAGAAGAATCAGAATCCTCTTCCGTAAGAGAAGATGGATCTGGAGTAGCGGATGCAGAAGATGAAATTCCACTCTCTTCCTCCTGTGACATCACCGGAGGTTGCACCTGGAACCATATCCAGACAATAACTGCCATAACCACCAAACTGATTGCGCAGGAAACTAACAACCAGATAAACCCAGGTAACCCATCGTCTTTTTTCTTGGGCAGAGGCGGCAGCTTGGTAATAGAACCTGTTTGACCCTCCAACTGGGACGTGACAGTAGGAGCAGCAGAAAGCTCTGCCCGCAGCCGCTCAAAATTCTTGGTACGTCGTTCCGGCTCTACCTGAAGTGCGTTGGCAAGAGCCGTCACCACATGGGGGGGCAATGCCTTAGCAAGCTCGGTTGGTATCAATAGTCGGGAATCATTTTTGCGGTACACTGCATCCTGAGGCAACTCTCCCGTAAGCGCAAAAAACAACGATGCTGCAAATCCATAAACATCCGTTGCTTCATCCATCTCTGTTACAGCAGAATACTGTTCAATGGCTGCACACCCTGCCACAATATCTGGAGGAAAATCCGTATCCATCCGACGGACAGGGGCGATACAGAAATCTCCCAGACGCATTTTTCCATCCTGCATAATTTTCAGAGATTCTGGAGAGATTCCAAAATGGTGGAGACCTGCCTCATTCATTGTGCTTAAAGCGGAAAGCACGGGCATAAACAACTGCCTTGCTGCATTCCAGCTCAGACTGCCACCACTTCTCTCTACAAAATAACGCAGAGTGATGCTTTCCGTCCACTCAGAAACAGTATACGCCGTTTGATTTTCCTCAAAAATATCAAATACACATACGATTGCAGAAAGCTCCCGCATATGGGCCAGCTCTCGGGCATACCCCAAAAACATAGTAAGAGATTCGTCAAATAAGATCTCATTACCGCCACTGGCTAACACCGAATATCCATCCGGTTGTCTTTGGCAAAAGCTTTGTGGAAAAAACTCACGAATTTCCACGATGGTATTCTGAACGGTATCTCGCCCTATGTAGGTGATACCTTCCCCATTGGCTTTCTTTGCTCGGCCGACAATATATCGCCCTTGTAGCATGGCACCATACGGCAATGCAAACCGCATCTGCGGCTCCTGCGTATTCCATCCGCAGTTGGGGCAGATCTGGTTTCCCTGCGTATCTCCCATGCAATTCATGCACAGATTGGTATTGTCAGTCATATCGGTCCCTCCATTGGGATTCCGGATTAGTCGTCCTCTTCGTCAGACTCCGGTGCATCCCAGTTATGCCATACGTTCTGGACATCATCGTTGTCCTCCAGAGCATCCAGCAATTTCTGCATTTTGGTAATAGACTCCTCGTCTGTCAATGTGGTGTAAGTACTGGGCACCATTTCCACTTCAGCGGAAACAAACTCATAGCCCTTTGCCTCCAGATCCTCACGCACACCGCTGAAATCATCAGGTTCGGTGGAGATCTCAAAAACATCCTCATCTGCTTGGAAATCGGAAGCGCCGGCCTCCAGAGCATCTTCCATTACTTTATCCTCGTCCAGGCCTTCACGCTCAATAGCGATCACACCTTTTTCAGAGAACATGAAAGACACGCAACCAGTGGTGCCCAGATTTCCGCCAAACTTATCAAAATAATGGCGCACGTCTGCTGCTGTACGGTTGCGGTTATCGGTGAGAGCTTCTACAATAACGGCAACGCCGTTGGGGCCATATCCCTCATAAACCATGCTCTCATAACGGTCCGCGTCAGTGTCGCCGGCAGCCTTTTTGATAATACGCTCAATGTTGTCGTTAGGCACATTGTTTGCCTTTGCTTTGGCGATGCAGTCTTTCAGCTTGGAGTTGGATGCGGGATCAGGGCCGCCGCCCTCTTTTACAGCAACTGCCAGCTCACGGCCGATCTTAGTGAAGATCTTCGCTTTAGCGCCGTCTGTTTTTTCCTTTTTTCTCTTGATATTATTCCATTTCGAATGGCCTGACATAATTTTCAGCCTCCCATTAAAGTGCTACAGGCTATTTTATCATATTTACGCAGAAATAGCAAGAGAAAGGCGTTCTAAAGCCGATTTTGCTTTTTCCCAGCCGTCATCCCCCTTATCTGTAGAAAGCCATGCAGCTGTACCAACCAACTGGGTATTCATAACCGAAAAACACAATCGCAGCTGTTTTTCCATGATCTCGATGCCATCAGCCGAAGGGGAACCCGCACAGGCCAGCAAAACCGCTTCTCTGGGTTTTGCAATAGGTGGACGAAGCCCCAAAGAAAAACGGGCTTCAAAGTACCGCTGGAACCGGTCGATTGCTGCTTTCAACGGAGAAGGAAAAGAAAGATTATAAACAGGAGATGCGACAACCAACAAATCACATTCCCGGATTAGCTGGTCAAGGCGGTCACTGCTGTCATGAATGGCGCATTCTTCGTGATGGGCACAGTGGCTGCAAGCCATGCAGGGATGCAGGTTTTCTTTATAGGTGTCAAAGACCGTTACTTGTTCCGGTTCAGCAGAAAGCAATTTTAAGAAAGTATCTAGCATTTTCACTGTGTTTCCATTTTTGTGAGGCGTTCCTAATAATACCAGTATTTTTTTCACCATATTCCTCCCTGTTTATCATCTTTCCCAGAAAATATGGGACTATACAAGCACCGTATAACAACCCAGGGAGGCGCCGTGAGCCTGTGGCCCATAGCGCCTCCCTGTATCCGCCGCCATTGCAATATGGCAGCTTTCTATTTTTAGTATAAGGCGATCAATCACCAAAAGAGATCCCGATATCTCGAGCAGACTGTATCAGGCTGCAATCTACCGGTACACTCTTCAACTTGCCAGCCACTTCCTTCAGCGGCACCGGTACGATCTCCCCGTTTTGCAGGGCAACCATGTTGCCATACTTCTTTTCAATGATGAGCTTAGCAGCAGCTGTACCGAAACGGGTGGAAAGCACACGATCATATGGACAGGGGCTGCCGCCTCTCTGGAAATGCCCAGGAACCACTACTCGAATCTCCTGAGACAAGCGTTGCTCTAGTTCATTTGCCAGACGATAGGAAATGGATGGGAACTGCATAGATGCACGCGCTGCCTTGAACTCCTTCTTGCCCATAGCGGCTTCCTGCTTGGAAATTGCGCCTTCTGCTACGGCGAGGATAGAGAAACAGCTGCCATATTCATTGCGACGGCGAATCACCTTGGCGATCTTGTCCGCATCGTAAGGAATTTCCGGCAGAAGGATTACATCTGCACCGCCGGCAATACCAGCCTGCAACGTAAGCCAGCCAACCTTATGACCCATAACCTCCACGATAAAAATACGGCCATGGGAAGTAGCGGTGGTATGAATGCAGTCGATCACGTTGGTTGCAATCTCTGCTGCACTGTGGAAACCAAAGGTCATCTCTGTTCCCCAAACATCATTATCAATAGTCTTGGGAAGCGTGACTACATTTAAGCCCTCTTCACTAAGCAAATTAGCAGTCTTGTGGGTACCATTTCCGCCCAGAATCACCAGACAGTCCAGCTTCAGATTGCGATAGGTTTCCTTCATGTTTTTAACTTTATCCACCTTATCGTCCTCGATCTGACGCATCATTTTGAACGGCTGCCGGGAAGTTCCCAGTATCGTACCACCCAGTGTGAGGATACCGGAAAAATCGCTACGGCTCATCTGCTTATATTCACCCTGGATCAATCCGCGGTATCCATCCTGGATTCCGAAAATTTCCACATCTTTGCCATAGTACTCATAAAGCCCCTTGGCAACACCACGGATAGCAGCATTCAAACCTTGGCAGTCTCCGCCACTGGTAAGGATTCCTACTCTTCTCATTCCACTTCACATCCATTCGTTAGTTTTATATTTGCACTTTACTTAAATTTTACATCCATTCATGGAAAATATCAATCATTTTTTAGGTCGGCACTGCGGATAGGAACAAAAGGTTGATCCTCAGATACCCCCTCTTTACTCTTAACGGCAGCCTGGGCCAATTTAGAGAATTCCCGCTGGCAGTTGCAAACAGCCTTTCCACGGCGGTCCACATGAACGTAGGTGGTATCCGAAAGCTGCGTTCTTGCATTGGTGGTATCTTCCAGCATCAAATCCAGAATAGAGAACGCCCGCTCCTTTAAATCTGGATCTTCAATGGGGAACACCAATTCTACCCGGCGATCCAGATTTCGGGGCATCCAGTCAGCACTGCCCATATAGATCTTGGGATTTCCTGCATTTTCAAAACGGAAAATACGGCTGTGCTCCAAAAGCTGCCCCACAATACTGATTACCGTAATATGTTCGCTGATTCCAGGCACTCCCGGTACCAAACAGCAAATTCCACGGACTATGAGCTTTACCGGCACTTTTGCCTGAGAAGCCTTATACAGCAGCTTGATAATCTCCGGGTCTACCAAAGAGTTGACCTTTGCAGTAATGCCACTGGGCAATCCACGCTGGGCATTTTCGATCTCCCGTTCAATCATCATACGGAAGAAGGGTCGCATTCCATGAGGCGCTACCACAAACTTATTGTACTCCGGCGGACGGGAATAGCCGGTAATAGTGTTAAACATGGAGGAAGCGTCGGCACCATAGGCTTCTTTGCAGGTGAACATACCAATATCCGTATAGATTTTTGCGGTAGAATCGTTGTAGTTACCGGTCCCCATATGGACATACCGACGGATACCATCCTCTTCTTTACGCACCACCAATAGAATCTTACAGTGGGTTTTTAGTCCAGTCAGGCCGTAAATAACATGACAGCCTGCTTTTTCCAGCTTGCGAGCCCAGATAATGTTATTCTCTTCATCAAAACGAGCTTTCAACTCCACCAACACTGTGACCTGTTTGCCATTTTCCGCTGCACGGATCAAAGCCGCCACAATGGGAGAATTACCACTGACGCGATACAGGGTCTGCTTAATGGCCAGAACATTTTCATCCTCTGCCGCAGCTTGGACAAAATCCACCACACAGGAGAAACTCTCATAAGGATGGTGTACCATACGGTCTTTTTCCCGGATGGCAGTGAAAATATCATCATAGCCCCAGAAGTCAGCGGGAGGATACACAGGCCGGATAGGAGTAAAGCAAAGATGCTCAAAGCCTTCCAGTCCAGCGAATTTGGAGAAAAAGGTTAAATCAAGAGGCCCAGCCACTTCATAGATCTCAGAGGGCTTCATTTTCAGCATATCCACCAGGAAGGAACGGATTTCTTTATCGCAATGAGAGATCAGTTCCAACCGTACCGGACGTCCGCGCTTTCTCTTTTTAATGGACTCCTTAACTGCTCCCAGAAAGTCCTCCGCTTCTTCATCAATATCCAGGTCGGAGTTTCGGGTTATACGGAAGGGGCACCATGCCTCGATCTCTAGCAGTTCAAACAAATCCGCCAAATGACTGATAATCACATCCTCCAGCAACACAAAGGCCCTGCCTTCCTCGCTGGGGATCTCTAGGAAACGGGACATAATACCCGGTACCTGTACAATAGCAAAGCAGGAACCGTCACTACCCTTTAACCGCACGGCAATATTCAAAGTCTTATTGGCAAGAAGCGGGAAAGGACGGCTGGTATCCACCGCCAACGGCGTAAGCACCGGGAACAGCACCTTATGAAAATATTCGGAGACATATTCTTTCTGCTGCTCGTTCAGCTGATCCGGCTGCAAAAAGAAAATCTGATTCTTCTTCAGCACCGGAGTAATGGAACGGTACAAGCAGGAATATTGCCGCTCCATAAAGGCATGGATTTTATCCTCCAGCTGAACAATGAGCTTTTCTGGAGTAAGGCCGGATTCATCTGCCTTTTTGTAGCCGGAATTGATCTGTGCCTTAACGCCGGCCACCCGTACCATGAAAAACTCATCCAGGTTAGAACCTGTGATTGCCAAAAAGCGGAGACGCTCCATAAGGGGATTCTCTTTTTTCAGAGCCTCCTCCAATACGCGGATGTTAAAATCCATCCAACTCAATTCTCGATTGTGATAGGGAACTTGATATGTCTGGTCCATTTTTCCACGACCTTTCTATATTCTCTCAAACAGTTTCACATTAAATCATGGGCAACCGGATAGTAAGCTCCGGGTCTAGGCCAAAAAACCTCCTTGAAAAACGGACAGCACTGAGCAAAGGCCCATTTTTCCAGATGGGTATCTTCATTGGTCTCCCCTGTTACCATCAAACGGTTATGCTCCATGCGCACCTTGATATCGGAAAGCTTCTGGCGCTGGGACTTATCCAAAGAGTTGGCCAGCCGGAAAATGGCAATCAGTTTGGAAATACAGATCTTCTGTTCTTCCCCTAGCTGAGAAAACTCCCAGTCCTCCAAATTGGGGGTATTAAACTCATTATAGCTGGCTACATAAGCAATTAAACGCATATTGGCAGCCGTCAGTCCATAAATATCAAAATTCTTCACCAGATCAAAGGTGCTGCGGGTGTGCAGTTTGGTGTTGACATAATGGCCGCAGTCATGAAGAATGACCGCCAGCTCCAATGCCAACCGGTAGTTATTGGAAAGGCCGTGCACCGCTTTGGTCTTATCAAATATTTTGACGGCAAACTGCCGAATCAAATCGGAATGCTTTCTGGGGCAGCCATATTTGTCTGCGATAGATTCTGCACAGGCAATGGCGCTGTTTCGCACATACTGACGATATGCGTCAATGGATTTCGGCTGAAGCATATGACGCATGACCCCGTCCCAAAGATCTACGATAGGAAGGATAATGTACTCTGCCTTAGAAAAACGGAATAGCCGGCTAAAAATAGACAAAGCCGAATAAAGGATGTCTGCTTCTTCTTCCGTAATATTATATCGAAAACTAATCTTTTCGGGAGAAAGGGGAATGATCTCCCGATAGACGGACTCTACCTGCTGGATGTTGAGGAAGTATCTCCCCTGCTCTGGCTGAATACCAAAGACTCTGGCAATCAATTGGATATCGCTTCCGGTAAATACCAAATTGGAGGTCTGCACGCCTCGCAGCGAAGTCCCTATTCGTTCTATGATGGCGTCCAGATACTCCTCCATCACCACATGAAAGTTTTCAGAATCCTCTCCTGCGGTGTATAACACATCCCGCAGTTTGAGGGAACCCACAGGGATACTTTGCGAATACACCACATTTTTTCCATCATACAGCGCTATACCGATGCTGCCGGTACCAATATAGGTGAGCAGAGTATCCTGATCCTTGATCTGCTCCATTTCCTGTAAAGAGCGCAGCATCTCTGAATAGATCAGCGTTTTTTCCTGATCGTCCTCCAACACCTGCACGGTCAGGTCATTCTGTATTTTCAACTGGTCGATGATATAAGCACGGTTTTTGGCTTCCCGCAAGGCAGTAGTAGCCACAGCCCGAATCTGCTCTACGCCATAGCTCTCCATTACCTCCGAATATCCCTGCAAAATCTGTGACAATTCCCGCAGGCTCTCAAAGCTGATCTTTCCCTCGTTAAACACCTCGTGTCCTAAATGCAGAGGATACTCTAGTCGATCAACTTCCACGATCTCCCCTTTTCTCAACTGGGCGATTCTCATTTTCAGCAAATGGGAACCGATATCAATCACAGCACCGCATTTGCTGCTTTTCTTCTTGTTCATATGTCCAAATCCTTTCTGAATTTGTACGAGCTTAAACTGCTGTTACACCATACAGTTACCAACTCTGTTGCAATTATAACATAAAACAGCGTTTCCATGCAATTTTTTCATTTGAAAAGTGCAAGTAAATTTCCTGTAAAATTAAGTCGAATTCATTTTCTAAATATACAGAAAAAAGCCCTGACTGCAATGCAGTCAGGGCTTTTGGAGGCGACACCCAGATTCGAACTGGGGAATCAGGGTTTTGCAGACCCATGCCTTACCACTTGGCTATGTCGCCATGCTGGAGCGGACGACGAGGCTCGAACTCGCTACCTCCACCTTGGCAAGGTGGCGCTCTACCAGATGAGCT
>CALWVH010000047.1 GCA_944384915.1 uncultured Clostridia bacterium | reverse complement strand
ATACCCAAGTGGTGAAGGGGCTCCCCTGCTAAGGGAGTAGGTCGGGTAACCGGCGCGAGGGTTCAAATCCCTCTTTCTCCGCCAGACTGAGTCTGGACGCAAGTCGCGTTCCGGACTCAGTTTTTTTATTTGCCGTAGCGCTCGCGTCTAGGCAGGTATCTATTTTCTAACACTCATGCAGCCGAGAGCTTCGACACGCAAGTCGCGTTTGGGGACTCTTTTCTTTTTGTTTCCCTTTCCTTCCGCCCAACCAGAGGACCTAATTTATGCAGTCATAGAAAAAACCGGAGTTTTCACCTGATCTTTCAGGTCGCGAACTCCGGTTTTGCTTTTTAACTATGCGTCAAGAATATCTATGAAGACCTTTTCCGCATTCTCTACTGGATCTGCGTTACTGACTAAAAATACGCCATATTCCTGTTCTCCATAAATTTTATCAAAGGCTTCCTGACCAGTAATGGAAATGCCGCAGGCAGGTGTGTATTCTCCGGTGAGATTTCCTTCTTCATCTACCAACTCAAAAGTCAACAATCGATCTTGATACTTCTCCATATCTTCTTCTGAAAGAAATTCCTCTACAGGGGTAAACATTTCAGTGCGGGCCAAACGAGTAGCATTTGCCAATCCTGCATACGGAAATTGTTTGGTTCACAAGGCGAATCATGTGTTGCATAAAGGTATACCTTGTTTTGAAACACATGAACATGCGGGTCACAAACTCCCTGCCTCCAAATGATAGGATTCATATGTTACCTCCTGAAAATTTTATTTTTTCTCTAAATCGGTACAGATATTGTAAAACCTCTTTTTACTACTTCCCATCAAGATTGCCATACAGACTTATTAAAAACGTTGCTACACGTCCTTTGTGTACACACCCATCTGCTTCGAAAACATCTATGGAGGGAATCCGTTCCAAAAATAAATAAAAAGTATCTGTGGAACATACAACTGTGTGCAGCCATATTCCAAGAGTTGATATATCCAGGAAATGTAGGCTTGAGTGTCTTGAAACACCCCTATATCTTCTGGATAATTGAAACTCTCACACCAAATACTTTCCACGATAGCACCTACTAAGTCGGCTTTAGAAGGAGAATCATTATAGGTCTAACCAATGGATACACCGCAGGCTGATGCAACAGGCGGATATTGACCGCTGATCAGCCGCACGGTTGGTCCAAATTCCGATTTGCTTTTAAAATTTCTTTTTTCGATGTCACAACAGTATTCAATCAATCATCTCAGCGTGAATAATTTTCAGTGTACTAACTCCTACCACTTCTGTCAAGTGATCTCAAGATATCCTATGCAAAATAATTTAGGAAGGCAGCAAATTACATTGCCGCCTTCCTAAAAAAGTACTGTACATACAATTTCCTAATTAGGACTCAATCTCCTCTGTACGATAGATAAATGTCACTTTGCCATCCATCTCGTCACTGATGCCGGAAAAGTTCCGATAGTTTTTGGAAACATCCACTGTGGCTTTCAACCGGGTGACGATGCTGTCCAAATCGCCGTTGACCAGATCGGCTAGCTTCTGCACCGCTTCGTCGTTGAATTGCTTCAAACCGTCGGAGAGTTGCATGGAGCCATCCTTCAGCTGGGTCACGCCGTCCACTAGAGCCGGTGCGCCATCTTTCAGCTGCAAAATCCCGTCGTACAACTGGGAAGTTCCATCCTTTAGCTGTGCGGCGCCATCTTTCAGAGAATCGGCTCCCTGATCTACCTTCTTGGCGCCGGAAGCGGCGGTAGAAACGCCGTCAGTATATTGAAGCAAGCCCAGATAGAAAGTATTGTAGCTGTCAAGGGAAGATTTCAAAGCAATCACAGCTTTTGCGCCTTCAGAAGCCGCCTGCAATTTTTGCTGGACTTCATCGGAAGCCATGGCTTCGGAAATCGCTTTTTGCACTTGCGATTCTACATTTTGAGAAATAGTGGACTGGATGGCTTTTGAGTCCATCTGTTCTTCCGTTTTGGCGGAAATGGTAGCCTGTATCTCTTGGCTTTCCATCTGGCTCTGGATCTGGGAAGCAATCAATTCCTGTACCTGCTCTTCCTTCATTTGCGTGTTAATGGCTTCCTCCACCGCAGCCTGTGTTTTTTCATCTATCAATCCGGCTTTTACGGCAGCGTCATATTCTTTTTTGGTCATTTTCCCTCCGGTAGCAATAGGGATTACCTTTTCCGCTACCTGTTCTTGAACAGCGATGGTCACTTTTTCTGTAACCTGTTCTTTTACTGCGGCAGTTACCTGCTGTAGTACCTGTTCACGGACAGCGGCAGTTACTTTTTCTATAATCATGGGACGGCTGGCTTCCACTTTCTGGGTAACAGTTTGCAGAGCCTGCTGATAAACCGCATTTTTATCCAGCGAAGTAATGACTTGATTGAGCACTTCCGCGTAATTTCCAATGGTCAGTTTCGGTACCGTAAGGCCAGAAGCGGCCAGCTGGGAATTAGCAGTGGAGAGCAGAGTCTCAAACACTTGCTTTGCGCCGCCGTTCAACTGGGCGTTATTGTCAGAGAGAGCCTGGAGTCCATCCACCAGCTGAGCAGTTCCGTCTTTTAGAGTGATGGTGCCGTCCGCCAGCTGAGAAGCGCCGTCTTTCAGGTCTTTGGCCCCCTGTGCCAGCTGATCGATACCAGATACCAGCTTATCGGATTTTTCCAGCAGCGTGGAAAGCCCATCATACAGCTGGGAAGAACCGTCCATCAGCTGAGACATAGCGTCGGTCATTTCTCCCAGAGAGTTTTTCAGTTCGTCCACAGAGTTCAGCTTTTCGGTGTCAATCTGATTGAACACGTCGTTGGAAGCAACGGTAATGGTGGTACCCATGGAAAAGTCTTTGACGTCGGCGGTGATCTCTACATAAGAGGGGATCTCCAGCTGATCCTGGGCAATATCCAGGTTTTCCTGCAAGCCGGGGAACGCCAGCCCCATGACCGCAATCCGGTCGCCATCATTCATCAATTTCCCGTTGGAGACTTCTACATTGGTGAAGGTGTCTGTATCCAGTAGTACGCCGGTGAGCATGACAAAGGGAACGTAGATTTTTTCTTTTTTGCCGTCAATCTCTACAGTCTCAAACTGGCGGTTATCATACTCAAAGCGAATGGTTACCTTTCCGCTCTTTCCGGCAATTTCTTCCGCAGAAACCGCCTTGCCGTCCAGTTTATAAGAAACACGCAGGCCAACGGGAAGTTCCTTTTCGATGTTTCCCTGATAGTAAATGTCGTTGCCCCGAGCGTCCCATACCTTCATGCCATCGCTGTTCATGGTGTAGGATTCGTCGCCCTTTACGTTTTCAATATCAGTCAGTTGGGATTTGTCAGAAATGCTGGCGGAACCCAAGGCGTTTTTGATCCAGTCGCTGACGATAATCTTATCCACACTGCCATCGGCACCTGCCAGTACATACACGGTTTCGTCTTTGGAAAGGGAATCCTTTTCCTCGGTACCCGCCACAGTATTGATAGAAGTTTGTGTTTTTTTCTCTTCTGGACGGTTGATAACGGAAACGGCCCCTACACTGCCGGCCAGAAGGGCCGCGCAAAGGAGAACGGATAGAATTTTAATAGTAGGCTTATTCATGAGCAGATACCTCCACAGAACGGTTTCTTAACTTGATTTTTGTCATGCCCAGCGTAGTTTTGCAGATAAGAGGATCTGCCAGCATGAACATGGCGGGGAGTACGAAAACAACGAGCAGCATGCTAATCACGGCGCCTCTTGCCATGAGCATACACATGGAGCTGATAATCTCGATATCTGAATACAGGGCTACGCCAAAGGTGGCGGCGAATAGCCCCATACCGGAAACGATAATGGACGAAATAGAGGTGCGCAGTGCTGTCCAGACGGCGTTTTTCTTATCCGCGCCGCCGATTCGTTCCGACTTGTATCGGGTGGTCATTAAAATGGCGTAATCTACGGTAGCGCCCAACTGAATGGTGCTGATGCAGATGGGGGTGATAAATGCCATGCTCTGGCCCAGATAATGGGGAAGACCCAGATTGATGAAGATTCCCAGTTCGATTACGGCGATCAGGATCACCGGCAGGGAGATGCTTTTTTCTACCAGCAGAATAATCAGGAAAATAGCTACAATAGAAATGGAATTTACCACTTTGAAGTCATGGTCGGTTGTTTCGATCATGTCCTTCATACAGGGAGCTTCTCCAATGAGCATTCCGTTGGGGTCGTATTGCTTGAGTACGGTGTTCAGTTGATTGATCTGGTTATTCACCTCATCGCTTGCCACTTTATATTCGGAATTGATAAGCAGGAGTTCCCATTTGTCACTGACTAGCAATTCCCGGATACTGTCCGGTAAGATCTCCCGAGGTACTCGCGAACCAATAACGGATTCCAGCCCCAGCACATACTTTACGCCTTCTATATTTTCCATATCGTCCATCATCTGATGAACAGACTTGGAGGAAAGGTTGGCGTCTACCAGCACCATATGGGTAGAAGCAATATCGAAGTCCTCACTCAGCTTGGAATTGGAAATAATATAATTCATATCATCCGGTAGGGATTGAGCCATGTCGTAGTAAACTTCCTTGTTGGCCTGCTGATACCCATAATAGGCCGGGGTGATAAGAACGGCAAAGAGAATGAGAAATACCGGGAAAATCTTGATGACCCCTTTGGAGAACTTGCCCATATCGGGGATCAGGGAACGGTGTCGAGTCTTTTGCAGCAGCTTGTCAAAGACCAGAATGAGAGAGGGGAGCACGGTCACACAGCCGATGACCCCCAGCAGTACGCCTTTGGCCATGACCAGTCCCAGATCGCGGCCCAGGGTAAAGCTCATAAAGCACAGCGCTGCAAAGCCGGCGATGGTGGTGGTAGAGCTGCCCATGACACTGGTAAAAGTCTCCTTGATTGCCACTGCCATGGCTTCCTGATGATCGTCATATTTCTCCCGCTGTTCGTTGTAGCTGTGCCAGAGGAAAATGGAGTAGTCCATGGTAACGGCCAACTGCAATACCGCCGAAAGGGCTTTGGTAATATAGGAAACTTCGCCCAGGAAGAAGTTGGTGCCCATGTTCAGAAGGATCATAGCGCCGATGGAGAGCAGGAACACAAAGGGCACCAACCAGCCATCCAGAAACAGCATCATAGCGGCGCAGGCGAGGAGGACTGCCAAAGCGACATAAATAGGTTCTTCCTGTTCACACAGGTTTTTCAGGTCTACCACCAGCGCTGTCAGACCAGAAACAAAACACTGAGAACCGGCCACTGATCGGATCTCCTCCACAGACTGCATGGTTTCATCGCTGGAAGTAGAGGTGTCGAAGAAAATGGCCATCAAAGTGGAATGATCGGTATTAAATTCCTTGTAGATCTTATCCGGCAGCAGTTCCATGGGGATGGAAAGATCCGCCAGGGAATCATACCAGAGGACGGTATCCACATGGTCGATGCCTTCGATTTTGTCTTTCAGAGAAGCAACGTCCTTTTCCTGCATATCTTCCACGATCAGAAAAGTAAACGCGCCTTTGTTAAAATCGTTCAACAGCTCTTCCTGTCCTACCACAGTCTCCATATCTTCCGGTAGGTAGGTGAGCATATCATAATTGACCCGGGTAAACGCCATGCCCAATACAGATGGGATCATCAGCAGAAGCGTAACCAGCAGAATGAGAACTCGGTGCTTTACCACCGCTCTTGAAAATTTCATGGTTTCCACCATCTCCTTGTTGCAAAATGCTTGGTATCCAAATTGTTACTGCTTTTCTGTAAAGTCGCAGAAATCCGGTTCCATATGATCGGGCATTTGATTCTTTACGATCTTCACCATGGTAACTGCTACACAAAGGTTTAAGAGCCCTTGAATCAAAAGGGAGATTCCCAGCAGCGTCATGATAGCGCGCACGGCTTGAGCGGGGCAGAGAATAAGCAGAAGCCCGATTAGTCCGGCGGGGATTGCCAACAGAAAAAGAAGCCACCAGGAGCGTAGGCCAAAAGCCTGCGCGTCTCGGGCAACTTTTCCCTTGAACAGGCAATCTGCCACCATACAGATTCCTAAAGAGACACACAGGAAACTTAGTACATTTCCAGGACGTATCAGGGTAACGATGCCCAGTATCAGCCATAAAATGCCGAATTGCAGATCATACTGAAAAGCCAGCCGGTACAAGTCTCGGGAAAAGTAGCCCACCAGCTTGATTGCCCCGAAAACCATCATGACAATCCCCAGAAATGTGACTACCGCAGTGGCAGAGATTTCTGGAAACACAAGCAGGATGATCCCTGCTAGACAGAATACGGCTGACATGGCGATATATCCTATCTTTGCGATCCTCATGGGAACCACGGAGCGCGTTTTCATAACCCGCAGCCTCCTTTCTTTTGTTTGGAACACAAATAGATGATACGGAAAATACATCTTTTTGAAAACAGGCAACAACCTGTCCTATGTCTGAAAAGTAGATACTGGGGCGGGATTGACCAAAAAATAGACACAGGAGCCCCTGTGCCTAAAAAAAGAGAGCCGTACACCAAGGCACGGCTCTTTATACAATTTAGAATCTATATTTCCTGAAACAGCTGGGTGATTTCCGCGGCGGCGTTTTTCTTCAGCTCGAAAATACGACGGATAGACTGGGCATATTCCGGGTCCATTCCACTGTTGAGCCAGTCTACTGTCAGACCAAAACATACACATTTATAATACCGAACAATGGTGTTTTTATCTTCATCTCGTATGGGCTCTTGTGCTAGGACTGTATGGATATAACTGCGCACAAAATATTCGCTTACCGTCATGAGATGGCGCTCGAATACCTCCCGGTTCACCGAGCGGTAAATATGCATAATGGCCCGTTTGCGATGGGAGGCAAACTCGATGAGTGCGTCAAAACACTGAACAATGGAAGTAACAGAGGGGTATTTTTCAATAATCATTTCCGCCTCTTCTTTGACGATTTCTTCGATCAAAGCTGGAAGATCCTGAAAATGATAGTAAAAGGAATTACGGTTGATCCCGCAGGTTTCCACAATATCCTTTATTGTAATATCACTGAGAGGTCGCTCTTCCAGCAATGCGATAAAGGTTTCTTTAATAGCTTTTCGTGTAAAGTTGGCCATAACTCTCCCCCACCAACAGATAGTATCTTTTTATGTTAAATAAGTATACCAAATACAGGCTTGCAGAACAACCATTGATTGAAAATATTATGACAGCCTTTATTCCATCCTTTAAATAGTTGAATCAGAGGGGAGTGGGAATGGTTAGTAAAATTTTTGATAGGTATAGGGGAGTGTTGGAATTTCCATCATTAAAGGTCTAGTAGAGATGGATTTATGGCACATCTTAGAAAAGCACACAGTTTATTTACAACTGGAAAATGGACAGAATCCGAGGAACGTGGTATGATATTTTTATTATTGGAATCGTATGGACGGCTGTGTGGAGCGAATGGGGAAGCCCTAGTTTTGGTATGGGAAACTTTTTCGACAGAACAAAAGAAGCAGCCTAGAAAGCATCCAATCATGAAAAGTGGGGGATACTATGTATAAGATTATGATCGTAGAGGACGATGCCGTTATTGCACAGGCTGCTGCCCGGCATATGGAAAGCTGGGGATGTGAGGTCCATTGTATAGAAGATTTTCAGAGGGTTCTGGCAGAGTTTGTGGCTTTTGATCCGCAGCTGGTACTTCTGGATATTTCTCTGCCATTTTTTAATGGATATCATTGGTGCAGTGAGATTCGCCGCCTTTCCAAAGTGCCGATTATCTTTATCTCCTCTGCTTCTGACAATATGAACATCGTAATGGCCATGAACATGGGGGGAGATGATTTTATTGCCAAGCCTTTTGACCTCCATGTGCTTGCAGCCAAGGTACAAGCCGTGCTGCGCCGAACCTATGATTTCAGTGGACAGACCAGCCTTTTGGAACACCGGGGAGCTATCTTGAATATGGGGGATGCAACCCTTACCTATGAGGGAAATAAGGTGGAGCTGACCAAGAATGAATACAAGGTAATCCAGACGCTGCTGGAAAATAAGGGTAGGACGGTAAGCCGGGAGACCCTGATGACCAAACTGTGGGAAACCGACTGCTATGTGGATGAAAACACACTGACAGTGAATGTCACCCGCCTTCGCCGCAAGCTGGAGGCAGTAGGTCTGAAAGGCTTTATCGTTACCAAAAAAGGCGTGGGGTATATGATCTCATGAATAGGACACTTTCGTTTTGGAAGATACTGGCATCTTATTTTTGCCAACGAAGAAAACTGCTCTGCCTTCTGCTGGCGATGGCGGCAATCAGTGGATTTTTGTTTGTGGTTTACCGGTTGGAAGGAGAGGCATACCTTTATACGCTGTTCCTCTGGACATTTGTCGGGACCATAGCAGCAGCGGTGGACTTCGGATTGTTTTATGGACGCCATCGCCGAATGGAGACTTTGAAAGCCAGCGTCCTTTATTCCCTGAGCGAACTGCCGGAGCCGAGAAATCTGATTGAAGAGGACTACGACGAAGCATTGCGGAACCTGTTCTGCGAAAAGCAGCGGATAGAATCCGCCGCTGATAAGGAACGCAGTGCCATGGTGGAGTATTATACGCTATGGGCACATCAGATCAAGACGCCTATTGCTGCTATGCGGCTGTTGCTGCAAAGCGAGGATACGCCGGAAAACCGGGAGCTCCTGGCAGAGCTGTTCCGGATCGAACAGTATGTGGAAATGGTGCTGTCTTATCTGCGTTTGGAAAGCCCCTCCAGTGATTTTGTGATCCAGCGGTATCCATTGGAACAGATCGTGCGTCAGGCGGTGCGGAAATATGCGCCGCTGTTTATCCGCAAAAAGATTCGCCTGGAAATGCAGGAGATTTCCGGTACCGTGCTTACCGATGAAAAGTGGTTGTGTTTTGTAGTAGAGCAGATCCTTTCCAATTCTTTGAAATATACGTCCAAGGGTTCCATTACTATCCGTCAGGAGCCGGGAATGGTGTTGGTCATCGAGGACACTGGAATCGGCATTGCCCCAGAAGATCTTCCTCGCATTGCAGAGAGAGGATTTACCGGCCTTAACGGCCGAGAGGATAAGCGGGCAACAGGACTAGGGCTGTACTTATGCCATCGGGTGCTAAAAAGCCTTTCTCATAAGATGGAGATTACTTCCGAGGTAGGAAAGGGGACGCAGGTGCGCCTGATGCTGGATTCCCTGCCTGAGATTTGGCAGTGATTGTCCTGTGCATTTTCTCTAAAAAACAAAGTGTTCCTCTGTTTGACAATACAGGGGACCGTGCTATAATAGAAACGCTGTAAATTTTAAAGAACGAGTGGCAAAGCAAGGAGGAATGCTTTATCTTGGAAAATAACGGCAGTCTTCTGATTTCCCTTTGTGTGGTGGCAAGGAATGAGGAACTTTCTCTTCCGTCCCTGTTTTCTGATATCCTTGCACAGGAGTATCCCCATGAACAGATGGAGATCCTTTTGGCAGACAGTGATTCTACAGACGGCACAAAAGCCTGTATGGAACAGTTTGCCCGGGAGCACGGGGAAGAATTTAATCGGGTCCTGGTGGTAGATAACCCCGGAAAGACCTTGGCAAAAGGCTGGAATGTGCTGTTGCAGACATTTGCGGGGGACGTGATCTTGCGAGTGGACGCCCATGCCAACATCCCGTCGGATTTTGTGAGAAAAAATGTGGAGTGTCTGGAGAGCGGGGAATCGGTATCTGGAGGGCAGCGGCCCTGTGTATTGGAAGCGCCTACCCAGTGGCAGAAAACCTTGTTATTGGCGGAAAATTCCCTGTTTGGCAGCAGCATTGCTTCTTTTCGGCGTGATGTTGGGAAGATGTATGCCAAATCTGTTTTTCACGGCGCATACCGCCGGGAGGTATTCGAGGCCATTGGCGGCTATAACGAAGAATTGGGGCGTACTGAAGATAATGAGATCCACTACCGTATGCGAAAAGCGGGTTTTCGCCTTTGCTTTGACCCCTCCATTATCTCCTACCAGCACGTGCGCAGCAGCCTCAAACAGATGATCCGTCAAAAATATGGCAACGGAAAATGGGTGGGACTTACCGCAGGGGTATGCCCCGGTTGTCTTTCCCTTTACCATTTTGTCCCCTTTGCCTTTTTGCTGGGGATTCTGGTTACCACCATATTGGCTTGCGTGGGAATCTGGCAGCTTGCCGCCTTGATGTGGGGAATGTATGCGCTATTGGCGCTAGTTATGACGGTGGCTTGTGTGCGGGACGAAAACTGGAATGTTACCTCGCTCCTGCTTCCTTTCCTGTTTCTCATTCTGCATGTTTGTTACGGCGTGGGGACTGCCGTGGGATTGATAAAACTTCCTTTCTGGAAAAAAGGGCATCATGGAGGACTAAGTCCTGCTATGGAACAGGTGCGCATCCTGTTGAACCAGAAAAGTAACTGAGGAGGAAAAACATGGAACAGTCTGCGACTCCTGCTGTACGGGAGCTTCAATTAAAAGGGCTGGAAATGGCCCGGTATTTTCGGGATTTCTGCAAAGAGCATGGCCTTCTTTTTTATTTTTGCGGCGGCTGCTGTATCGGCGCCCTGCGGCATAAGGGTTTTATCCCCTGGGATGATGACGTGGATTTCTTTATGCCCCGGGAAGATTATGAAAAACTAAAGGAGCTTTGGCCCCGGGAAGCAGATACCAAACGGTATACCTTGGTGCAGCAGACCCGGGAACTGGTGGATCATAACTTGTTTATCACCATTCGGGACAATGAGACAACGGGCATCAAACCCTATCAAAAAGATATCGATATGTGTCACGGCCTCGCTATGGACATCCTGCCCATTGACGGGTATCCCGATTCTCCCTGGCAGAGAAAAAAGCAGGTTTTTTGGGCACTGCTGTACTCTTTGTTCTGTGCTCAGCTGGTTCCCAAAAACCATGGAAAAAAAGTGGCTTTCCTGGGCAAGATCGCGTTGGGAGCCGTGCCATCCCGGGCTATGCGCTATCGGATATGGAAAATGGCGGAACGGAAAATGACCCGGTATCCCATTTCCCAATGCAAAGGGGTAACGGAACTCTGTTCCGGGCCGGGATATATGAAAAACTGGTATTCATCCGAGTGGTTTACATCAGCAGTGTGGCGGGAGTTTGAAGGGGAGGAATTCCCCTTGCCGGTAGGATATGACGGATATCTCCGCACTGCCTTTGGGGATTACACCCAGTTTCCCCCGGAGGAGCAGCGAGTGCCTTCCCATGACCTCCTCTTCTGTGACCTGCACCACAGCTATCGGGAATATAAGGGCAAGTATTATTGTGTGGATGATGAGGCTTCCCATAAGGAAAAATCCTGATAGATTGCATGGGTTGGATATTGACCAGAATAAAAAAGAAATACCTGTTGATCGTATCTTACTGCGGTCAACAGGTATTTTTATATGGATTATTGGAACTGAGAGCGATATAGTCCGGCGTAAACGCCGCCTTTGGCCATCAACTGCTCATGATTGCCCTGCTCTACGATGTCCCCCTTCTGCACCACTAGAATTTCATCCGCATTCTGAATGGTGGAGAGACGGTGAGCGATGACAAAGCAGGTCTTATCCTTCATCAGGTTCCGCATAGCTGCCTGGATTTGCTGTTCTGTCCGGGTGTCCACGTTGGAGGTGGCTTCATCCAGAATCAGCATTTTGGCGTCGGAGAGCATGGCTCGGGCAATGGTGAGCATCTGCTTTTGCCCCTGGGAGATATTCATGCCGTTGTCGCTCACAATGGTGTCGTAACCGTCAGGAAGCTGGGTGATATACCGGTGGATACGGGCGGCCTTGGCAGCCTCTTCCACCTCTTCCCGGGTGGCTTCGGGACGGCTAAAGGCGATGTTCTCATAAATAGTGCCATTAAACAGCCAGGTGTCCTGCAACACCATGGTGTAAGCGGCCCGCAGGCTCTTTCGGGTAATATTCCGGCTGTCATGGCCGTCCATCAGGATGCGCCCTTCCTGGGGATCGTAGAAGCGCATGAGCAGATTGATAATGGTAGTTTTTCCCGCGCCGGTGGGGCCGACAATAGCCACCAGACTGCCCGGTTTGGCGTGAAGATTCAGGTCGTGGATGATAATTTTTTCCGGGTCATAGCCAAAGCGGATATGCTCCATGCGCACATCTCCCGCGGTTTCCGGCAGAGTAAAGGCGCCGGGAGCGTCGGCAGGTTCCGGCTCTTCGTCGATGAGGCGGAATACCCGCTCTGCCGCCGCACAGGCGGATTGCAGCTCGCTGATGATATTGGCCATCTCGTTGATGGGGCCGGAGAATTTCCGAGAATACAGCACAAAGGAGGAGAGGTTGCCGGGGGTCAGGTTTCCTGCCAGATACAGCAGCGCGCCGAACACACTGATGAGAGCCAGGGAAAGGTTGTTGATAAAGTTCACCGAAGGGCCGATCATGCTGCCATAATAGTCGGCTTCATAATAGGCCTGTACAGCGTCGCCGTTTTTCACATCAAAGCGGCCAATCATCGTCTCTTCCTGATGATAGGACTTGGTGGTCTTTTGACCGGAGATGATCTCCTCCACAAAGCCGTTGAGCTCGCCCAGCTTGGCGGAACGCTTGCGGAACAGAGGACGTACCCGGGTGGTCATATACCGGGTGAATAGGATAGATACCGGAATGGTAACCGCGAACACCAACACCAGAATGGGGGAGATGAACAGCATCATGATGAGGGACCCCACCACCGTGATCACACTGGTGGCGATTTGCAATAGGTCATTGGAAAGGGAAGCGTTCACGGTGTCGATATCGTAGGAAATGCGGCTGATGATGTCGCCGGTCTGGTGGCTGTCAAAAAAGCTCACCGGTAGTTCCACCAGTTTGTCAAAGAGGTCTTTACGCATCTGGTATACCACTTTTTGGCTGAGACGTATCATCAGTACCGACAGCAGATAGGACAGAGCTGAGGAGATAATATAGAACAGCAGCATCAGCCCGCAGTAATAGAACACCATGGGAAAATTGGCCTCACCGGGAGCAGTTCCAATATAGTCGATGGCCAAGCCGGAAAGCATAGGCCCTAACAGAGCCAGCAGATTACTGGTAAAGGTGAGGAGCAGCGCGGCTAGGATCATCCATTTGTGCTGGAACAGGTAGGTCCACAGCCGGAGCAGCACTTTTTTTCGATTTTGGGGTTTAGGGGCAGCAATGCCCGCAGGCGGCTTTTTCAATCAAAATCCCCTCCCATCTGTGATTCGCTGATCTCCCGGTACAGAGGACAGGTCTCCATCAATTCTTCATGGGTGCCGTATCCCAGCGCTTTGCCGTCCTCCAGCACCAGAATATGGTCGGCATGGAGAATGGAACTCACCCGCTGGGCGATGACGATGGTAGTCACATCGCTATAGTTTTCTCGCAGGGCCTTTCGAAGAGAAGCGTCGGTGCGGTAATCCAGGGCGCTGGAGGAGTCGTCCAGGATCAAAATTTCCGAATAGCCTGCCAGCGCCCGAGCCAGCAGCACCCGCTGTTTTTGCCCGCCGCTGAGGTTGGTGCCGCGGGGGGTAAGCATATGCTGGAACCCGTCGGGAAGGCTGTCGATAAACTCCATAGCCTGGGCGCACTGTGCCGCTTGCACAATCCGTTCTTGCGGAAGGTTTCGGCCAAAATCAATGTTGGAGGCAATGGTGTCGGCAAACAGCACATCGTTTTGAAAGACCACGCCGAATTTGGTGTGCAGCTCCTCTGGGGGGATGGATTCCACTGGACGGCCGCTGATGCGGACGCTGCCGGAATCCCGCTCATACAGCCGCATGAGCAGGGCGGCGATGGTGCTTTTGCCGCTGCCGGTGCCGCCGATGATGCCCAGTGTTTCGCCCTTTTGCAGGGTAAAGGAGATATGGGAAATATCGTCCCCTTTTTTCTGATAGGAGAAGGATACGTCGTCAAATACCACATGAGCCTTTTCCGAAACGGCGGGGGCTTCTGTCACCTTCAAAACTTCCCGAGTGTAGAGTACCTCACAGATACGAGAAGCAGAGGCACTGCCTCGGGAATACATAACAAACAGCCGGGTGATGGACAGCATAGCGTTGAGGATGATGGTAAAGTAGCTGAGGAACGCGATAATAGCGCCCACTTTGGTGACGCCGCTGTTGACCCGGAAGGCTCCCACCACTACTACCAGCGTCAGGCCGGTATTAAGAAACAGATTCATCATGGGGTTGGTAATGCCCATGGTAATGGAAGCCCGGGTCTCCCGGTTTACCACTTCCCGATTTACCTGAGAAAAATGCTCCTTTTCCTGCTCGGTACGGGAGAGGGCCTTGATAACCCGGATGCCGGAGATGTTTTCCCGCACGGTGCGCACCATAATGTCAATCCCCTTTTGCAGATAGGTGTACATAGGCACGCCCTTGCGGGTGACTAGCCATACCACAATGCCGATAAAGGGCATAATGGCGATCATCACCAAAGTCAGTACCGGCTCCATGGCCATGGTGACAAAGATGCCTCCTACCAGCAAGATGGGGGCACGCACTCCCAGCCGCTGCATCATACCGATGACCTGATTCACGTTA
Organism: uncultured Clostridia bacterium; assembly: GCA_944384915.1. Lineage (GTDB taxonomy): Bacteria > Bacillota > Clostridia > Oscillospirales > Acutalibacteraceae > Heritagella_A. The sequence goes on along the minus strand of CALWVH010000047.1, from coordinate 6,233 downwards.
TAGGTATCGGTGGTCAGCCGGGATTCCAGAGAAGGAATGGAAAAATCATCGATCTGCCGGCTGGAAAGATAGGAAATCTTGGCGAACAGATCGTGGCGAATGGAGCGGGTGGCCTCTCTGGCAACGGCAGAGGCCATGCGGGTGGCCACAATATTATTGACCAGTGCCATCACCGCGCACAGCAGCATAGCGCCGCCCCACCAGTATACCAGTGTGATGTTTCCGGTAGGCACCACATCGTCGATAATGTAGGAGAGGATCATGGGGATGAGAAGCTCCACCACCGTGCCGGAAAACTTGAACACAAAACCTCCCAGCATTTTGGGTACATGGGGTTTTAAGTATCGGAAAATTTCCCTCATCGGCTGCCTCCCTCCTTTTCGCCGGAAGAGCGCTCACTACCTCGCAGGGTAGAATGGGCGGCCTCTGTAGCCCGGATGGTGATGATCTCCAGCATAGAAATGAGCTTCGCCCGCTCTTCCTCGGAAAAGCCCTCCAGCAGCAGGGCGTTCCAATCCCCCATGACTTCTCGCACATGGGGAAGGAGGGCCTCCATTTTTTCGGTGGGATATACCCGCATAAGCCGTTTATCATCTTCATCGGGCCGGCGTGTCAGATACCCTTCCCCTTCCAGAGAGGCCAGCTGCCGGGTCACATTGCTTTTATTGACGCAGACAGAACGAGCCAGCTCCTCCTGGGTGATCCCCGGGTACTGGCAGATCAGCAGGATATAGGGATGCTGGCAATGATTGATGCCGTATTCCCGCAGGCGGTTATTGTAGACAACGCCCATACTGCGGTGAATACGGTTGACATACTTCATGATTCCTCGCAAAGGGATTCCTCCTCTAAAATAGTTGCAAACGCAACTTTCTAATAAAGGTATAATCCTTTTTTTTCAAAATGTCAAGAAGGGCGGGAAAAACAGAGTGGGATAAGCATAATTTATACGATCTCACACACAATAGAAGGAGAGAATCTGCAAGGGAGGCGCTGCACAGATGCAGAATAAGTTACAGCGGGAAAGCCCATTTTCCGATTCCTTACTGGAAAACCTAGTGTTTTTCCGGCAGGAATTCCGAGATAGCATCGATTTTGTCCAGAGGGAGTTTAAAATTGGGGACACCCCTGCGGTGATCCTATCTATAGAGGGACTGATTGATAAGCGGCTCATCGCCCAGGGAATCTTAAAGCCAATTTTAGATGCTCCCATTCTTCAACTGGATGGAGACGCGAAGCTGCGGTATATCCGAGACCATGCTCTGGCCACCTCCGATCAGATCCAGGTAGGAAATTTTGCAGAAGCCATGGACAAGCTGATGTCCGGGTTTGCGGTGCTGGCAGTGGACGGCTGCCGGTTTATGATTGCCTTTGGTGTGCAGGGGTTCAGCTTTCGCAGTATCCAGGAACCCTCCAACGAGAAGGCCCAGCGAGGTTCTCGAGAGGGGTTTGTGGAACCTTTGCAGATCAATATTTCCATGGTGCGCCGCCGGATGAAGAACCCGGACCTGATGTTTGAGCGTTTGATTTTGGGAGAGAAGACCCAGACCGCAGTGGCCTTGTGCTATCTGCGGGGAGCAGTAGCGCCAGAAATCGTCCAAGGTATCCGAACCGCCCTGCGGGACGCCCAGCTGGATACGGTGTTGGCAGCAGGCTATCTGATTCCATTTTTGGAGCAGGGAGGTGTGTTTTCCAGTGTGGGGATCTCAGAGCGGCCGGATACCGTGTGCGGCAAGGTGGCGGAGGGCCGGGTGGCGATTTTGGTGGACGGCACTCCTAACGTGCTGCTGGTGCCCTATCTGTTTACAGAGAATTTTCAGAGCTTTGACGATTATGCCCACCGTCCCTTTTATGCCACTTTTACCCGTTGGCTCAAATACCTGGCGTTTTTTATCGCTACCTTTCTTCCGGGAATTTTTGTGGCCATCGGCACCTTCCATCCCGAGCTTTTGCCGGAACCGCTGCTGATGAAAATTTCCGAGGCAGAGGCTTCCACACCGTTTCCCTTAATGGCAGAGGCGATTGTGCTCCACATTATGTATGAGATCATGAGAGAGGCCGGACTTCGAGTACCGGAGACCCTTTCCCATGCAGTAAGTATCGTGGGGGCGCTGGTCATTGGAGAAACGGCAGTCAGCGCCGGACTTATTGGAGGACCTACCCTGTTGGTAGTCGCTTTAACGGCCATCTCCGGTTATGTGGTGCCGAAGCTCTATGAGCCCATCGCTGTGATTCGGCTGGTCTTTATCATTGCAGGCGGCCTGCTGGGCTTGTGGGGAATCCTGTTGGGATTTATGGGGGTGCTTCTCAATATCTCTTCCGAAAGCGCTTACCGGGTGCCCTTTACGGCTCCCGTATCCCCCTTTGGCTTCCGAGATATGAAGGATGTCATTATTCGCGCCAGTTGGAAGATCCTGGGGAAAAATCCCGAGATGGTTCAGGATATGCCTGGCAGCCATGTGAAAAGGGGGCGCAGGTCATGAATCAAATCGGAAAGATCAGTGCAGGCCAGTTATTTACTCTGGCCTTTCTTACCCGGGTTATCATGATGCTTACTGTGGATTCCCGGGTGGCAGGAGGGAAAAACCTTCAAGATCTCACATTGTCCGCTTTGTGTTATCTGGGTCTTAATTTGGTGCTGATTTTGCCGGCCTGGTTTTTGCACCGGCGGTATCCGGAATTGGATTTGCTGGAGATCTCCGGCTATGCCTTTGGAAAAGCCGGGGGCCTAATCGCTCTCCTATATGCGGCCTATTTTCTCTTTATTAACGGCTATTTTCTCTCTAATTTCCAGTTGTTTATGCAAAATGAGATCAACACCCAGGTGCCGGTATGGGTGATTTCCGTTGCTCTCTTGGTGGTGGCGGCTTATGGGGCCTTTTTGGGTCTGGAGTCCATTGCCCGTACCTCAGGGTTTGTTTTGATACTGGCGGCCTGTGGGATGATATTTCTTTTGGTGACGCTAAATCAAGAGCTGCGGGCGGAAAACTTTACCCCTCTTTTGTATGACGGTCCAGGGCAAACTCTACAGGGAACGCTGCTGTTTCTTTCCCGCAGCTCTTTTTATTGTGTGATTCCCTTTCTGCTTCCCAAGACCCAGGGGGCTTTAAAGTGCCGGTATCTGTTTTGGAATGTGGGACTGTGTTTGTTTTTTATCGTAATGATCGTCACCGTCTGCGGGACTTTAGGGCCGGTGGCAGGGCTTCAGAATTTCCCGGTGTATACTATGGCGGCGCTGGCCCAGTCTGGGCCTTTTCAACGGCTGGACGCCATTTATACCGGAGTATGGGTGATGGGGCTTTTCCTCACGACGGCCCTAGACCTGTATCTGATCTCTCTTTGTATATCGTTTTTGTGGGGGAAAATTGCCGGTAGAGTGGCTATTCTGGCAGGAGCTGTCTTGTTAGTGGTGGGATGTAATACGTTTTTGGCCTCTGGTGAGGTGGTCGCCGCTGTGTTCGGGATTCAAACGATCTTACCCGCCACGATGATAACAGGGGTGTTGCTGCCCATTATCATTTTGCTGGCTGTAAGGCATAAAGATAAAACGACGCAGAAAAAGGAGGTCCGGTAACAGTATGAAGGGAAACAAAAAAAGGCTCATCATTACAGCAGTAGCGGTGGTGGCGGCTTTTTTCATTCTTGCTTCCGCTTCGGCCTCAGGCGGGCAGATTCAGTTGGACGACCGGATGCTCATCCAGGGCATTGGCATCGATCAGGAGGAGGATGGCGTTTTGGTTTCTGTCCACATCAGCCAGCCTTCCCAAACCCAGCCGGTTTTGGAGCAGGTAAAAGGGGAAACGGTTTTGGATGCTCTGGATAAGTTGGTGCAAAGGAGCGGGAAAGTACCGTTGTATTCCCATAATCTGGTGGTGGTATTGGGAAAAAAATGCGGAGAAGAGGGGCTGGAGCATTATATAGATTTCTTTGTCCGGTACTACGAGGCTCGTCCTTCTGTAGGGATGTTTCTGGCCGAAGGCACCGCGGAAGAAATTTTTACGTTAAAAGAGGGGGAAGAGTATGTAAGCCCCGAAGAGATCGCCCGGATGGGGCAGGGAGGCAAAACCAACGGCTGGACGGTATACACCAGAGCCATTGATTTTGTCAATCAGCTCTGGGGGGAGGGGACTTCTCCCTATATGCCAGTGCTCAGCGTAAAAGAGGGGGTGGTGGAGGTGACGGGTACAGCTGTATTTCACGAAGACCAGTATAGTACCACTTTGACCCCTGAGGAAAGCCGCATTTTACTGGTTATTACCAAAAGGCTTACTGGTGGTCAGATCGTCGTGGAGCTTCCAGAAGCGGGAAAAGTGACGGCTACCATTCGGCAAGGCAGCGCGAAGGTAAGTCCCAGTATTAAAAATCAGGAGCCACAGCTGGATATTACCATTACCTGTCAAACGGAGATCAGCTCTACAGAGAATATGGATCTGGCGGCAGACGAAGCGCTTCTCCCCAATTTGGAACAGGCATTAGCATCCCAGCTACAATCCAGCGCAGAGGAAACCCTGCAAAAGACCTTACGGGAAGAGCAAACCGACCCCTTTGGATTTGGAAGGCAGATTATGCAGGAGCATACCGCTTGGTGGAAGGAAAACCGAGAAAATTGGGAGGAGTGGCTGACGAAGATTCCGGTGTCTGTCCAGGTGGAGATGACAGTGGAGTCAGCAGGATAGGCTGAACAAAATGAAAGGCTTCTGGACGAAAGAGGAAAAATCTGCTATAATGAGGATGTTCTATTAAATCAAAGGGGAGATGGGTTATCAGGAAAGGTCGTATGATGGCAGTCAGCCTTTGCCTTTGCTGGCTGCTGGCAGTGATTCTCAGCGGCTGCCAGAATATCGATCCCCGTTCGGTTTATACACAGGCCCAGAAAAAAATGGCGTCTCTGCCCCAGAGGGAAGAAACCACTACCCTGGAACTGGTCGTAGACCCGGAAGGGGATGAAACAGAGTATTTCTGGAACCTGACGGCACGGTTTGTTCAAAATGAAAATAACCCGCAGATGGAGATTGACGCTGAGGCTGTTTTCCCAAAAATGGAGCTAAATTCCAGAACGGTATATAATGACGGTATGGTCTATATCAACGATAACGGAGAAACGTATCGGGCAGAAATGGAATATTCCATGCTGCTTACCCGAATCTATCGGGTGTATCCGGAAATGGAGCTGTCGGTTTCTCAATTAAAGGAGCTGGAATCTTCCACCGGAGAAGAGGGACTTACCCTGAAATTTACTGTAAGCGCTAAAACGGTGCAGTCTATTGCAGATTTTGCTATGGATCAGCTTCAAAATTTTGGTGTTGCTAACCCTACCGATGTAAAGACAGAAAAATCCGAGGGGAAAATCATTGTAGACGAGGACTCTTATATTTCTTTTCTGGAACTTACTATTCCCTGTGTAATTCTTCAAAATGGTGGGGAATTAGAAGCAGAACTGAAATATCAGAAGGTTTTGTCACCGCCGGAAACGAAAATTTCCATAGATACAGACTCTTTGGAGGATTATCCTCAGGTTTCTATGTGGGATTTGCCGTGGTAAGATTTTATTCGGAAAATAGCTTGCATTATTAGAAAAGATGTAGTATAATTCTATACTACATTTAAAAGAGGAGGCCGTGTGTTTATGGAGAAAAAAGCGCTTCGCACCATTGCGCAAAATAAAAAGGCCTTCCACGATTATTTTGTAGAGGAGAGCATGGAAGCCGGTATCGAATTAGCCGGGACAGAGGTGAAGTCTCTTCGCCAAGGTCGGGTGAATTTAAAGGATTCTTGGTGCTCTGTAGTCAATGGAGAGCTGTTGCTCAATGGGGTGCATATCAGTCCCTATGAGCAGGGGAATATTTTTAATCGTGATCCTATTCGGGTCAGGCGGCTTCTTATGCACCGCCGGGAGATTATGCGTCTGTTTGGACTTGTCAAGCAGGATGGTTACTCTCTGATTCCCCTTTCCCTTTATTTTAAGGGTTCCCGCGTGAAGGTGCAGGTAGGCTTGTGTAAAGGTAAGAAAAATTATGACAAGCGTGCTGATATGGCAGAGCGGGCAGCAAAACGAGATATGGAACGCGCTATCAAGGAGCGAAACCGATAAGGTTTTTCTCCTCTCTATATGGGGATGCAAAGGTTTCGACGGGGGTTGTGAGCCTTCGTAAGCGAGTAGCGGTGCGGGACCGCTATAAAATCCGCAAACTTAAAATTAAACGACAACAATACTGTTGCTGTTGCTGCCTAAT
>CALWVH010000046.1 GCA_944384915.1 uncultured Clostridia bacterium | reverse complement strand
ATTGCTTTTGTGTGCTGTCAAGGGTGGCGTAAGCTGCCATCAAACATCATATCTGCGATTTTCAAGGTTCAATCTGAGCCTATTTCTTAGGCTTCGGTTTTTCATAACTCATTTGACACTACCTCTGAAAATGCAAGCTAATTTTTGCTGTCTCTATTATACTGCGGTTTTGAAAGAAAAGCTATGGGAAATTGTTGTGGAAATCTATACGATTATTGAAATCCGTCGTTTTTCATTCTCTCGTTGGGGTATTTGCCTGAAAAAAGGGCATGCTACTTCCGACCAAACAGGAAAGGAGAGCATCCCTTTATCCGGATGCCAAAAGCTATGCGTAAAAATATCGTTCTCTTCCTTACAGGCGGCACCGTATATCCCCTTATTGAGATTATCTGGCGGGGATATACCCATCCGTCCATGGCGGCGGCCGGAGGAATTTGTCTGCCGGTGCTGGAATGGGTCTGCAATAGCAAGCATATTGCCCGGCGTCCTATGGTTGTTCGTTGTATTGCCGGCGCATTATCCATCACATCTGTAGAATTCTGCTTTGGAGTCCTCTTCAACTGCATCTTACAGCAAAATGTGTGGGATTATTCCCAGATGCCCCTGAACCTTATGGGACAGGTCTGCCTGCCATACACCCTTCTTTGGGTGCTGCTGTCATTCCCCGCAATCCAGCTGTGCCGTCTGCTGGGCAGATTCTTTCGATAAAAGTAAGTTTTTCTCTCCCCGTTTCCGACGCAGGTAGGCCCCTGCCGGAATCCTGCGAGAAACTCGAGCAGTCACCTCCATGGTAGCATGGGGCGCGGCTTCGATATTTTCCCCCTCGGCATTTTTCATCTCTTCCAGAATCACCGTAAAGGGTTCCTCTTCTGGGCAGAGCACATCCAGGGGCTCCCCTGCAAAAAAGCGGTTCCGCTGGGAAAGGCGCACATGGGTGTCATCTATCATCCCCATGCCGACAGCCGCTACTTCCCAGTCACGCACGTACCCGCCCCGCTCTGAATCCTGCCCCGGACCGTTTTTATCGTAATAAAACCCGGTGCCATAAGCCCGGTGGCTGATCTTATCCAGCTCCGGCATCACCCACTCCGGCAACGGCCGGTTTTCCAGCGCTGCATCCACTGCGCCCCGATAGGCCTTGGTCACGCTGGCTACATAATAATCCGCTTTGGCCCTTCCCTCGATCTTCAGGCTATACACGCCGGCTTTTATCAGTTCGGGGACATGATCCGCCATACAGAGATCCCGGGAATTGAGGATAAAGGTACCGTTCTCTGTTTCCCGAACCGGCATATAGCGGCCTGGACGGGTCTCCTCCATCAGGCTGTATTTCCAGCGGCAGGGCTGTGCACATTCTCCCCGGTTACCGTCCCGCCCAGTAAAATAATTGGAAAGCAGGCACCGGCCAGAAAAAGAAACGCACATGGCCCCATGGACAAAAGCCTCGATCTCCAGCTCTCGAGGCGTCTTGGCTCGGATATCCGCAATCTCCTCCAATGTCATCTCCCTAGCCAACACCACCCGGGAAGCTCCCAATTCATGGAGCATACAGGCAGCCTCCGAATTGACCACACCCGTCTGGGTAGAGATATGGATTTCGGTGTGAGGGGCGTATTTTTTCGCCATCCGCAGCACCCCCAGGTCGCTGATAATGAGGGCATCGGCCCCTGCTGCTTCACAACTCTCTAAAAAACCAGGCAGTTTGTCCAGTTCATCATTTCGGGGAAGGGTATTGCAGGTGACATAGATCTTTTTTCCCAATCCATGGGCCAATTCTGCCGCCTGACACATTTCTTCATAGCTGAAATTTGGGGAAGCACTGCGCATCCCAAATTCCTGTCCGGCCAGATAGGCCGCATCTGCTCCATAGCGAAAAGCCGCCTTTAGCCGCTCAAAATCCCCCGCTGGGGAGAGCAGTTCCACGGTTCCCATATTCAAAGTTTCATCCTCCTATTCCTTTAAAAAGGGAGGCGGCGCAAAACGAAACATTTTGCAGCGTCTCCCTTTGTTGACAGGTATCTCTTTCCTACACTTATTCGGCAAGGCCGGCCGCTCTCAGGTTCGCCTCATGCTGACTAGCTGTAGAAGCATAGTAAGCATTGCCTTCTTCATCATGACAGAAGTAATACACTCCAGCAGAATCGGGAGAAGGCTCCAACACAGCGCGAATGGCGTCCAAACCTGGGCTGCAAATAGGTCCGGGAGGCAATCCCTCAATGGTATAGGTGTCATACGTGCTGGTAAAGTTTTCCAGTTTATCCTCCGGCACCTGGGATTTGTTGGCATAAGGATAGTACACGGTAGAATCACATTGCAGCCGATAAATATCGTGAGAACTACCATTTTCCAGACGGTTTTGAAGGATTCCCGCGATCATGGTCATATCCTTCTCGTCAGTAGCCTCTGCCTGTACAATAGAAGCAAGAGTCAGCACCTCATCAATGGTATAACCCATTTCCTCCGCCTTTTCCCGCATCTCTTTGGAGAAGCGTGTCTGGCAGGTATTGATCATTTTTCCCAGAGCAACCTTAGGATCTTCTCCCTTATAGAAATCATAGGTATCTGGGAAGAGATAACCCTCTAGCTTATAATAGCGCTCATCCGCGTTAGTAATGGCGCTTACAAAATCGTAAACGTCATAATCAGAGGAATTGGCAGCTTCCAACACTTCTTCTACTGTGCAGACCTCGTTCTCCTCCAGCATCTGGGCAATTTCCTGTAAATTCACGCCTTCGGGGAAGGTAATGCGGACGACGTCCTTACGGTTTGTATTGCTCTGAAGGTAATTGACGATGGCCTCGTAATCCAGGTTGGTCTCTACTTCATAGCTTCCCTGCCCAAACCCATCGTCGGCCCCTGTCACGATACAGTACATGGTAAAAAAGAACGAATTCTGGATAGCTCCGCTTTTTTCCAGGGCATTTGCTACATCCTGAATCGTACAATCCTCTTCTAGTTCTACAGATACTGTTGCGGAAGAACTCCGAGAAACTGCCAACATATCGTTGACGCCCACCAGAAGATATCGTGCTGTCATGATAGACACCATCACAATCATAGATAGCCATACACAGCGGAATAGCCAACGGTTCCGGCGGCCTTTGATCTTCTCTCGGGCCTTCATTTCTTTTTTATCTTTTTTTCGCTGCTTTTTATCCTGTTGACGCTTTTTCTCTCCCCCATCTTTTTGATAGGAATCGCTAAAGCTCTGTAAGGTATCCTGGCCTTCGTCGCCAAAACGCAGCGCCTCTTCCGGAATATGGAGCTGGAATTCCTTAGGGTCCCGCCCACCGGTATTTCCCAACATGTTCCGGTTTTCCTCTCCCCCGGGAGATGTGTTCCCGCCGGGATACTGATTGGTATTATCCACGATTTGAACCTCCTGAAGTTGGTTATGCTCCGCTCTTTTTCCCCCGCTCTGTACACCCGGATACCACCGGTTTTTTCATGCGGCGGATATATTTCTCCGTTACCAGCACGTCCACAGGCCGGTCGTAATATCCATGGGGTAAATTCCACTGAATACAGCTGCTGTAGCATATCCCCGCTTTATAGCCGCCAAAAGCAGAAAGAAAACGATCATAATATCCCTTGCCATATCCCAGACGATAGCCGTGAGAATCAAAGCAAAGGCCGGGAACGATACAAAACCCGTGGGAAAAATCCGTTATTTTTTCACAGCGATCCGGCACTGGTTCCAGTACGCCGAAGCTGCCTTTTTCCAGATCCTCCATGGAAGTGATCCGGTAGAATTCCATATCAAAGGTACCCGGCACACACCGGGGCACCACCACTGTTTTTCCATCCTCCAGTGCATGCAGGATCAGGTTCACAGTGTCCACCTCAATGGGTTTGCTCACATATGTGAAAAAAAGAGGTTCTCTGCGATACTCCTTCATAGCCCAGATCCGTCCGGCAATATTTTCGTCCTGTCTGGCCTTTTCCTCCGGGTCCATATTTTCCCGGATTCCCCGGTACTGGGCCCGAAGTCGAATTTTCAACTCTTTGATATTTTTTACGGACATTGCATCGTCATCCTTAACCGCTGGGCCGCATCATCGCCCTGGAACATGCGGACGATCTCCAAGGCAAACTCCACAGCGGCGCCTGCACCTTTAGCGGTGATTAGCTGACCGTCGCGACAGACAAAGCCTTCTGCCAGCTCTGCTCCCTCCAGCTCTTGTTCAAAGCCTGGGAAACATACCGCCTTGCGGCCCTTCAGCAATCCCATATGTCCCAATACCGAAGGGGCGGCACAAATAGCAGCTACCGGCAGATCATGTTCAAAACAATACCGCACACTGGTAGTGACAATGGGAGAATTCTCCAGATTCAAAGTGCCTGGCATTCCTCCGGGAAGTATCACCATCTCCATATTGTCTGTAAGCACCTGGGACTGCTCCATATCAGTAGTTACTGTGATCTGATGGGAGCCCATAATAGAGGTAGACCCTACCCCTACTGTCTTCACATCCAGTTCTGCACGGCGCAGAACATCCAGCGTTGCCAGTGCCTCGATCTCTTCAAAGCCGTTTGCCAAAAACAGATAAATCATGATGCACCTTTCCTTCCTTGCCGTTTCCAAACAGGCAAAAGCGCCATTCCGACAAAATAATATTTCTTATTATACCGCATATCCCGTAATTTGTATACGGGTTCTTGGCGAGGAAATGTTAAAGTTTTCCTGAATTATTCCATAGTCAGCCCCAAATACGGGGTTCCGTCTGCTGGAAATCCTGCCAAAACCGCGGGCTGTAGGGGACGCATCATGCCCCATGGGCATATTTTCCCTCTTTGGGGCAGCAGGGGGCTTCCTACCGGCAGGCGCACCTGAAAGGAATCTCTGCCTGTCTGTCTTGCCGCTTTTGCCAGAGCCTGCCACGCCGCAGGAGCGCGTCCCATCCATTCCTGTACAATACCATCACAGTTAATCAGGCAGTACCCGCCAGGAACAAAAAATGCCTTTCCCTTTGCCATATCATGGGACCACAGGGCATACTGTACCGCTGGGGCGTCCCACAGCACCGAACCTTTACGCCCTTTGAGGCACTGGTTCCGAACCAAAGCACATTCCCGGCCGGTAAGGATTCGGCTATCGACCGGCTGCGGGCATCGGGCAAAAATCTCCTCCCGGGTGAGGGTGATTTCTTCCACACCAAACACGGTACGGTAACCAAAACGGCGGTAAAATTCATACAGCCTCTCTTCTCCCGGAAGCAGCACCGAAGCATAGTCCCCTCTGGCTTGTCCTGCTTTGGCTGCCGCCTCTATCAGCGCCCCCATATATCCTTTGCCGTGAAACGCCTGCAACGTAGCGGCTCCATAGATATAGTGAGCCTGCACCCTTCCACCGGCGGTTTCCATCTGGCAGGGAAGCAGGTACAGCGCAGAAATCACCCGGCCATTTTCTTCTATCACCAGGGAATTCTCCGGGCGCCACCGGTTTCGGAAAAAAAGGGCGGTTTCCCGTTCTCCATCTCCAAAAGCCTCCCGCCACAAATGGGCCAGTTGCTTTTCCATTCCCCAGCGGCCCCAGGCGATCCGCAGATTTTCTGTATTTCCTTCTATCATAGCGCCACCGCGGAATACTTTTCCAGCAAAAAGGCAGGGTAGTAGGATTCCTTGGCTTTGCGAAGGCCGGGAATGCCCATATCCTCTTCCCGGTTCACCCAGCGATAGCCGGTAAGGGCATGGGAAACAAATTCCTGATTGATGACGGTATACAGACCGTTGTAGCCGTCCAACGCTTTCTCAAAGTGGATATCGAACACCTCGGGGTTTACTTCTTCTCCAGCGGTAAAGGCCACCGGTTTGCCTTCCACCCGGATCAAACCGCCTTGAAATTCCAACGCCTGAAAGTTTTCCAGGGTTTTTACAATAGCGCAGTTTTCATCCTGAAGGCCCCCTCCGCACCCGTGGGCCAAGCACCATTCCCGGGCCACGACTTCGCAGTCCGGAAGGTTTTCTGCCGTGACCGGCTCATAGGTATACGCATACTGCTTGCGGAATTTGGCGATGTGGTTGCGTTTACCGTGATACTTTCTTCCCGAAAGCTCCGCCAGTGCTTGGGATTCATAAACATAATCACTATCATCCAGGGTAGAGGAAAAGGCAAACTGGCCCGGATACTGGCTTTCCAGCCATCCTTTCTCCTCTGGACTCAATCCCCAAAAACGCAAAACTTGTCCTTCCTCCTGGGCCTGTCGACGCAAAAGTTCCAAAACGTCAGAAAGGTCCCCCTTCCCCTTTGGGAAACCGTAGGAATGAAGATCGCGGCCATAACGGAGCAGTACAAAATCTTCATACCGGGCAATACGAATCTGATAGGACCCGCTCCAGATAAACAGGGTGCCAAAGGCGCTTTCGCTGCCCATGCCTCCCGACGCCGATAAAATCGGCTGTACCCATTCTCGGTCCTCTATTTTTGGGGTGTGGAATTCCAGCATGCAGTAGCCTCCGTTACCAATCTTTCAATATCGCTTTCTATTTCCTCTATGGTTCGGGGTTCCCCGTTTTCAGCGCAGGGAATCACCTTCCAGTTTAACAATCCGGCAGCGTACAGAGCACTTTTCCGGCAGTGCTCTAAAAATTGCCGGTTCCGCTCGTGGATATCCTTTTTGGATTCATCCCCATGATACCGGCCGGAAAGTAGCTTTTGCGACACCTCCGGCGGCATATCCAGATACAGCACCAAATCCGGACGGGGCAGTTCCAATTTGCCGTATTCAAACTCCTCCACCCAGCGGATATAGCTCTCCCACTCTTCCTCCGGGAGCTTGGTAAGCTGATAGACAATGTTGGAGGTGGTGTACCGGTCCGCCAGAAACAACACGCCCCGCAGATACTCCTCCCGCCATTTTTTGCGGAAGGAAGCATACCGGTCTACGGCATAAAAAGCCGAAGCGGCATAGGCGTTTACGTCCTCGGGCTTCTCTCCAAACTCCCCGTTTAGATACATTTTTACCAGAGAAGAGGACGGCGATTCATAATCTGGAAAAGAAATCCGGCGAACCTCCCCCATCTGCTGCAAATGTTCATACAGCCGCTGGGTCTGGGTGCCTTTACCGCTGCCGTCCAGACCCTCTATTACGATCAGGCTCATTTTCCTTCCTCCGACACCCCATATTTTTGCCGTACCTCCCGCATTTTGCCGCAGGACATTTTTCCTTCGGGGCAGGGGCCGCTAAGACAGGGCGGGCCGGCATAAGCAAACAGATGAGGCGCCTGCTCCTTTACCAAAGCCAGCATCTGCTCCGCTACCTCTCGAATCTCCCACTGGGCGCGGTTACAGCAGCGGTGAGAGAAGAAATTCAGCAGAGAACGGGCGTTAAAAGTGGCGATCATTTTGGTGGCGCAGGCATTGGGCAGCACAAACCGGGCATCCTCAATGGCCTGCTTCTCCGCCTGACGGTCGGCGGTCTTTTCTGGCTTTCCCTCCGCCAGCAAACGAGCCTTATGCACTGCCTTGAGTTTCTCTGTCAGGGATTCATAATGAGTCTGGTCCTCCTCCATGGCCCGGAGAAATTCCTCTTTTGCCTCCGGGATTTTCTCGATCTCCGGGGGCACTACATACTCAAAAGCAGCCTCCTTCACATATCGCTGGCTCTGCACGCTGTAAGAGGCAATACGGTGCCGGGTGATCTGGGCCAAAAAGGAGCGGGAAACCCCTTCAATTCCAAAGGTGAACACCGCGTGCTCAATGGGACTTTCGTGGCCGATTTCTGCCAGCATTTCCACAAAGGAAGCGGTTTTTTCTTCCGTAAGCCCCTCCATCAGGGTGCCAATGGAAGCCGGGGAATAACACAGCTTGGCAGAAGACGCCACTGTCTTTTCCGGGTTGGGGGTACAGGCGAGCAAGGTTACAGTTGGCATGAAGGTTCCTCCTTTAAATGGCGCCGCAAACCGGCGTCCCGAAAATCACGATTCGGACAAAATATAAAATGATTATACCAAAAAACAGGAAAGAAATCCACCCTATGGGGGATTCCCTCCCATTGTGCCAAAAGCAGGGAGATTTCCCCTGCTTTTTCGGCAGAAAATACCCCCGAATACGAAAGGCCGTATCCGGGGGTATTTCTGGGCAATTACTGTTATTCCTGCTTTTCAAAGCGCTTTTTCAGCACTTCATAGTGGTTTCGGTTGGATTTATCGCCGCCATTATCGGGAAACAGGCAATACGGCAGGCTGTCGGTGGTGCGGTGCTTGATGACACAATCACAACACTTGCCGTGATTGGGACAGCTCACCTTGGGGCAAATACATTCCTTTACATTGTTACAGGGCATTCTTTCCACCTCATTTCCGCAGCAGCGCCACGATCTCGTCTGTGCTGAGCACTTTTCCAAAAGCCACTACTTTTCCGTCCACAACCAGAGCCGGGGTTGTCATCACTCCATAAGCTGCGATCTGGGCAAAATCCCGGACATGGTCTACCTGCGTATCCATCCCCAGTTGCTCCAGAGCTGCAATGGTATTGGCTTCCAGCTGGTTACATTTAGCACAGCCGGAGCCCAGGATCTTCACCCGTGCACCGGTATTTTCCGCTCCATGAGGAGCTGGTGTGCCGCAATTCCCGCAGCAGCATTTGGTCTCCGCTTTTTTTCTTCCAAACAAAGCCATAATTGATTCCTCCTATATAAATAAATAAGAAAACACATTGAACAGATATCCCACTAAAATAATCCCTGCTGTACAGATGGCAATAAACACTCCCAGCAATTTGGGCTTTACTGCCTTTTTTAACATAATCATAGACGGCAAGGAAAGGGTGGTGACCGCCATCATAAAGGAAAGCACCGTGCCCAGCTGCGCCCCCTTGGCAAGCAGCGCTTCTGCCACTGGGATAGTACCGAAAATATCGGCATACATGGGAACCCCCACCAATACGGCCAGCAGTACGCCCAGCGGGTTTTCCGTGCCCAGAATCGTTTCCACCCATGCCTGGGGAATCCAGTTGTGGATAATCGCGCCGATGCCCACACCCACCAGAATATAGGGAAACACCTTTTTGAAAGTGGACAACATCTGATCTTTGGCATACTGGAACCGTTCTTTCTGGGTAAGCTGGGGAGAATCAATATCCACCGCGCTGGCACTGCGAATAAACTCCTCCACATACCGCTCCATATGCAGCTTTTCGATCAAAGTCCCACCTGCTACTGCGATAACCAGACCAACCACCACATAAGCAGCCGCGATCTTCCAGCCAAAAATACTGGCCAGCAAAAGCAGGCTTCCCAAATCCACCATGGGAGAGGAGATCAAAAAAGAGAATGTGACTCCCAGCGGCAGGCCCGCACTGGTAAACCCAATAAATAGCGGGATAGAGGAACAGGAACAAAAAGGCGTCACCGTGCCCAACAGGGCCGCGATGAGGTTGGCGCCGATACCGTGGAACCGCCCTAATATTTTTTTGCTGCGCTCCGGCGGGAAATAGCTTTGGATATAGCTGATGAAAAAGATCAGGAAACAAAGCAGGATAGTGATCTTGATGACGTCATACAGAAAGAACTGAACGCTGCCGCCAATAGGGCTTGCAGTATCCAGATCCATGGCAGACAACACATTCCCAATCCATGCATTGAGCCATTTCATCCCCAAAACTTGATCTTGAATAAAAGTCCAGATCATCTGCAACTACATCCGCCTCCCGGACAACAGTGCAAAGAGGAGATAAAGTCCTTAAACTGAGAAAGGGTCTCACAGTTTAGAGAATAATGGGACCACTTTCCTTCTTTACGCACATCTACCAGCCCACACTCGCATAGAATCTTCATATGGTGGGAAAGGGTAGGCTGAGTAATTTGAAAAGCCTCCAGCAGCTTACAGCCGCATTTTTCTCCATCCGACAGCATTTTTACGATCTTTAACCGGTTGGAATCTCCTAGAGCTTTGCAGATCAAAGCAACATCCATTTCCTGCATCTCGCTCACCTCACATAGATATTTGTCTATGTGATTATAACACTCATATAGATGAACGTCAATGTGTTTTAAAATTTTACAAAAATAAAAAACCGGACACGCAAAAACGTATCCGGCAAACACATTTTATAAACCAAAACAAAAGCCCCGAACGCAACTTACGTTCGGGGCTAGCTTGGTATGAGTGGTGATACAGAACTTTTTGAAAAACCCAGTAATATCAAGGATTTGTGGGCATACGAACAGAGAATTATCTTGTATATCCCCTATCTTGGGGCGGCTGCTTTGAATCAGCCGCCCTTTTCTTAACGCCCAAAATAAATGTGCCGATTAGGGT
>CALWVH010000045.1 GCA_944384915.1 uncultured Clostridia bacterium | reverse complement strand
CCCGATTAGAAGCGGCATTTTCTTGAGCCACATAAATCGTTACTTTCTCAGCTCCTTGACTACGAGCATAATCTATCATTCCCTGAGCGATTTCAGTTGCATAGCCTTGACACCAAAAATTCTTATGCACACAATAAGCAATATCATATACTTTCTTGTCATCACTTATCATGAAACTGCATGTCCCCACCCGTTCTAATGAATTCTTAAAAACAGGGATCAAATAACAACATTCCTCATCCTCGCCTAAGCCTTCTAACATTTTCAAATATTCATCATCTATTTCTTCTTTTGCTTCATCTGGCAAATATTGTCCCATATCGGGATCGTTCCAGATACTATATGCCCACAAAGCATCTTCTTTCGTGAATCCTCTTAATAAAAGTCTTGAAGTTTCAATATCATTTATCTTCATAAAATCCTCCGTCAAATTCAACTTTTCGCCGTTGTTTCTTTCAGCAAGACATCCGGTTCCATTTCTTTGACATAATCGCCCTGTTCGTAGGCAACTCCCTTGATTGCCAGGTTTCGTTTGTTTTTCGCCAGTCTGAGAGGGCTTTCGCAAGAAAAAGCCTCTTGGATTATTTTAGTATACCACTTTTCCCCGCCCTTGATAAGTGGTATACTGTAAACGATTTAACTCCTTGAAAGGAAACGATGCGATTTGAAGATCGGAACCATGGAAATACAGGGCAAAGCAGTGCTGGCGCCCATGGCCGGTGTCACCGACCGGCCCTTCCGGCGGCTGTGCCGGCAGTTTGGCGCTGCCTATTGCGTTACCGAAATGGTAAGTGCAAAAGCCCTGCAATTTAAAGATAAAAAAACACCCCTTTTAATGCGGCTGGATGAAAACGAGCATCCGGCAGCTATCCAGATTTTTGGCGACGAGCCGGAGGTGATGGCCCTGGCCGCCCAAAAGGCCATGGCCTTTTCCCCGGACGCTATCGACATCAATATGGGATGCCCCGCCCCCAAGATCGCCAATAACGGCAGCGGCAGCGCCCTGATGAAAGATCCCGACCTGTGCGGCCGCATTGTGGAGGCCGTGAGCCGGGCAGTAGAGGTGCCCGTCACTGTAAAAATTCGCAAGGGTTGGGATGAAAACAGCGTCAACTGCGTGGAGGTGGCCAAGATTTGCGAGCAGGCAGGAGCCGCCGCCATCTGTGTCCACGGGCGCACCCGTACCCAGATGTACCAGCCTCCGGCTGACTGGGATGCTATCCGGCAGGTAAAGGAAGCGGTCAAGGTGCCGGTCATCGGCAACGGGGATGTGGTGGACGCCCAGTCCGCTGCCCTGATGCTGGAACAGACAGGATGCGATCTGGTGATGGTAGGCCGGGGCGCTCTGGGCAACCCGTGGATTTTTCAGCAGATCAATATGTATCTCACCGACAGCTGCCGCATTGTGCCCGGTCCGGGCTTTCACGAGCGTATGTTGGTAATGCTCCGGCATATGAAGGCACTGTGTGAGGATAAGGGCGAAAATGTGGGCATGCGGGAAGCCAGAAAGCACGTGGGATGGTATATGCACGGCCTGCGAGGTGCTTCAGAGTTTCGCCGGAGAGCAGGAGAGCTGTGCACCTTCCACGACCTGGAAATTTTGGTACAGGACCTCTATGCCCTGCAAAAGGAACAGGGGGCGCTATAATGGAACGCTGCCTGTTTTGCTGTCCCATCTGCGGCGGCCCTCTGCAAATGGAAAAGACCCGGCTGTTCTGTGAAAACGGCCACAGCTTTGACCGGGCACGGCAGGGATATACCCACCTGTTGCCTCCCAATCGGATGCATTCCAAAGAGCCAGGGGACACCAAAGAAATGGTAAATTCCCGCCGGGCCTTTCTGGAGAGCGGCGCTTATGGCTGCTTTGCGGAAAAGCTCTGCGAGTTGGTTTGGGAATTTTTACAGGGGATTCCTTCTCCGTTTTTGTTGGATGCCGGCTGCGGTGAGGGATATTATACGGGAAAAATGGAAGCCTATCTCCGGGAAAGAGGACTTTCTCCCCGGGTAGCAGGGTTTGATATTTCCAAATCCGCTGTTCGGGCAGCAGCTGGGAAATATAAAGGCTGCCAGTTTGCCGTAGCCAGCGCTTTTGCGGTCCCGGCGGCAGATGGTTCCGCCGACTGCCTAACCAATGTTTTTGCGCCCATTGTACCGGAAGAATGCAAACGGGTGGTAAAGCCAGGCGGCGTGATGATTCTGGCAGTGCCCGGCCCTCGGCATCTCTACGGGCTAAAAGAGATCCTCTATGACGCCCCCTATGAAAACGAATACCGGGAAACAGAATATCCAGGCTTTGTGTTTGTAAGGCGGGACACTGTAGAGGATACGCTGGTATTGGATGATCGGGAGCAGATTCAAAACCTCTTTGCCATGACCCCCTATTATTGGAAAACTCCGGAATCCGGCAGCCGTCGTTTAATGGAAACCCAGCATCTGCAAACAGAGATCCGGTTTGATTTCCTCATTTATCAAAGGAAGTGAGTCTATGGAACCCTTTGATCGGGAGCATCCTCACCGCCCTTATTACCGGGAACGGGAGGGAGCAGATACGATTGTGATCTTTATCCACGGCTTTTTCGGGAGTCCCAGCCAGTTTTGGGAGCTTTCCCAACAGGCGTGGGAACAGGGATATAGCATTGCCTCTCTGCTGCTGCCAGGTCATGGCGGCACAGGCAAGGAGTTTACCCGGACCCCAGGAAGACAATGGGTGCGTGCTTCACTTGAAAAAATCCGGCGGTATGCTCTAAAATATAAAAGGGTATTGCTGGTGGGTCACTCCATGGGTGGGCTTATGGCCCTACACGCCAGTTTGTTTCCAGAGACCCATGTGGCCGGGGTATTTTTGCTAAACACCCCTCTATCCATCCATTTTACTGCACGGGGCACTGCCAATGGCCTAAAAGCGGTATTTGCCCCGCAAAAGTATCTGGATGTGGTTTCTCAAACCTATCGCGAGGTAAACAGTGTGGGACGAATGGCCCCGCCTCGGTATCTGCAAATGCTGCCCCGGGTAGCAGATCTGCAAAGGCTTATGGACCGAGTACGGGAAGAATTGCCTCAGGTACGGGTACCGGTAACTATTGTTCAGTCCCGAAGGGATGAGGTAGTACGTTGGCGAAGCGCCATCGATCTTTCTGCCCGGATGAAGCATGCTGCCTGCCGTGTGGTATGGCTGCAAAATTCCTGGCATTCCTATTATACGTCTGGGGAAAAGGAAGTAGTAGAACGGGAATTTTCTTGGTTTTTGGAGCGGGTATGCGGCCCCGCTTCTGGCGAGCTTACAAAGGAGGAGCAATCATGAGTAAACTACGAGTTCTTTTTATTTGTACCGGCAACACCTGCCGCAGCCCGATGGCAGAGGGAATTTTCAATCAGATCAAAGAAGAATTTCCAGAAATCGAGGCGGAATGTGCCAGCACTGGGGTATCTGCTGTAAAAGGCCAACGGGTAACTCCCTGGGCTCGCCAGGTATGCGAGGAAATTGGGGTGGATATTTCCCAATACCGAGCTAATTATTTCACCATGGAACAAATGATGGAATGGGATATTCTAGCGGTTATGAGTCAGGATCAATATATACTGTTATCTGACGCAGGAATTCCTAAAGAAAAACTGGTGCTTTTGGATGTGGAGGACCCTTATGGCGGTACGATTGATCGTTATCGTCAATGTCGGGACCGCATTGCCCAGCGTATCCGGGAGCTTTTCTTTTCCCAGGAAAAGGAGGAAGCATGAAAATTGTCCCGATGCAGGAGATTCACCTAGATAAACTGGCACAACTGGAACAAATGTGTTTCTCCCATCCCTGGAGCCGTCAAGCGCTGGGGGAGGAACTTTCCAATCCGGCAGCGGTATTTTTGGTGGCTGTGGAGGAGGACACGGTTTTGGGATATGCCGGGATGCATGTAGTGTACGGGGAAGGCTATATCGATAATATTGCCGTATTTCCTGCTGCAAGGCGAAAGGGTGTAGGCCGCAGGCTGATAGAGGCTCTCGTAGACTGGATGGAACATCATGAAGGCGTGTTCCTTACGTTGGAGGTGCGCCCCTCTAACGAAGCTGCTGTTTTGTTGTACCAATCCGTTGGATTTCGGGAGGTAGGCCGCCGAAAAGGGTTTTATCAGGACCCGGAGGAGGACGCCTTATTGATGACAAGGGACTGCTAAATAAAAGTATTCGAAAGTCCCCCAAATAAAAAAGAAACGCTCCCTGCTTGCTAGACAGTATCCCGTATGTCTAACAAACAGGGAGCGTTTCCTTTTATGGAGAATATGTTCCTGTTATTTTTATTCTGCGGAATAAACCTCCATGACGACCCCGCTGTCCCGCACCAAAATTTCTTTGGGCAATTTCGATAGCCGCCAGGTAACATATAGATCCCCAGCCGCCCCGGAAATATTGACGACCTGTATGAGATATACCACCCAAAACCAGACGTCCGTCACAAAGAAAAGCAGCACGGTAAGGATCACGCCCCACACTACGATGGGAGCCAAGGCAATGATGATGTATGGCTTTTTGGGGAAATATGCCTCACTGGCGGCAAAGGCATACAGGCCGGTAAAGCCATAGTTAGCTTTTCTCCCGCTAAAATACCAGATACACAGCCCATGTATCCATTCATGGAGAACCATATATACAATCATGGAGAAACCCAGCACGAGTAGCGGCAAACTGCAATCCAGTAAATTTTCTGTTTGTTCCATCAAATGGTATAGAAATTTCGAGAAGAATAATGGTATCAGCATAATGACCCCAATGAGAAGGCAAAGGCCATTGACTAAAAACACCAGACGTTTGTCATTTTGCAGATCTAGACGGCACACCAATCGATAATAAAAAGGCAATTCCCAAACCGCATTCATCTGATTTCCCCCTTTTTATGAGTGTTTTTTCCCGTAATCGTTCCCAAATTATAAACTGGTAAAAACAAAACAGGGATTACATACAGCATGGAGACAAAGAAAAGCCCGTCCTCCATATAAAAGAAGGTATGATCGCAGAATATCCACCACAAATTTCCGGCAAAAAGGAGGCCGTATTCCAACCAGATACGCCAACCCTTTGCCCCAATGGAAAGATAATAGCGTATGCGAACCAATACTATCAGGCCAGAAAGCAGCAGGGCGCCAATATAGGGCAATACTAATTTCCAGTTATCTATCCATCGACTGGAATTTGCCAAAAAACAAACGCCAAATTCTGCCATCCAAAATACACGAGACGCCGTTTTTTTATGAATCCTACTCCTTTTCAACATAATATTCCCCTCCTTTTTTAATTATATCTGCCTGCCTTGGGACGTGTCAAGGAATTCCCTGCTTTTGCTGTACCTTTGGCCTGTTTTGTGGTATGATAAAGGTTACCGATATACCTTGTAACTTCGCTTTTCGGAATAGAAAACCAAAGAAAGGCAGTGAATTGTATGGATAGCAGACTGGAACGATTTTATGAAAGTCTCAATGGAAAAACCGTGGCCTTTTGCGGCATTGGTCGTAGCCACGAGGAAATGATTCGGATATTCTGTGAAAAAGGTGCCAAAGTCACGGTGCGGGATAAACGCAGCCGGGAGGCTTTGGGAGATACCGCCGCAAAATTGGAAGGTTGGGGCGCCCAGCTGATTTTGGGAGAAGATTACCTGCAAAACCTTCATGAGGAAATGATCCTGCGCACACCGGGCATGAAATTCACTCTGCCAGAGCTGGATGCCGCCCGGGAACAGGGCTGTGCCGTCACCAGTGAAATGGAGCTGTTTTTTGATCTGTGCCCCTGCAAGATCTATGGCGTTACCGGAAGCGACGGCAAAACCACTACTACCACTGTGATCGCTGAGCTTTTGCAGAACGCGGGAAAGACCGTGCATCTGGGCGGCAATATCGGCAAACCGCTGTTTCCCCGGCTGGAAACCATTCGTCCTGAAGACGTAGCGGTAGCGGAGCTTTCCAGCTTCCAGCTGATCTCCATGCGCCGCAGCCCCGATGTGGCTGTGGTGACCAATGTTTCCCCCAACCATCTGGATATGCACAAGGATATGGACGAATATGTGTGGGCCAAGATGAATGTGTTCCTGCACCAGAATGCCTTTGGAAAGGCCGTATTCAACGAGGATAATGACATTACCCTTTCGTTTGTACAGGAAGCCAGAGGGCAGGCCCTTACCTTCAGCCGCCAGAAAAAGGTGCCGAACGGCGCGTGGGTGGATGATGACGGATTTATCTGCATGAACGACACCCGCGTCATGCGGGCAGAGGATATTAAGATCCCCGGCCTCCATAATCTGGAAAACTATCTGGCTGCCATTGCCGCTGTCTGGGGTGATGTACCGGTAGAGGTCATCCGCAAGGTAGCTACTACCTTTTCCGGTGTTGCTCATCGGGCTGAGCTGGTGCGCACTCTCAACGGCGTAGCCTATTACAACGATTCCATTGCATCCAGCCCCACCCGTACTGTAAAGGGAATGTTGTCCCTGTTCCCCCAGAAGATTATCCTCATTGCCGGTGGTTACGACAAGCACATCCCCTATGACTCCATGGGGCCTGAGGTGGTGCGGAAGGTAAAAACCCTCATCCTTATGGGTGCCACTGCGGATAAGATCGAAGCTGCCGTGAAAAATGCCCCGGACTATCGCGATGGAAACCCGGCTATTGTGCGGGCGGATTCCATGAAGGCAGCAGTGGCACTGGCAGAAGAGCTCTCCTCTGCCGGTGATATCGTTGCTCTTTCTCCCGCCAGCGCCAGCTTTGATATGTACACCGACTTTGAGGCCAGAGGCAATGACTTTAAGCGGTTGGTCATGGCTCTTCCAGGATAAAGCGGAATATTTTTCCTAAAACAAAAAATGCCCTGCTTTATTTTTTAGCAGGAATCCGTTACAATACAAGAGATATCCAATACAGGAGATGAATCACATTGAATCAGTTACAGGAAATGCTTTTCCGGCTTTGCAGCGCACCCGGCGCGGCAGGCCGTGAGGACGGCGCGGCACAGGTGGCTGCAGAAATGCTGTCCTTTCTCCCTAACGTAAAAATCGATACCCTTGGCAGCGTGGTAGCTTCTTTCGGCAATCCCGAATCGAAGCGCCACATCCTGCTGGACGCTCATCTGGACCAGATTGGAATGCTGGTGACCTCTGTGGACGAAAACGGCTTTTTGAAGGTGGCCCGTGACGGCGGTATGGACCGCCGGGTACTGCCCGGAAGCCGGTTAGTGGTGTATGGCAAAGAAACTCTCAACGGCATTGTATGCTGCCTGCCGCCCCATCTCACCGACGGCGGGGAGGACCATGTACCGGACATCACCGAAATGGCGGTAGACGTGGGACTCACCAAAGAAGAAGCCAATGAGCTGGTACAGCCCGGGGACGTAGTTCTGCTGCCTGGAGAACCCCGTCGCCTGCTGGGCAGCCGGGTTACGGGTGCTGCTCTGGACGATCGGGCTGGTTGCGCCGCTTTGATTCGCTGCGCCCAGCTTTTGCAGGAAACAACTCTCTCCTGCCGGGTGACTGTGTTACTCAGCACCCGGGAAGAAGTGGGAAGCCAAGGCGCGGAGACCGCCGCTTTCCGAGAGGAGCCCGACATGGCCATTGCGGTGGACGTGAGCTTTGCAGATCAACCCGGCGTACCTGCCCATAAATGCGGCAAGTTGTCGGAAGGCCCCATGATCGGCGTTTCTCCGGTGCTGGATAAGAATATCACCGAGACCCTCAAGCGGCTGGCCAAAGAAAATGAAATCCCCTTCCAGCTGGAAGTTATGGGCGGTACTACCGGCACCAACGCCGACGAGATCAACGTGACTCGCGGCGGCGTACCCTGCGGCTTGGTATCCATCCCCCAGCGGAATATGCACACCCCGGCAGAAATCTGCGATCTCAAGGACATTGAAAACGTGGCGCGGCTGCTGGCAGCATTTATCAGGGAGGTTGGAGCATAATGGCAGATTTACAGCTTTTGGAAAAACTTTGTACCGCACAGGGCATCTCCGGTGACGAGGGCGCCGTGCGGGAAATGATTTTGCAGGAGATCACTCCTTTTGCGGAGAAGATCACCGTTACCCCGCTGGGAAATATTATTGCGGAAAAGAAAGGGGCCAACCGGGCTAAGGTCCGCCTGCTCCTCAACGCCCATATGGACGAGGTGGGCTTGTTAGTCACCATTATTGACAAAGACGGACTGCTCCACTTTACTACCGTGGGCGGCATCGACCGGCGTATCCTGCCCGGAAAATCCGTGCTGGTAAATGGGGAGATTCCCGGTGTGATCGGGGCCAAGCCCATCCACCTGCTTACCGGAGACGAAAAGGAAAAGGCCCCCGCGCTGGACAGCCTGACCATCGACATTGGCGCTTCTTCCAAGGAAGAAGCGGAAAAGCTGGTATCCCCTGGGGACAGCGTGACCTTTGTTTCCCTGTTTGATACCGCCCACGGACATATCCGCAGCCGCGCCATTGATGATCGCGCCGGCTGTGCCATCCTCATCGACCTGATGAAGAAAGACCTGCCCTATGACTGCACCTTTGTGTTTGCCGTGCAGGAGGAAGTGGGACTGCGGGGCAGTAAGACCGCTGCCTTTGCCGCAGAGCCAGAGGCCGCTATCGTAGTGGAATCCACTACAGCCGCCGACATTCCTGGCGTACCGGCAGAAAAGCAGGTGTGCCATGTAGGCAAGGGGCCGGTGCTTTCCTTTATGGACCGGGCTACCATCTATGACCGGGGATACTTCCGGCTGGCAAAAAAGCTGGCAAAGGAGAACGACATTCCCTGCCAGGTAAAGGAAGCGGTGGCTGGCGGTAATGACGCGGGCGCTATCCATGTTTCTCGTGGCGGCGTGCGTACTGCTGCTATTTCCCTGGCCTGCCGATACCTCCATGCTCCGGTGGGAATGATCGCTGAAGCAGACTTCCATCACGCAGAAGAGTTGGTGGAAAAACTGGCTATGGCCATTGCCGCTGGGGAAGACGCGTGATTACCCGAATCGAAAGTCTTTCCGCCCTGCCGCTCCCTCAAGACCCTTTTACCCTGCGTATCGTTTCCACTGCCCAGGCCTACGGGCTTTCCACCGTCTTTTTAGATGTGTGGCAGGGGAACGGCTGCCTGTTTTCCCGCATGGACGGCGTGCTTACCATTGCCGGGAAACCAGACCCCCACGATATGGAAGAAACCGCCCTGTTTGCCGCGTCCTGCGGCGCAGGGCAAATTTTCTGTGCCCCCGATACTGCCCAAACGCTAGGTCTTTCTCTTAAAGAAATGGGACCGGTACTGTATCAGGATCAGCCGGCCGGGGAAGTTCCCCTTTGGGAGGAACCGCCCTCTCCCCGGGTACTGTACGAAGTACTTGCCGCCTGTGAAGGGGAGGGGTTTCCGGTACCGGAATTTGAACCCTTTTATCTGGATACCTCTCACCGGCTGCGCCATGGCACGGCAAAGGCCGTTGTACTGCACGAAAACGGGCAGCCTGCCGCCTGCGCCCTGGCCCTTGCGGTAACCCAAAACGCCGCTTTGCTCACAGCGGTGGCGGTACTGCCCGATTTTCGACGGAAAGGGCTGGGGCAGCAGGCGGTGGAGGCTCTATGTCGAAAGCTGCCGGGGCGTCGGGTGTTCCTGTTTCGGAGCGAAACGGAAAACAAGGAATTTTACGAGTCTTTGGGCTTTTCCCTGTGGGGAGAGTGGGGGAGTAGTTCCCCGTTTTCTCCCTCAGATGTTTGACTAGGAAGGTGGTTCCATGGCGAAAAAAGAAGAAAAAACTAATGTCATGCGGGTACTGGACAAGGCTGGGCTTTCCTACCGCCACTACACCTATGACGCATCCGACGGCCACATTGACGGCGCTGCTGTAGCCCAAAAGCTGGGTCAGGACCCGGATCAGGTATTTAAGACGCTGGTGACCCAGGGCGCTTCGGGAGGATATTTCGTGTTTGTTATCCCGGTGCGGGAGGAGCTGAACCTGAAAGCCGCTGCCCGGGCGGTGGGAGAAAAATCCGTCTCCATGCTCCATGTGGCCGACCTTTTAAAAGTCACCGGCTATATCCGGGGAGGCTGTTCTCCCATTGGCATGAAAAAGCAATACCCTACGGTAATCGACGAGACCTGCCAGCTGTTTGACACCATCATTTTTAGCGGCGGGCGCATCGGCTCCCAGGTGGAAATGGCCCCCGACGACCTGCTTTCTCTAATTTCCGCATCTACTGCCGATATTACGGCATAAAAAACACCCTCTCTGGTTCTAAACCAGAGAGGGTGTTTGCTTCTATGAGATTTTTATGGAGTTCTCAATTAGAACGCAACTTTCTCGCGGATGTATTCCACCAGCTTATCGATGGAAACGCGCTCCTGTGCCATGGTGTCACGGTCACGGATGGTCACGCAGTTATCGTTCTCGCTGTCAAAGTCATAGGTAATGCACATAGGAGTGCCGATCTCGTCCTGACGGCGGTAACGCTTGCCGATGGAACCAGCATCGTCAAAGTCCACCATAAACTCCTTGGCCAGCAGGGAATAGACCTCGCGGGCCTTTTCGCTCAGCTTCTTAGACAGAGGCAGGATAGCAGCCTTAAAGGGAGCCAGATAGGGATGCAGGCGCAGCACCACACGGGTGTCGTTCTTCTCTGCGTCCACCACTTCCTCGTCGTAAGCGTCGCACAGGAAGGCCAAAGCTACGCGGTCTGCGCCCAAAGAGGGCTCCACCACATAGGGAATGTAGCGGGTGTTGGTTTCCTGATCGAAGTAGGAGAGGTCCTTGCCGGAGTGCTCCTGATGACGGCCCAGGTCGTAATCGGTACGGTCGGCAATACCCCACAGCTCGCCCCAGCCGAAGGGGAAGAGGTACTCGATATCGGTAGTGGCCTTGGAGTAGAAGGACAGCTCCTCGGGACGGTGGTCACGCAGCCGCATATTTTCTTCCTTCATACCCAAAGACAGCAGCCAGTTCTTGCAGAAGTCCTTCCAGTAGTAGAACCATTCCAGATCGGTACCGGGCTTGCAGAAGAACTCACACTCCATCTGCTCAAACTCACGGGTACGGAAAGTGAAGTTGCCGGGAGTGATCTCATTGCGGAAGCTCTTACCCACCTGGCACACACCGAAGGGAACCTTCTTGCGGCTGGTGCGCTGGATGGCGGGGAAGTTAACAAAGATACCCTGTGCTGTCTCGGGACGGAGATACAGCTGGTTCTTTGCGTCCTCAGTAACGCCCTGGAAGGTCTTAAACATCAAGTTAAATTGACGGATATCGGTGAAGTTCTTGCTGCCGCAGTTGGGGCAGGTGATGCCGTGCTCCTGAATGAAGCTCTGCATCTGCTCGTTGGTCCAGCCATCGGCGGATTCGCCGGTGAAGTCCTCGATGAGCTTGTCAGCGCGGTGACGGGTCTTACAGTCGCGGCAGTCCATCAGCGGGTCGGAGAAACCGCCCACGTGGCCGGT
The DNA here is from genome assembly GCA_944384915.1 of uncultured Clostridia bacterium. Lineage (GTDB taxonomy): Bacteria > Bacillota > Clostridia > Oscillospirales > Acutalibacteraceae > Heritagella_A. The sequence goes on along the minus strand of CALWVH010000045.1, from coordinate 352 downwards.
AGCCACCCATACTTCGGGGTTCATGAGGATTGCAGAATCCAGACCCACGTTATAGGGGCTTTCCTGAATGAACTTCTTTTTCCACGCGTTCTTTACGTTATCCTTGAACGCCATACCCAGAGGGCCGTAGTCCCAGCTGTTGGAGAGACCTCCGTAAATTTCGGAGCCGGGGAAAATAAATCCACGGCCTTTGCAAAGGGCGACGATGGTTTCCATGGTCTTGTCGGTTGCTAACATTTTGTTTCCTCCATCCTGCGCCGCTGGCTGCGGCACTTGTGTTGATTTGCGCGTTGAGCCGTCCGCTGGCTGCGGCTTTCTCTCAAAGCGTCCCTTTCAGTGTATCACGTTTGGG
>CALWVH010000044.1 GCA_944384915.1 uncultured Clostridia bacterium | reverse complement strand
AGCTGTCCGAGCTGGTAAAGGCTCTGGAAGAGGAATTCGGCGTTTCCGCTGCTGCTCCTGTTGCTGTTGCTGCTGCTCCCGCTGCTGCTGCTGCTCCCGCTGCTGAAGAGAAGACCGAGTTCGACGTGATCCTGAAGGCTGCTGGCGCTAACAAGATCGCTGTTATCAAGGTTGTCCGCGAGCTGACCGGCCTGGGCCTGAAGGAAGCTAAGGCTGTTGTTGACGAAGCTCCCAAGGCTGTCAAGGAAGGCGTTTCCAAGGACGACGCTGAGGCTATGAAGGCTAAGCTGACCGAGGCTGGCGCTGAGGTTGAGGTTAAGTAATTTAACCCCCTTTCATTTCGTACGTGAAAAGAAGGCCGCTGGACCCGTATAGGTTCAGCGGCTTTTTTGTGTCCGCAGGAAATATTTACAGCCGGGTGATGCTTTTTTCATAAAAGTGGTGCATAATAAGAAAAAGAGTTCCCGGATTGGGAAGAAAAAGGAGTGAAAGCCATGAAGTTTACAGAAATGAAGTACCGCCGGCCGGATACGGCGGCAATCGAAATGGAATATCGGGACATGGCGCAGAGATTCCCCCTGTGTGCCAGCCCTGAGGAGCAGCTGGAAATGCTGGATCGGCACGAAAAGCTGATGGGCGATGTGAATACCATGGGGACCCTGGCCTACATCCGCAGCAGTATCAATACCACTGATTCGTTTTATCGGGAAGAGCAGGATTTCTTTGATGGGTGGGGCCCGCAGCTGCAAGAGTATGTACAGCAGTTTTTAGATCAGGTGCTGGCTTCTCCCTTCCGGGCAGAACTGGAAAAAACCACAGGGGAACTGTTCTTCCGTGACTTGGAGATTGCCAAAAAGACCTTCTCTCCTGAGATCATCCCTCTGATGCAGGAGGAAAACCGGCTTGCCACCGAATATGAGCAGTTGCTGGCTTCGGCAGACATTGCCATCCAGGGTGAACAGTGCAACCTTTCGGAGATCATCCGCCACCAGACCTCCTCGGACCGGAAGATACGCCAGGAGGCTTGGGAAAAGACCGACGCCTTCTTTACCGAAAAGGGCCAGCGTATGGATGAGATTTATGATGCCCTGGTAAAGTGCCGCACCAAGCAGGCAAAGGCTCTGGGGTATGAGAACTTTGTCCAGCTGGGTTATGACCGGCTGGGCCGCAACTGCTATTCCCCCGCAGATGTGGCGGCGTTCCGGGATCAGGTAGCCAAAGATTTGGTACCGGTAATTGCTCAGCTCAAGGAGAAGCAGCGTCAGCGGCTGGGCGTCTCTCGCCTGTGCTTCTGGGATGAGGATACCCTGCTGCCCCATGGCAACCCTGCGCCGGTAGGCGGCGAAGAGGAGCTGGTGGAGGCTGCTGGGAAGATGTACCGGGAAATGAGTATGCAGACCGGCGAATTCTTCGATTTTATGCGGGAGAATGAGCTGTTTGACCTGCTGAGCAAAAAGGGTAAGGCCGGCGGCGGTTACTGTACCTATATTCCCAACTACAAGAGCCCGTTTATCTTCTCCAATTTTAATGGCACGGTGGATGATGTGCAGGTGCTCACCCACGAGGCAGGCCATGCCTTTGCCGCTTATCGCGCCCGTAATTTGCGGTATTTGGAAAACATGACCCCCACCATGGAGAGCGCCGAGACCCATTCCATGTCTATGGAGCTGTTCTCCCGTCCCTGGGATGAGGGCTTCTTTGGAGAAAAGGCGGAGGAATTCCGCTCTTATCAGCTGGAAAACTGCCTGGATTTCATCCCCTATGGCACCATGGTTGATGAATTCCAGACCAAGGTGTATGAGAACCCGGAGTGGAGCCCCATGCAGCGCAAGGAGTTGTGGGCCAATCTGGAAAAGAAATACCGTCCCTGGCTCACCTTTGAGGGGCTGCCCTATTTTGAGGCGGGCGGATATTATCAGTGGAAGCACCACATCTATTCCAGCCCCATGTATTATATCGATTACTGCCTGGCACAGGTGACGGCTCTGGAGTTCTGGGAGCTTTCCGAAAAGGATTGGCAGGGAGCCTTTGCCCGGTATCTGGATTTTGTCAACAGTGCGGGAGAAAAGACCTTCCGGGGTCTGGTTCACGGCGCAGGACTCAAGCTGCCCTTTGAATCGGGCTGTGTAAAGGAAGTCGCCGAAAAAGTGCTGGAATATTTGGAGAAACATCCCCTGTAAATCAAAAAGAGCCTGGACCTGTATAAAAAACAGGTTCAGGCTCTTTTTATGCCTCTATAAATTTTTAAAAGTGCTAATTGGCCGGAAGTATTTTATTTAATTACGGCGCAGACGGGACAACAGGAACGTGAGGAAGAATACCACTGCTGCGGTGAGCACAATGGTACCGCCGGTGGCAATGCCACAGTAGTAGGAAAGAATAAGGCCAGTAACGCCGGAAAACAGGGAAATCCCCACCGAAAGCCCATGATAAGAGGCGCTGTTGCGAGAAAGATTCCGGGCGGCGGCAGCAGGGAGAACCAGCAGGGAATTGATAATAAGGATTCCCACCCATTTAATGGAAATCGTCACAATCACAGCCAGTACCACGGCAAACAGCCGGTTGACCATGCCTACCCGAATATTTTTCCCAGCTGCCAAGTCCTCGTTGAGCCCAGTAAGGAGGAGACGGTTATACCCCAGTACCCATATCAATATGACTGCAATGAGAATGAACAGCAAAAGCAGCAGTTCCTGGGGCTGCACTGTTAAAATATCTCCGATAAGGTAGGCGGAATACTTGGCAAAGCCGCCGCTAGCCGACAGCAGTACTACTCCCAGAGCAAGGCCGGTGGCAGAAAATACCCCGATAATGGTATCCGCAGAAGAGTTGCCCGAAGCCAGCACTGCCGAAATTCCCAGAGCAAACAGCAAGGCAAACCCCAGCATAGAGAACAAGTAATTATCCACTCCCATCAGCACGCCGATGGCAATGCCCGTGAGGGCGGAATGTCCCAGAGCATCGGAGAAAAAGGACATCCGATTGCTGACGACGGCTGTTCCCACTAGACCAAACAGGGGGGAGATAAGGAGTACAGCCAATAAGGCATTTTTCATAAAGTCAAACTCCGTCCACTCAAAGGGGAGGAGGGTATCGATCAATCCATATATTGCGTCCATCAGGCACCTCCAAGACCAAAGATTTCCTGCACATCTGGGGAAGCCAACACTTCATCAGGCGTGCCTCGTGAAAGGATCGTTTTGTCCAGCACCGCGGCGCTGGTAGCATAGCGGCGCACATGAGAAAGGTCGTGGGAGACTAGGATGATGGGCATATGGTATTCGCTCCGCAGGGAGGTCACCAAGTCGTAAAACAGTCCAATCCCTTTGCGGTCCACAGCAGATACCGGTTCATCCAGCAGGAGAAGGTCCGGCATAGGCTCTAGGGCAAAAGCCAACAGCACCCGTTGAAGCTCACCACCAGAAAGGCTACCCAGACGCTTAGTAAGGATGGCAGGGTCGCCGCCTACTTTTTGGAGCATGACGGCAGCGCGGTTTCGGGCAGAACGGGAGGTGCCCAGCCATACCGGACGGCGAGAACAACTGACGCTTAACAGGTCAGCAGCAGTAACAGGGGCTGAGCGGTCAAAATCCAGCCGCTGAGGCACATAGCCAATGCGCGGCTTTTTGACCGTTTCTCCGTTACCGTTGTGATAGATGATCTCTCCGGTGTAGGCGCAGCGCCCTAACAATGCTTTTAGGAGGGTAGTTTTGCCAGCACCGTTACGTCCGATGAGAGCAAGAATTTCGCCGTGGTGTACTTCCAGATCGATGTGGTCTAAAATCAGGCCGTCATGCTTTTTTACGGTCAGCCCCCGGATAGTCACACTGCATTGGCAGGTTTGAGGGGCGGCGATATTTTCCATATCCATAATTCCTTTCACAAAATGTAAGAATTGTCTGTTGTGGGCTGAGGGCCCAGGTACATAAGACGTCTCTTTACGCCAATGCCTGTTTGAGTACCTCCAGATTTTTCCGCATAGCGTCAAGATAGGCGTCCGGATCGTCCTCTCCCGTAACAGCCGGGTCCAGCAGGTATAGGGTAGCACCGCTTTCATTGGAGATCACTTGGGCAGCAGACTCAGAATACTGAGGCTCGGCAAATACTGCCTTTACCCCTGTGCTCTGGATGAGTCCGATGGCGTCTGCCAATTCTCGAGCGCTGGGCTGGCTGTCCGGTTCTCGGTTAACTACCGCCACAATGTGCAGGTCAAATTCTTCAGCAAAGTAGGGGAAGGCTTCGTGGAAGGTGACGATATCCCTGTTGGGCAGATCATCTAACTCTCGGTGCATCTCGTCCCGTAAGGCTGAGAGCTTTTCCTTATAGGTATCCCCATTAGCCCGGTATTGGGCAGCGTGTTCCGGGTCCAGCTCTTCCAAAGCGGAGGTGACATTTTCCACCTGTTCAATACAGTTGGAGATACTCACCCAAACATGGGCGTTGACCTCTTCTTCATGACTTTCTCCCTCATGATCGTGGTCGTGGTCTTCTTCCGCTGCTAACAGGGAGATCCCCTCACTGGCGTCAATCACCGGCAAATCCGGCAGTTGTTCCATGGCTTTGTCCAAAAAACTCTCCATGCCTGCGCCATTGATAACAAAGGCGTCGGCAGTCTCTAGGTTTTTCATGTCCTTATTTTGTAGTTGATAATCGTGGAGGCATCCGGTCTGCTGTCCTGCCATGTTAGAGACAGAAACCTCGTCTATCCCTTGAGTAATATTTAAGGTGATAATATACATAGGGTAAAACGATGTTACAATCTGGAAGGCATTCTCCTTTTCTTCTCTGGGAGAACACCCGGTAAGCCCCATCAATAATAGCCCCGGCAACAGGCAAAGAGCCAAGATTCGGGAAAGAAGGGAAGATTTTAAGGAAAAAATTTTCATAGGGACCTCCTAAATGCAAACGATTTGCATTTGTAATGATACCGCGCTTTTACCCGGATGTCAAGTCCTGGGCCAAGGAGGGGGGAATGTAAAAAAATTGTGAAGAGGTGAAAACTCGAAAAGGAATGCAAAACGACGTGTGTGCACAAGCAGGAAACAGGCGGATAAAAAAACCGGAAGAAATTCGCTGTAGAAGGGGAAAAACCGCCAAGAAGGGAATCTGGTTTTCCTTGACACCCAGCCTGAAAAACCGTACAATAAACTTACATACACAAACCGGAATTTTGTGTGGTAAATGTGAAGCTATTTTTGACTAGTACCCCAACGCGCATTGGCGCAGAAAGGCAGGAAGGCCATGTCCAGGCAGTCCCCAAAAGGAAAATGGGAAGAAGAGTTTTATTCCTCTCAGCTTTATAGGATGCTGCGGCAGGTAAAAGCAGAGGATGTAGAGAATACCGTGCGTAAGGCGGTAGATATAGCAGGAGATACCGTGCGTAAAGCAGAACAGGTAGTGGATGACGCTATGAATGGCCGTCATACTGGCGGAGACGGCGCATTCCATGCCTCCGGTGGTAATCCGGCGTCTGGTAATGTTGGTCCTAATCCAACTTCCAACGGCAGAAATCCGGCATCCGGCGGAAACCCTTCCCCGACAGGCAGTTATCCCCATGGAAACCCTGTTTCCGGCGGTTCTAGACCACCTCAAGAAAATCAAAGCCCTTATTATAGGCAGTATGGAGCCACTCAGGGCCCGCGGCCTTCTGCTGGCGGATATCCCTATGGCAAAAAGAAAAAGCAGCCTGCTGTGCCAGAGGGGATGCAGCTGGTGCGAAAACGGGGCGTAGCTCGGTATTACATTACCGGAATTTTCAGCCTGTTATATGCTTTCTTTCTCCCACTGTACCAGTGGTATCATTTTTTGGCCTTTGCCATTGCGGTATTGGCAGTGTTTGGGCTTTCTTCTTTGATCTTCCGGGGAAAATGGGTGCTGGAACCCTTGCCCCAAAAGCCCCAGGAGCCGCCAGTAAAGAAATCCTCCGGCAATGCGGAAGTGGATCAGGTGGTGCAAGAGGGTACCGATTATCTGCGCCGCCTGCGAAAGGCCGATGAAAACATTGAAGATGAAGAAATCTCCGACGCTATTGTCCGTATGGAGGAGATTTCCTTCCGGATCTTTGCCTATGTGTGTGACCATCCTAAAAAGGTGGGACAGATCCGCAAGTTTATGAATTACTACCTGCCTACCACCCTGAAGCTGCTGGAATCCTATGACCGGATGAGCCGGCAGGACGTGGAGGGAGAGAATATCACCCAATCCATGGAGGAGATCGAGCGCATTATGCACACCATTGTGTTGGCGTTTGAAAAGCAGCTGGACGCTTTGTTCCAGGATGAGGCTATGGATATTTCCACTGACATCACGGTGCTAGAAGGAATGCTGGCGCAAGAGGGAATCCCGGTAGAGGATAAGCCTCAGGAGGACTCCCCAGATTTGAAGTTGTAATCAACCAGATATCATCACGATGGAAAAATAAAAATCATAGGAGGAACGAAAATGGAAGAGATCAAGCTGACCATGGAGCCGGAGCAGGAAGCTCCCGCCGCCCCCGCCTTGACCTTGGAGCCTGAAAAAGAAAAGCCGGAGGTAGAGCCTGTAGTATTGGAGGAATCCTCTCTTTCCCCAGCAGAGCAAAAAACTGTCAGAGAATTTGCCGAAAAGATCGATATTACCAACACCACTCAGGTGATGCAGTACGGTTCGGTGGCCCAGAAGAAGATCGCCGGTTTCTCAGAGTCCGCGCTGGCCAATGTGCGCACCAAGGATCTGGGAGAGATCGGGGACGCTATCACCGGCCTGGTAACCGAGCTGAAAGGCTTTGACGCCGAAGAAGAAGAAAAGGGCTTTTTGGGCTTCTTTAAAAAGACCAGCAATAAGATTTCCAGCCTGAAGGCCAAGTACGATAAGGCCGAGGTGAATGTGGACAAGATCTGCACGGTGCTGGAAAACCACCAGATCCAGCTTCTCAAGGACATTGCCATGCTGGATAAAATGTACGAGCTGAACCTGTCCTATTTTAAAGAGCTCTCTATGTACATTCTGGCAGGCAAACGTAAGCTCAAGGAGGTAGAGGATACCGTACTGCCTCCCATGGTGGAAAAAGCCAAGCGTACCGGTCTGCCGGAGGATGCACAGGCTGCCAATGATATGAATGCCATGTGCCAGAGCTTTGAGAAAAAACTCCACGATTTGGAATTGACCCGCATGGTCTCCATCCAGATGGGTCCCCAGATCCGGCTGGTGCAGAATAACGACAAGATCATGGCGGAGAAGATTCAGTCCACGATTGTCAACACGATTCCTTTGTGGAAGAGCCAAATGGTGCTGGCTTTGGGTGTGGCTCATTCTACGCAGGCTATTGAAGCCCAGCGTGCGGTAACCGACATGACTAACGAACTGCTCCGGAAGAATGCAGATACCTTGAAGATGGGCTCTATCCAGGCTGCCAAGGAATCAGAGCGGGGTATTGTGGACATCGAAACTCTGAAGCACACCAACGAACAGCTTATCTCCACTCTGGACGAAGTGGCTCATATTCAGGAGGAAGGCCGCCAGAAACGCCGGGAGGCCGAAGCTGAGCTGGGCCGTATTGAGGGTGAGCTGAAACAAAAGCTGCTGGAAATCCGCAATTCCACCCCAGGGTATGCCGCACAGCAGCAGTGATTCCATGTTTGATCCCTGACCAAAGGAGGAAGGCCTTTTGAAAGCAGTGTTGAAGAAAAAAAGTGTAGCGATCCCGCTGATGGTTGTGTGTATCATTCTGGCGGTGCTTTTGGGAATGAATATTTCCTTTGCCCGACAGAGAGGGGAGATCGTTCAGCGGTATTACAATACCGGTATCCAGCAGGAACTGGATCGCCGTATTGAAGCTGCCAACAGCCTGGTGGGTCTTGCCGAGGGACAGGGAGTCGAAGAATCTTTGATTCAGCAGGTGAAAAATGACATTGAATCCTTGCGCAGCGCGACTTCCCCAGGAGACCAATTTGATGCTAACAGCGTGCTAAGTGGCTCTGTGGCCGGTTTGGCGGAGAAAACCAGCGGAGACGAGACGTTTATGCAGGATTTTCAAGCTGCTCAGCAGGCTATCCAACAGAGCGACTATAACCGCCAGGCAGAAGCATATAATGAAGTCCGGACAACATTCCCGGTATCTATACTGCGGTGGGCGTTATTTTCCGGCCCACTGGAGGAGTTTCGGTAATATTTTATACTATTTGTATATAATGCAAAAACGCCCTGTATCCAAAAGGATACGGGGCATTTTTTTACACCACTTTATGTGCAGGGAATAGCCTTTGTAGTAAAGCGCGGCAACCGCGGTCAATATCGTCCCAAGTAGCATCAAAATCTCCAGTATACCAAGGATCAGCCACATCCCGGCTTTCTCCGCAGAAATCCAGCAGCAGAGAAATTTTATGCCAGTCCTCTTCCCGGACAATGGAACGCATATTCCGCAGGTTATAGCGGTCCATTCCGATAAGATAATCATATTCCCGGCCATCTGTGGCGGTAAGCTGCACCGCCCGACGATGGGAAAAGGGGATGCCCATTTCCCGCAGCTTGCCCTTTGTTCCCGGGTGGATGTCATTTCCTATTTCCTCCCGGCTGGTAGCCGCAGAGGCAATCTGGCATTCTGATTCCAGTCCAGCTTTCTTTATCAGGTCTTTCATCACAAATTCAGCCATGGGGCTGCGGCAAATATTGCCGTGGCAAACAAATAGTATTTTGGTCATGATATAGGTTTCCTTTCCTAAAGCAAATCGATATTTGTATTATAGCATGTCGTTTGACTTTTTTGCACCGGAAAATCCTTGTCCCTTACATGAATGTTTTCAAGGAAAAGTGCAAAATAAAGACCTGCCGCTGTAAAAGGTTGATAGCGGCAGGTTTGAATGTGCTCATAAAAAATCTTCATCCGTCATGCGGGAGTTTTCATTTTTTCCGGCGGAGATCATAGTGGTCAAAGCGTTCTGTGCCTGCACTACGTCTGGCAGGTTTTGCAGAGAACACAGGCAGCGATACTGATTGCCATTTCTGGAAGTATAATAGGAATTCTCGAAAAAAATACTGCCCGTACCGTTTTTATTCATGCGGATTTGCATGGGAGGAAGCCTATCAGCAGTGAAAATCTCTACGTTCTCCCCTTCGCGGATCAACAAACGCTGGTCGGTCACGGCGTAGTAGATTTTTCCTTTGAGTCTGGCATTTTTAATGGGGGCGCCTAGGGTAATGGATAATCCGATGAGCACAAAGGGAAGGCCAAACAAAATCATAACCAGGACTCCGCTTCTGATAGCTGCTGCTTCCCATATAAGGGAAAAACCCAGCCAGACAATAGAAAACAGGATAGGAACCCGGCCGTAGGATCTTATTTTTCCAGGGCCGGGTGAGCCGCACCATAGTAAGGTTTCATTAGGCTGCAAAAACGATTTAAAAAAACTATATGCCTCGTTGGATTCCATGGATTTTCTTTCCTTTCATTATCTAAATCAAAATAAACAAATAGTATTTTCGAAGATAAATAAACTGTCTGTAATTTAAGCGGCTATCCTATCAGCCACCCTGCTAGCGATAGTCCTAGAAGGGCCACGTTATAAAGTGCTAGGGTAAAGTGTTGGCATGCCCGGGAATTTCCCACGAGTACCCCTTTGGCTACCAGCAGGTCAGAAACGGCAAACACTAACGCACCTCCCGCCGATGTCCAATAACGGGGGCCAGCGGTAAAGGGAAGCATCAGCGCCATGGCGGCCATGGCCATGAGTACGGCTGGATACAAAAGGAAGGGCACCAGCTTGTTTCCCAGAGTGGGGATAATCTTTCGGTAGAGAATACCGGTAATGCTGTACAGCACCACCCAGATCACGATACTCTGCCATACCGGCGGGGCGGCAGCAATAATCCACAAGATAAATAGCACATGAGCCGTGCCAAAGGCCCCCATACCTGCGATAAAGTGGAGCTCCAGCACACAGTCCGCCACACAGCAGGCCGCAAGGCCCCAGAATAGCAGCGACTCCCAGAAGGGGAGGCCCTGAGAGGCGAGACCGGCTCCGCACAGCAGTACCATCATACCGCTGGCAAAGGATTTCCAGAAAAGGGAAAGGGCCTTTTTGTCATGATACTGAAAATAAAAATAGAGCGTCGTTCCCAAAGCCATGAGTATTGTACAGGTGACAGTCCAAATAATCATAGAAAATGCCTCCCCTGTGGTTTTTTCAGCTACAGTATACCACAGTGAGAGGCATCTATAATTCTGGTTACGAACCAACAGCGGTTTTGGTAACCTGTAAAGAGAGAGGGCTGGCGCGGAAGGAGATGACTTCCCAATCCTGAAAAAAGGATTTCTCCATTTTTAGCCGCCATTGCGATCCGCCGATTTTCAAAATCAGTTCGGCATTTCCCTTTTTCATCCACAGCACCCGCACAGTATCGGCTTGACCTGAAAGAAGCTTGCAGGATGTACCTTGCCGGTAAGCAGAGCGGAAGGACGGGTTTTCCCTGAGAAATTCCTTCACCGCATCCCATAGATCCTGCTGGACGCTGCCCAGAGTCAGGGAGGTGGATTCGTGGTGAAGTATTTGGGCAGGCCTGCCAGATTCCTGTGTTTCCTCAGGCAGAGAGGCGCAGGCGGTCAGACACAGCAGGCTCAAAGCCAGCAGTAGCAGGCGCTTCATTTTTCGTTTCCTCCAGCACGGGAATCTATCAATTTTTGCAAATAGGTGTAGGTGTTTTCCATGCGGGGTGTGGCAGTAAAGCTCAGGCCATCGGATTGATAGACCCATTCTCCCACTTTTTCAGGTACCAGTTCATACCAGGGGCTATCCTCGGTGAGGCGGAATTTGGCGGAGGCATCCAGTGAGATAGACAGATTTTCGTCGGACTGGGTGATTTCCTCCAAGGCGGTACCTGCTTCAATATCCTTTTGCAGCATTCCCAACAGCGTTTTACTTTCCTCCTTTGTAAGGGAGAATTCTATATGATAGGGGTCGATGATGGTTTCCGCGTATTCAACTTCGCCATCTTCCATGATAGAATTTTCGGTGTACTCATACTCCCCGGCAGTATACAAAGGGGTGTTAGTGTTGATATAAAGTTTGTGGATGCCCTGAGGATCAATGACATAGGGTAGGCTTTGCTGTTTCCATTCTGAGGTGTTTACCAGCTGCTGTCCCAGTTCATGCAGGCGCCGAGTATCGGTATTGTAGTACCGGAAATTCCGCACCAAATTCCCTTGGGGGGTCTCATAGGTGATGGCAGCCTCCACCCCGCCGGTGCAGAAGGAGTATAAGGGGGAACCTTCCGGCTTGCGCAGATGCAGCAGCTCCTGCTGGATATTCTGAATGATCTTGATGTTTTCCGGCTCTTTCATCTGTACGCTATCCCGACGTGCCAGCGGCTCGTTCTCAGCGGAGAGCAATGTCAGGGGGTTAATTTCTGGGGACAGGTCGTTACTCTGATAGGAGAGGTCGTAACACTGCATGGAAGCCTGCGTCACATTCTGGGGTACCCGGGTATCATAGCCGAAAAATCCGGTAGCCGCGGAGAGATACAGCGCCACCACACACAGCACCATGACTCCATAGGAGGGCAGGGTGCGGACAAAACGCCGCAGTCCCCGAGAATATAGAGCTTCGGCTACAGCATGGGCCATAATGGAGAACAGAAGGAAACCAATAAAGAAGGAAACGGTATCATTATTAACGAGGAAAAACACCATGCCGGCCAGCAGGCCCACAGCGGCGGAGCACAGGAACCGCAACAGAACTTTGGGAACGGGGAAAGCCAGGTCGTTCTCAGCGCTTTCGCTCTTGCGGCGGACATAGAGCCAGAAGGAAGCCACCAGCATGACTACGAACAGCAACACCCACCAGCCCCAGAACAGAGGCAGGGAATCGTGAGGAAAACTGTAGTAGGCTCCAAACAAATTAAAGTGTAGCCCACCCTGCAGGATAAAAGCTATCACCATAGCCGGGAAGGGGGCCAACGCTGTAATCAGGGTGAGGGAATAATTGCCGTCAAAGCCTGGAAGCAGCCAGGAGCCCAGCAGCATCACCATGAGGATGACTAGCGGAAAAGAGCAGTTGGTGAGGACGATGGAAATCACCATATCCATCACGGTGCCGCTGCACACTGCCATGAGCATACAGAAGGTCAGGCACACCGCAGCCATAAACATCTGTCCGCCAAAATAGGAAAGAATACTCTCCAGTGGGATATTGTACCACGCGCCCTTTGCGAACCAAGCGTTGGTAAGGAGGAGCAGCAGTATATCAGCCAACAGAGGCAGCAGCAACCCGGTGAGGGAGGCGCTCCAAGAGGCCAGCAGCATAGAGCCGCGGCGCACGGGCATGGCGTGGTAGAGATCCACGCTGCGCTTGTTGTGCATATAGCTGAACCGCTGGATGGCGAACACCAGAGTAAAGATCATGGTCAGAGGTATGGAAAGGCCGCTGTTAGTAGGCACGATGTTCCCTAGTATCCTCTCTGGAAATGAGGAGACGCCGCACACCAAAAAGGTGAGCGCCGGTCCGGCCAGCAGGAGCAAACCGAAGTACAGAAGGCTCATGCCACGGCTGCGGCGCAGGTTCCAAACGTAAAGGACTTTCCATTCCCGCAGAAAATTACGAAAGGATGTTGTCGATGTCATAGCCAGCCGCCTCCATTTCACTAATAAATACTTCCTCCAGCGTCAGGGGAAGGGATTCGCAGAACAGGGGGTTCCATTGCCCCAGGGTTTCCAGGATAGCTTCTTCTTCGCCTCGGGCCACCATAGTTACCAGAGAACCCTTGGTCTCCCAGTGTACCAGGTCCAGGGCTTGCATCTGCTCCGGAGTGGGTAGAGCGGGGAATACCGCCTGGATACGGTGGATTCCCAACCGCAGGCTGTCCAGCTCCTGCTCCATGAGTACGCCGCCCCGATGGAGGAACCCTACATGATCGCATACGTCCTCCAGCTCCCGCAGGTTGTGGGAGGCAATGACCACCGTCATGCCTCGCTGGGAAACTTCCTCTGCCAGCAGCTTTTTCAGAAGCTGCCGCACCACCGGGTCCAGCCCATCAAAAATCTCGTCCAGCAGCAGGTAGTCCGGCTGGGTGGAAAGGGCCAAAATCAATGCCGCCTGCCGCTGCATCCCCTTGGAGAAGTTTTGCAGCCGGCCTTTGGCATCCAGCCCAAAGGTGCGGCATAGGGATTCGTACCGGCTGTTATCCCAATGGGGATAAGTGCTCCGATACAGCAGAGACATTTCCTGTAAGGTAGCCTTTGGCAAAAAATAGGGATAGTCAGAAACAAAGAAGGTGCGTCCCTTTACTTCACTATTTTCGTAAGGAGTTTTGCCGTCCATCAAAATGTTGCCGCCGTCGGGCCGAAAGACGCCTGCCAGAGTGCGCAGCAAGGTGGATTTTCCCGCACCGTTGGAGCCTACCAGGCCAAACACAGAGCCGCTTTCCACCTGCATGGTCACACCGTCCAAGGCAACTTTGGAACCAAACCGTTTTACAAGCTGTTGAATCTCGATCATAGGAATCCCACCTTTCTCAAAGTGCGCTGCCGGCCTTATGCCGCTGCGCTCCTTCCCGGGCACATTGTACGATTTCGTCCTCCGAAAGCCCGCATTCTGAGGCAGCGCGGGCTGCCGCCAATAAGTTTTCTCGGGCGCTTCTCTGCTGGCGGAGCAAGGCGTTTTCCCCGGGAGCGATAAAGGAGCCCTTACCGGGATAAGAAACGATAACGCCATCCCGTTCCAGCATTTGATAGGCCTTCTGCACGGTATTCACATTCACTCCCAGCTCTTGGGCCACACTGCGCACGGAGGGGAGCTGTTCATTTTCCCCGAACACCCCCAGCGCCGCCATTTTTACTACAGACTGGTACAGCTGTTCGTAAATTGGCTGCCGCCCGGCAGGGTTCAACGTAAAGATGCCCATTGTTCCACCGCCTTTCTAACTGTATGATTCGTATTAGTACAGTTAGATTGTACTACATAACTGTATGAATGTCAATAGTACAGTTAGAACAAAATAAAAATACATAAAAAGGCCCCGGCCTTCCCAAAGGAAAACCAGGGCCTTCTCCCAATATTTATAATCTGGTTTGAGCTTTTTCCGGCAGCAGGATTTCCATACAGCATCCTTTGCCTTCCTCACTGGTAAGGTGAATCTGCCCATGGTGTCGCTCTACAATATGCTTAACAATAGAGAGCCCCAGGCCGGTGCCGCCGGTCTCTTTGGAACGGCTCTTATCCACCCGATAGAAGCGCTCAAAGATGCGCTCATGGTCCTTTTTGGGGATACCAATACCGGTATCCTTCACCGTGAGGGCGATGTAGGCGTCAGGCCGGGTCTTTACGGTGACCCACACCTTTCCGCCTTCCTTGTTGTATTTTACCGCGTTTTCACACAGGTTGCGGATCATCTCATACAGCATGGTGGAGTTTCCGGGCACCGTCACATTGTCGCCGGAAACCTGGATTTCAATATTTCGCCGCTCGGCTTCACTTTCCAGCAGAGACGCTGCTTCTTTGGCCAGCTGCAACAAAGCTACCGGCTCGTTTAGTTCTTCCCGTCCTTCTTCAATGCGGGACAGGCGCATAATGTCGTCGATGAGGCTTAGCAGCCGGCGTGCCTCCACGTAGATCATGGAGGAGAAATCCTGCATTTCCTCTTTTTCCTGTACCATGCCGCTCTTCATCATCTCGGCAAAGCCGGAAATGGTGGTGAGGGGAGTCTTTAATTCATGGGAGACATTGGCGGAGAAATCCTCTCGCTCCTTTTGAGCCTTGTATTGCTCGGTGACGTCCATTACCAACATGATAACGCCGCCGACTGCCTGACCAGAAAGCACCGGGTTGACAAAATACCGGAGCTTTTGTGGCCCTTGTTCCATAATACCGGAATCGGATTCTCCCTCATGGGCTTTCTCAACGGCTTCTAAGAGGGGGATATTCCGGGTGAGAGCTACCAAAGGCTTTCCTACCGGATTGTGGTCGGGGGAGTGGAGGTAACGCATAGCGCTCTTGTTTACAGAAAGGATCTTTTTTTCGCCGTTGAGGATTACCATACCCTCCTGCATATTTTCCAGAATCATGGTGATGGTGTCCCGATCCTGTTGGATCTCGTTGAGCTGATGGCGAATGGTACGGTTTTGACGGCGGATCTTAATGAGGAAGGGTTCCAGCTCGTCGTAGTTTCCTACCTCCGGCAGGGATTCCAGGTTATCTGCTGCTTTCGTCAGAGGGGTAACGATACGCCGGGTCACGGTACGGGCAATAAACAGACTAGCCACAAATAATACAGCGCAGGAAAGCAAATCCAGCGGGAAAATCTGCAAGAATACCCCAAACAGGTTTTGGTTATCCCGGCCCAAACGGAGAATCATGTCATCCCCACAGGTAACGGCATAATAAAAGGTGGAGAGGCCCAAGGTATCAGAGATTCGGGAATCCTGTCCACTGCCGGAGTTCAAAGCCTGCTGTACTTCCGGGCGTCCAAGGTGATTTTCCATGGTGGAGGGGTCTGCTTCGGAATCAAATAATACGGTACCGTCCCGGTTTAGCAGGGTAATGCGTACCGCTTCATCGGAAAAGGTAAAGTTTTGCAGGAACTCTACAGCATCTCCAGAGGCCATGGCGCCAGCAGAAAGGGCTTCTCCCTGACGACGAAGGTCCCCCTGGCTCTGCTCCTCATAGAAATGGTAATATAGCGAAAGAGAGGCCGCAGTGCTCAGCAGCAGTGCGGCCAAGGATATGAGGCAAAGACTCCAATAAATACGGCGTTTCATAGTGTTTTCTCCCTGCTTTCCAACTTGTAGCCCACGCCTCGAACGGTTTGAATCAATTCACCGCCTCTGCCCAGCTTTTGGCGCAGGGTTTTGACGTGCATATCCACCGTGCGGCTTTCACCTTCATAATCAAATCCCCACACGGTCTGCATCAGCTGTTCCCGGCTGAGGACAATGCCCTTGTTTTGTAAAAAATAGTGGAGAAGTTCAAATTCTTTATAGGCCAGAGTTACTTCCTGTCCATCTACCGTTACTACCCGGCGGCGAACGTCCATTACCACGCCATCCTCCGAGAGAAGGGATTCATCCTTTTTATCCGGCTGTAAAGGTCCAGCCCGACGCAGGAGAGCCCGTACCCGAGAGAGCATCTCCATGACGCCAAAGGGCTTGGTCATATAGTCGTCAGCGCCGGAATCCAAGGCGTTCACCTTGTCAAACTCTGTTCCCATAGCAGTAATCATCATCACCGGGATATGGGCAGTGGCGCTGCCTTTGCGCAGACGGCGTAAAATTTCCACTCCGTCCATATCAGGAAGCATAATATCCAGTAAGATTAGGTCAGGGATACGGGAAGAGACGGACTCAAAAAAGTCCGCCCCACACGCAAACCCACAGGTTTCATATTCGTTGTTTTTCAGTGCATATAAAATCAGCTTGCGGATGCTGGCGTCATCCTCCACCACTGCGATCAGGCTCATATGGATAGTTCCTTTCTGTCTGGGAGAGCGCCGGGGGAAGCGCCGCCATTAAACATGATGCTTTCCCTTAGCCTCGTCAGATTTATGTTCTCCGGTAATGGAATATACCACCCATTCGGAGATGTTTACCGCATGGTCGCCGATACGCTCAAAATACTTGGCTACCATCAAAAGGTCGATAGCAGCTGCCACGTCGCCGGAATCCTGACGGACGATCTCAATCAGATCGTCGCGGACTTCGTCAAACAGGGCATCCACCTCATCGTCTGCATCCGAGATGCTCTCGGCCAGTTCCAGATTGCGTCCTACAAAAGCGTCAATGGCGTTGGTCACCATCTTAGAAGCAGCCTTTGCCATAGTGCGGATATGCTCCAACCGCTGGAAATCCACGCTTTCCGGCAGACGCAGAGAGAGCTCAGCAATATCGCCGGCCTGGTCGCCAATACGCTCCATATCGGTGATCATTTTCAAAGCGGCGGAAACCACCCGCAGGTCTTTGGCCACCGGCTGCTGGTGCAGCAAAAGCCGCAGGCAGCGGGTCTCGATGGTCTGTTCCATGTGGTCCACTTCGGAGTCGTATTCTAAAGTAGCCCGAGCCATATCGCCGCCCCGTTGGAACAGGGCGTTTACCGCGTGATCGATAGCGGTTTCGATGAGGCCGCCCATTTCGGTGAGTTCGGTATTGAGGAGCTCCAGCTCCCGATCAAATCTGTTTCTCAATAAAAACACTTCCTTCCCTGTATTAACCAAAGCGTCCGGTGATGTAATCTTCCGTCTGCTTTTCCTTGGGCATGGAGAATACCTGTTCCGTCTCGCCAAATTCAATGAGCTTGCCAAGGAGGAAGAAAGCGGTCATGTCCGAAACACGGGCAGCCTGCTGCATATTGTGGGTGACCATGATCACAGTATACTTGTTTTTCAGCTCTATTGCAAGGTCCTCGATCTTGGAGGTGGAGATGGGGTCCAGAGCAGAGGTGGATTCGTCCATGAGCAGCACACGAGGTTCAACTGCCAATGCGCGGGCAATGCACAGACGCTGCTGCTGACCGCCGGAAAGTCCCAGGGCGCTCTTCTTCAAGCGGTCCTTGACTTCGTCCCAGATAGCGGCGTCCCGCAGGGATTTCTCCACGATCTCATCCAGACGGGCGCGGGAGCGGATACCGTGGGTGCGGGGGCCATAGGCGATATTGTCATAGATGGACATGGGGAAGGGGTTGGCCTTCTGGAACACCATGCCGATTTCCTTGCGCAGCCAGGTGGTGTCGATGGTGGGATCATAGATATTCTGACCGCCGTAGTTTACCTGTCCTTCAATGCGGCAGCCGGGAACCAGGTCGTTCATGCGGTTGAGGGTCTTTAAAAAGGTGGATTTACCGCAGCCGGAAGGGCCGATCAAGGCAGTGATCTTATTAGCGGGGATTTCCACGTTTACATCAAACAGGGCCTGATGATTGCCATACCAGAGATTGAGGTTTTTCGCTTCAATAATCGTAGACATAAAAGCTCTCCCATTATTTCTTCAGTTTTTTGCCCACCAGGTTAGCGGACAGGTTGATAATCAGCGTGAGTACCATGAGGATAGCGGCGATCGCAAAGGCCACATCCACTTCGCCTTTTTCGCTGGCGTACACATACAAAGCAACTGTCAGGGTTGCGGAGGAGGACTGCATGGCCTCCCACATGCCGTTGAGCACCAGGCCGAAACCAGCGGTAAACAGCAGAGCAGCGGATTCGCCCGCAATACGGCCAATGGCCAGGATACAGCCGGTGACAATACCGTCAACGGCATTGGGCAGTACTACCGTGCGCACCATATGCCATTTGCCGGCGCCCAGAGCCAGTGCGCCCTCCCGGTAGGAATTGGGCACGGTTTTCAGGGATTCCTGGGTGGTGCGGATAATGGTGGGCAGGATCATGATGACCAAGGTCAGGCCGCCGGCCAGGATACCAGCTTTCAGACCCATCATCTGGATAAAGAACAGCATACCCACCAGACCGAAGATGATGGAGGGGATACCTGTCAAGGTTTCAGAAGCAAATTCGATGACAGCTACCATTTTACGGCTGCTGGCGTATTCTGTCAGATAAATGGCAGCGCCCACGCCCAGAGGCAGCACGATAATCATAGCAAGAAGAATGATATATAAAGTGTTGAGGATGTTAGGAAGAATACCGACGGTATCATTGAGGTAGCTGGTCTCGCTGGAAAGAAGTTCCCAGGTGATGTTTCCCAGCCCGCGATAGAAGATGTAACCGATGAGGAACAAAAGCAGCGCACAGGTAAGTCCGGCGCAGACATATAAGAGGGTTTTCAGGCCTTTATCGTAAAAACGACGGCGGAAGGAAAGCTTTTCCATGATTTATTCCCCCTCCTTCTTTCTTTTAATAACCAGATTCAGGAACACATTGATGAGCATAATGAACAGAAACAATACCAAGCCAATGGAGAACAGGGCCTCGCGCTGGAGGGAACCCACAGAAGCATAGGACATCTCAGAAGCGATAGCCGTGGTGAGGAAGCGCACCGAGCCAAACAGGCTGGGCATATTGGCCACGTTGCCGGAGACCATGATGATAGCCATTGCTTCGCCGATGGCGCGTCCCACACCCAGTACGATGGCGGTAGCCACACCGCTCTTAGCAGCAGGCAGGCTCACGCGGAAAATCGTCTCGATTTTTGTCGCACCTAATGCCAGAGAAGCCTCTTCGTACTCCTTGGGCACCGCCTTGAGGGCAGTGGTGGAAACATTGATGATAGAGGGTAGGATCATAATGGCCAGCACGATGATAGCGGCCAGCAACGTTGCGCCGGAGGACAGCTTAAACACGTTCTGTACCATAGGCACCAGTACGATCATACCTACCAGACCGTATACCACCGAGGGGATACCGGCCAGCAGTTCCACTGCGGTCTGGATGGCCACTGCCACTTTGGGAGGGGCAATCTTTGCCAGATAAATAGCAGTGAGCAGTCCAACAGGTACGCCAATGACGAGAGCGCCGGCTGTACCGTAAATCGAGGTAAGGATAAAGGGCAGAATACCATACTGGGGATTCTCCGAGTTGGTGGGGGCCCAGGTCTGTCCAAAGAGGAAATTCCAAAGGCCGATCTTCTGAATGGCGGGCAGGCCGGAGATAATCAGGTAGATGCTGATAAACAGCACGAAAGCAACTGCAATAATACCGCACAGCAAAAAGAGCAGATGCATGACAAATTCCATGACATCTTTTACGCCCCGGCGCTTAGCCTGGGGAGCGGCTTCCTGCGCTTCTGTTTGCAGCTTGGCTGCTTCGACCTGTTTTGAGAGGTCTTTCATATTTTTTCCTTCCCTTTCACTGGTTGCATTCAAATCCACGGATATATTCTGTTCCATCATGCAGCTCCTTATCATCATGGGAATAGCCTCCACTGCTGCCAGTGGAGGCTGAAATCAAAACACGGTTTTCTGAAAACTCAGTTTGCGGAGGATTATTCAGCGGTGGGCACAGCGCCAGCCTTGGAGATCAGGGCAGATGCATCAGCGGAGGTAGCGAAGTCGAAGAATGCCTGGGCAGCTTCGCTGAGCTCAGCACCGTCTTTGGTTACCAGAACGAAGGGACGCTGAATCTTGTAGGAACCGTCTTTCACGGTCTCCTCGGAGCAGGCAACGCCTTCTACAGTGATAGCCTTTACGCCTTCTGCGTTAGCAACAGCGGAGAGGGAAGCGTATCCAATAGCGCCGGGGTTGTTCTTTACAGCTTCGATGACAGCGCCGGTAGAGGTGAGCTCCTGGCTCAGCTTGCACTTGTCTTTGGTATCGGTGATGGTCTCAAAGCCGTCGCGGGTACCGGAGCTAGCTTCACGGCCGATGCAAGCGATGGTGCCGGCGTCGCCGCCAACCTTGCTCCAATCGGTGATTTCACCAGTGTAGATCTGAGCGATCTCCTCTACAGACAGGTCTTCCACCTTGCTGTTCTCATTTACGATAATGGCGATACCGTCCAGAGCAATGGTAGTGCCCTTCAGGCCGGCAGCGGTCTCTTCGTCTTTCAGTGCGCGGGAGGAAAGTCCGATGTCGCAGGTGCCGTTCTTGGCAGCGTCGATGCCGGTACCGGAACCGGTAGCGTCATAGGAAACCTTCACGCCGCTGTTATCATTCATGAACTGCTCGCTGAGAGCGCCGATCACGTCTGCCATAGAGGTGGAGCCGTTGGTAGCAACTGTACCGCTCAGGGAAGCAGTGCTCTCAGTCTTGCTCTCGGTGCTGCTCTCAGAAGTGCTGGTGGTGGAGGAATCAGTGCCAGCGGAGCTGGTGGACTCGTTGCTCTGGCAACCAGTCATAACAGCAGCAGTCATAGCCAAAGCCAAAAATGCAGTCAATACTTTTTTGATTTTCATGTGTTGTCTTCCTTTCAATCACTCGATTGGTTTCTTTTCTTCTAGGTCTGACAGTAGTATATCTTGGGTGTGTAAAGTCAAAAAGCGAAGTTTTGTAAAAACTAAGTAAAATGCTTTTTTGAAAGATTTCCTTATCCCTTTGTAGTTGTGCCCAAAAACCAGGGAGGGAATCTAGTTGGAATCTCCCAAATGAGAATTGCTGTTTTATAGGTTCTGTGCTATGATGAAGTCTGTTTATAAGAGTTATTGTCAAACTGTCTTTTAGAAAATGGGAGGGTGCTTATGACAAAAGATATGACCCATGGGTCGCCGTTTGGCCTCATTCTGCGCTTTACAGTTCCGCTGATGTTCGGAAACCTGTTCCAGCAGTTTTATTCTATGGTAGATACGATTATTGTAGGAAAGTTCCTAGGAAAAGAAGCGCTGGCAGCGGTAGGCTCTACTGGCTCTATCAATTTTCTCATTATCGGTTTTTGCCTGGGTCTGTGCAGCGGGTTTGCGATCCCTGTTTCTCAACAGTTTGGCGCCAAAAATTTTGAGGCCCTGCATCGATATGTGGGCAATATCGTCTGGCTCACCGTCGGGGCTTCGGTGGTGTTTACCGTGCTCACCGTGGTGCTTTGCCGCCCCATGCTGGAATGGATGAATACCCCCTCGGATATTATTGAGGAGGCTTACTGGTATATTGTGGTGATCTTCGCCGGGATTCCCGCTATCTTTCTATATAATATACAGGCAGCTCTTCTCCGGGCGCTGGGAGACAGCCGTACCCCGGTGATCTTTTTGGTGATTGCATCTTTTCTTAACATAGGGTTTGATCTTCTGTTAGTTCTGGTGATCCCCATGGGGGTAGCGGGAGCAGCCGTGGCTACTGTGTTGGCCCAGATTCTTTCTGGCATTGCCTGCTTCCTCTTTATTGTAAAGAAATTCCCCATGTTACATATTTCTCGCCATGACTTGAAGTTTGATAAGGGCTACGCCATGGGGCTGTGTTCTGTAGGAGTACCTATGGGGCTGCAAAGTTCTATCACTGCCATCGGCAGTATTTTGCTGCAAATCTCTGTGAATGGCCTAGGCTCTTTGGTGGTGGCCTCTGTAACGGCGGCTAACCGGCTGTATAGCTTTTTTGCCTGTGCTTTTGACGCTATGGGCATCTCCATGTCTACTTATGGCGGACAAAATATTGGCGCCCGAAAGATCGAACGCCTTTCTCCCGGTCTGCGGGCGGGCATGATTATCGGCAGTGTGTATTCTATTGTGGCGTTAGTGGTGCTGTATTTCTTTGGTAAGCCCCTGATTACTCTATTTGTAGATGCCGCTGAGACCCAGATTATCGACAGCGGCTATGAGTTCATGATGATTAGCGCTGTGTTCTTTATCCCACTGGCAGCGGTAAATGTTTTCCGGTTGTTGATCCAGGGCATGGGCTACAGCAAAATGGCAGTATTTGCCGGTGTGTGTGAAATGGTGGCTCGAGGACTTACCGGTCTGTTCCTGGTGCCTGCTTTTGGATTTATTGCCGCTTGCTTCGCTAGCCCTATCGCGTGGATTATGGCAGACATGTTCCTGATCCCGGCGTATTTCTATATCTCTCATCATTTGAAAAAATGGGGAACAGTATCATAAGCGGGACAGGGTGGAAAAGCCTTCTATTCGTCTGGAATTTTTAAAATCAATGTGATATACTAAAAAAGTACTCCGCTGTTTTCTGCCATAGAAAACAGCGGAGACTTCTGAAATCAGGAAAGGCATGATCAATTTGTTTGGACATAGGTCAAAAAAAGAAAAGCTCTTTGGAAATTCTGTTAAGCCCAACTGTCAATACTGTACCCATAACAGTGCAGGAGAAGGAGAACCGGTTCTTTGCGCTATCCGCCAAAATCCTGGGGAAGAGGCAGCGTGCCGCCAGTTCGATTATGATCCCCTAAAGCGCAGCCCGCAAAATCTGCCCCCCCTGCCCAAATTTGACCCGGAGGAATTTTCCCTGTGACGGCGAAAGAGTATGAGGCTTGTACCCGATGGCTCAGCCATACGCCCCGGCGCGCAAAAATTTTTGGATGGCTGTTTCGTCTGCTCCCTGTAGGGATCGCTGTAGCTTATGGAGTTTTAGTTATCCTGCTTTTTTGGACGGACCACTGGCTGAAATGGCGCTTTCTGGCAGTCCCAGCTCTTACTTTTTTGTTGGTGACGCTTTTGCGTAAGTGGCTGAATTTTCCGCGGCCCTACGATCAGTTGGAGTATACCCCTTTTCTTTCTGCCCAACCGGGAAAAGGAAAGAGCTTTCCCAGCCGTCATACCGCCAGTGCCTCAGCCATTGCGTTGGCTTTTTACCAGATTTCCCCTTGGTTGGGAACGGTGCTTATGATTCTAGCACTGGTTGTGGCAGTATCTCGAGTAGTGGGAGGAGCACATTATATTCGTGACACAGCCGTAGGGTTCTTCTTACCCTTTCTATTTTTACCTCTGTATTTTATAGGTTAATATATTTTTTGCCAGGTGAAACGATTCACCATTTGCTGTTCAGATTAGCTGTATAGTCGAAGGAGCTTTCGTTATGAGTGTACCCCGAAAAAAAAGTGTGACGGCTAAGGATATTGCCAATGCCTGTGGGATCTCTCAGGCTACCGTTTCTTATGTAATCAATAATAAAGAGGGCAAAAAGATCAGCGAAGCTACCCGGAAAATGGTGTTGGAAACCGCTCGAAAATTAAATTATGTGCCGAATTCTACAGCCCGTAGTATGCGTACAAGTCGAGCTATGTCCATTGGGGTGATTTCGGGCAGAAATAATCTGAGCATAGGGTTTAGCCATGTGCTGCGAGGGGTAAAGGATTTTTTGGATTCCGCCGGATATTCCATCACACTTTTAAATGATGACGCGGAAACAAAAGATCAACATGAATATGTCCGGTATTATCGAAGCTCACGGGTAGATGGACTGTTGTTCCTCTTTTATGAGATGGAAGATTCTACAATGAAAATGCTGCAGGAAGAAAAAATCCCCTTCTTTTTGGTAGATGAAAGCGGCGTATGGTGCAGCCCCGATCAGGAACATACTTTGCTGGAAGACGGCATTTCTCAAGCCGTATCTTTGTGCAGGAAAAAAGAGTTTCGGCGTCTATGCTTTTTCTCGATGCAGCGGGGAGAAGCACTATTTTCTCGAAAATGGGGACTATTTTCCCGGACCTTAGAGCGGGAATATCCGGAAGCAGAATTGACACGTTGTATTTTTCAGGCGGAGGGTGCTTCTGTACAGGATCTTTGCCGCCAGTTCCGAGAAGCCATTGACTCCAAACCTTTTGATGCGATCATTACGCCCAATCCACGGGTGGGATGGATGGCTCAATGTGTGATTTTGGAAAAGCAGTTTTCCATTCCCTTTCCCGTCCGGCATATCTGTCTGGCTGCTTCTGGAATGTTCAGCCTGATTTATCCTACTGTGACCTGCTTGGATATGCCATTGGAAGAAATGGGAGAGTATGCTGCCCGACAAATTGTCCGGGTCCTCTCTGGACTCCCTATTGAAGAACATTTCTTTGGCTGCGTTCTCAAAGAAGGGGTTTCCACTCTATAAACTCAAAAATAAAAACCCCCTGGCAAATGGGCGGGGGTCATAAGAAAGTAATATTGCTTTTTGCAGGAACGGCATGGCTTCGGTCATGCCGTTTCCTGTTTCATCAGTTCGTCCACGGGGATAAAGCCCACAAGGTCATAGGAGATGCGGATACCCTGTCTGCGCTTCCCGCTGCTCTTGTCAGGCGCTTCGATGTAGATGCCCTTGACAAGTTCCCGCAGGGCGTAGGGGGTCATTTCCTGCAAATCCTCGTATTTGTGTACCCGCTGGATGAACTGCTCCAAATTTTCAATCTGTCGTTCCTGTACTTTGATTTCCTGCTGCAAGGTCTG
>CALWVH010000043.1 GCA_944384915.1 uncultured Clostridia bacterium | reverse complement strand
CCTTAAGGGGTGGCCTGAGAAAATAATGCAGGTGGCAGACCTTTTCAGGCCCCCTTTAGGGGTATTGTCTGTAAAATGCCCTTCTAGGGCTAATCAAGCCTCCGGCTTAGCCGGAGGTTTTGACTTTGCTGTTTTAATATAAGTAGCCTTTTTTTGGTTGAATTTGGTATTATATGTAAAAATAATTTGAATTTATTTGATATAAATAAGGAAAAAGCTGGTTGAAAAACATACGGTGTTGTGATAAGATATAACTAAATGATTTTGGGGTAGTTTGTTTCCAGCTCTATTTTGGGGACTTGTTTAAGATATGATAAGCGGTGCCTTTTTACAAAGTGTTAATACTGTATGTTGCTTACATATTTCTTATAATTTGTATTTTAATGTGTTACAGTCAGATGTATAAACAAACTGTTGAGGAAGGAATGCTCTTTTTGAGTGTTCGTCAATATTAAAATACCATAATTAAGGAGGAAACAAAATGAAGCGTACCCAAAAATCCCTGTTAGCTAGTGGCGCTTCCCTTTTGGTTAGCGTGGCTTTACTTGCAGGAAGCACCTTTGCTTGGTTTACCGACAGTGTAACTAACACAGGGAACACTATTGAAGCAGGTACTTTAGAGGTAACCTTTGAAAAGCTGGATAAAGAAACTAACTCCTACAATACTGTAGAAAACAATGACCCTATTTTTAACTATACTCTTTGGGAACCGGGGTATTCAGTTTCAGAAGCGTTTAAGGTTGGCAATGAAGGAAGCCTGGCCTTGAAGTACGAGCTGAAATTGACAGCGGATGGCCAACTGACCAAGTTGGCAGATGTAATCGATGTCTATTATATGGCTAGCAATACCGAAATTAAAGTAGAAGACCTGGCCGATAATATGAGCGATTTAACCGAATATACCCGGATTGGTACATTATCCGAGGTACTGGGAGAGGATAATATCGCGGCTAAAGGGCATATCGAGGCAGAAGAGGCCGACTATGCAGCTGTGATTCTGCATATGCAAGAAGGAGCCAGCAATGATTACCAGAGCCTTTCTCTGTTTGAAGGAACCGGTACTTTTGATATTACGTTGAAGGCTACCCAGTATACCAGCGAGCAGGACGGATTTGGCAATGACCAGTATGATGCAGCTGCTGATGCGGATGCTGCATTTGGAAAAGAAATTGTTGATAAGTTAAACGACCCCAATGTTTCCGTTGTGGTAGCAGGGAGCGATATCGATATGAATGATTCCGTTTTTGATGATAAAAACGGAAATGATACCTTTTTAATTCCGGATGGAAAGACTTTAGACTTAAACGGAAATAAATTTATTCGTCCTGCCAAAGGTAGCGGCAGTGGCTTGTCTGTGAAGGAAGGTACCACTGCTACTGTCAAGAATGGTACGCTATATAATGAAAGCGACTTGACGCTGGTGGATGTAGAGTACGGTTCATCATTAACTTTTGAAAATGTAGATTTTATTGGCCACGGTGATGATGCCATCAAAGTTCGCGCTAATGGGGAATCTACAGCAGTAACTTTGATTTTTAAGAATTGTACCTTTACCAATGCAGGGGTTAAGTTTAGTGGTATGAATGGTGCATCTGAAATTAATGTGCAATTTGAGAATTGTACATTTACTGGAACCTATAAAATGTACGACGAAAATGGAGAGGCTTTGACAGATCCTTATGGCCACATCCATTATACAACTTGCTTAATTAATTCAGAAAGTAACTATTTATACGGTAATATTAGCATTCAGGATTGTAATTTTAATTTGGATTGTCAGGAAGCGTCCTATAAACAGGAAATCATTTCTCTGTATGGCTGCTATCAAAAAAATTATCCTGGAAAGATGTTAAATGTTACATTGGAAAATGTAAGTATGACAGGTAATAAGGTGACTCCTGTAAAAATAGACTCTCGATATGATGACGGCTTGAATTTTACAGAGAAAAATACGAGTTATGTCATAGATGGTGCAAATGTAAATTACGATGGTACAAAGAAATGATTGTTAAGATTTTAAGCTGACAATTTTTACTTTGACCTCTAAAAAATAAGGAGAGAAAACAAGATGAAACAAACTAAGAAATCGTTGTTGGCCAGCGGCGTATCCCTTTTACTTAGTGCGGCTTTGCTTGCAGGAAGTACCTTTGCATGGTTTACAGATAGTGTAACTAACACTGGAAATACCATTCAGGCAGGTACGCTGCAAATTGATTTCCAGTACCGGGATCTTACTAGTAATGGTGAATTTAAAGATGTTCCTTCTGATTCCCAACAAGCGGGAGCATTGTTTACTGAAGATCAGTTATGGGAGCCTGGATACAGTTTTGGTTATGATTTTAAGGTAAGAAATACTGGAACCTTAGCTGAAAAATGGGAATTGGTGTTTCAAAACATCAAATGCACAAACGGGACCAACGGGGCACAATTAGCAGATGTGTTAGATGTTTATGTCATTCCGGTGGATGCTGGAAAAGAGGCTCTTACTGCCCAAAACTACAAGGGTACCCTTTCGCAGTTGGAAAACGTAGCTCTGAAAAATGGAAATTTTGACCCTCAGGATGGTCTATATAATTTTTCTGTTGTCCTTAAGATGCAAGAGTCCGCTTCTAATGATTATCAGGGGGCACAAATTTCCTTTGATTTATTCCTGAGAGCAAAACAGCAGAATAAAGAGACCGATGGATTTGGTAGTAGTGATTATGACGCAAATGCCGCTTATCCTGTACATAATAACGCTGATTTGGTAGAGCAGCTGGAAAATGGCGGAAGTGTGGTTGCTAATGGTAAGTTTGACTGGACAGATGAGATAAATATTACAGGGGAAACATCTTCCATCTTAAACCTGGAGGATAATACGGAAATCACTGTCTTTGACAAAGGGATTCTTAATTTAAGTGATAGTGCACAGGTTACAGTCCAGGGAAGCGGAAAGCTGATCCAGACTTTTGAATCGGAAATAGGTTATCTAATGACTGTGGCAGGAAACTCGAAACTGATAATTAAAGATGGAACTTTTATTGGAGGTTTAACCTGCGTACAGGCTGAGGATAACGCCCAAGTAGAAATATACGGTGGACATTTTGAAGCATTGACAGATTGGAATGATACTTATTGGCTGCTGAATTTGATGGATAATTCTAATGCGTCTATTAAAGTTTATGGCGGTACTTTTGTCAATTTTGATCCTTCCAACAGTATTACGGAAAATCCAAAAGCCAATTTTGTAGCTGACGGATACAAAGTAGTATCTGAAGAAAAGGATAATGGCGATATTTGGTACACGGTAATTCCTGAATAAAAAATTCCTGCTTCCACCAAAAGTGGAAGCAGGGGCCAAAAGGGAAAAAAATTAAGGAGGAACTTCAAAATGAAAAGCAAGAAGAAGTCGCTGCTGGCCAGTGGCGCATCTCTCCTGCTCAGTGCGGCATTACTGGCAGGAAGCACTTTCGCTTGGTTCACTGATAGTGTCACTAACACTGGGAACCGTGTGGAGGCAGGAACATTAAAAGTGGATCTGCTGATGGATAAGGGCGATGGCAAAGGCTACCAGAGCATTGATGAAGGCAGCGGTGACATTTTTAATGAGGCTGAAGGCGGAAATGGTTACAATTGGGAACCCGGCATGACACAAGTTGTATACTTGGCAGTGGAAAACAAGGGAACCCTTTC
The DNA here is from genome assembly GCA_944384915.1 of uncultured Clostridia bacterium. GTDB lineage: Bacteria > Bacillota > Clostridia > Oscillospirales > Acutalibacteraceae > Heritagella_A. Next base: position 27,892 of record CALWVH010000043.1, on the reverse strand, counting down.
CCTAAAGTATAATATCCGTTTGGATATTCTGGAGGACGGCCTTGCCGAAGCATTGCAATTTGTCGTAGTGGACGGTGCACAGTATGGCGCAGTAAAGTCCTAGGATGAGATTAAAAGCGATGCAAATGTTGTAGCTGACTACATTGTAGATGGTCAGATTAGTGCTGCACCGCAGGGTCATCTTTCTGCTGGAGAGACAGAGTATTTTGCTCTGGCAGTACATATGGCAGAATCTGCTGGAAATGACTATCAAAACAGCTCTTTCGCAATGGATGTAAAGGTAATTGCCGGCCAGTACACAGAAGAGAAGGATGGTTTTGGAAGCTCCGATTATGATAAGGATGCTCCTTATGAAACGGGAGATGGAAACTTCTCTGGTGGTTTTGGCACAGCGGAATCCCCGTATCTGGTTAGCACTAAGGAAGACCTACTGAATATTGGATATAAAGGCTTCGGAGAAGAAGACGGCGAGGATTATTTTTATAACCGTGTGTTCCAGTTGACTCAAGATATTGATATGGAAGATGAGCCTATCAAAAATCTGGGCAGCTTCCGTGGTTTGCTGGATGGAAACGGCTATAGCCTGAAAAATGTTAACTTTACTTCTGAGGGCGAAGGCTTGGGCAATAATGTAGGATTGTTTTCAGGCCTTAATGGAGGCAACAACAGCGAAATTTACGAAGCAACAACCCCCGAGGAGCTGGCAAGCCCCTATTGCTATGAGATCAACGGCAAAAATTATATTATTACCAGTGGTGCGGTAATCAACCTCACGATTGAGAGCGGTACCATATACAGTGATGCAGCGGGTGCTGTTTCCCCCTTGGGTGCAGGACAGAACACTGCATATGTGATCAACGTAACTAACAACGCAGATATTGTGGCAACAGGAGACGCTTATTTTATTGCAGGCATTGTTTCTGGCACAAGAGGAACCGGTTTGGTAATCAACTGCACCAATAATGGCGATATTACTTACGAGGGAACTCCTTCCGGCAGTTTAGTGGTAGGCGGCATCACCTCCCAGCTGTATGGTGGTTCCAGTGGAGCCTATCCTGATATTCTTCGTCCTTATTCTGCTTCCGTATATGGCTGTGTAAATAATGGCAATATCACTGCTTCTGGCCGTGACGTGGGTGGCATCGTAGGACAGACCCATGGATATGATGCTGCATTGAAAAAGGCTATTATCAACTGCACAAATAACGGCAACATTGCAGGTTTGGAAAATGTCGGTGGAATTATTGGCCGCAACAGCAGCACAGGTTCTACCCTGTATTTGCTGGATAACACCAATACCGGAAGTGTTTCGCTTCTGGAAGGTGGCGTAGAGGGTACCTCCGGCGATATTATCGGTAAGGCTGACGGCACTGTTTTGTATACAGCGGAATAATCAGTTTTTATAATTTGTTTCTCCGCTCTCGCTATAAAAAGTGAGAGCGGGGACCAAAGGGCATAAATGTGGTTTTATGCCTTTTGGTCCCCGAAAAGAAAAGAATACATATAGGGAGGCAAATTCATATGAAAGGCATAAAAAAGATGTTGCTTCTCAGTGGGACATCGTTGCTTGTGAGTGCGATGCTGCTGGCAGGGAGCACCTTCGCCTGGTTTACGGATAGTGTATCCAATGAAGGAAATACCATTCAGACAGGTAGTTTTGATGTTCGTTTTTTCGGTAACCGGTATGATGAGGGAAAATGGACTGCTGTACATAATCTAAGTCGTGACACACTGATTCAGGAAGAAAATTGGGAACCGGGTCAATGGAACGCAGTGGTAATTGGTATTAGCAATTATCATAATGATTTGGCAGCAAAAGTGGATGTTTCGTTTAGCATTACTGAAGGTGGAGAAGAAGGTGGTCTAGCTGAGGCCTTGTGGTATAAACTGACCCCCTTTACTTCCAGTCAGGCAGCGATAGATCGCACCGATGTAGAGAGCAAACTTCAATATGCTGACAGTGCGAATCGTCCATCAAAGAATGATGCGTCTGTTACATCTATGACAGAAATTAGTAAAGAAGAGAATCCTCTTGTCCTAGAGACCGAAGGGGAAATATATGCATATTATCTGTTAGAATATGGCATGTACACGGATGCTGGGATTGAGTATCAAAACAAAACTTTCGGGTTGAATTTTGTTATAAATGCTACTCAGGCAGCGGTGGAAGCCGATGGTTTCGGCAAGACCGATTATGATCAAGATGCCCAGTTCCCCATAAATGTAATCTATAATGATAAGCAAACCGGAGAGGAAAATGGACAGGCTTTGCAGGAAGCAGTCAAAGACGCTCCGGCAGGAGCTACCGTACTGGTGGGTAAGGGCACTTACGTGCTTGATACCACTTTGACCTTAAGCAAAAAGGTAGAACTTATCGGTGAAGAAGGTACAGTCATTCAAACTAAAGCCAATTACGGCATAGCAGTGAATAACGATGGCGCAAAGATTGAAAATATTTCCTTTGAGGGCAAAGGAAATACCAATACTACAGCTGTTCGTGCAGCATCTACAATCATTCCGGAAGAATTGGTGATTACAGGTTGTACCTTTGATGGATATGATTATCCGGTATACTTGGCAGAGAGTGCCGATACCTCTATTGCTGATCTGACCATTGAAGGCAATACCTTTAAAAATGTAGGACAGCGCGCCCTGTACCTTGGAAAAGGTGTTTCCGGTACAGCGGCAATAAAGGGTAACACCTTTACTGGTGGCAAAATTGGTGTAGAGTTCTATGACTATAACAGTGATTCTGATTTAGTAACTGGAGGAACGATCACTATTGAGGACAATACTTTTAATGATGTTGACAGAAGTATTGTGCTGATGACGGGAGCAGATGTTACCGTAAAAAATAATAATGTAAATGGTACTTCCAAAGAGATCAGTAATTCTTATACTTCGCCAGATAGTAAAGAAGAAACCGTTATAGGAATTGCCTACCTGCAGGATAAAGGGGCAAAGAGCCTTTCTCTGACAGGTACTAAGGTGAATGGTCAGGAGGTAACTTTAACTCAGGTCACTATTTATCCTTGGGCTACCGATGCAACATGGTCCAATTATGCAAATACCCTGTATTATCTGCCATAACAAATTGATAGAAAACTCTCGGCTTTATTATAAACGATAAAAGGCGGGAGTAGGAAAATATATTCCAAGGAGGAAGTCAAAATGAAAAGCCAAAAAAGGTCGTTGCTGGCAAGTGGTTTGTGTCTCTTGCTCAGTGTATTGCTTCTGGCCGGCAGTACATTTGCTTGGTTTACAGATAGCGTATCCAATACCGGCAACACAATCCAGGCAGGTGATTTAAAAGTGGACCTGTACTGGTTCAAATGGGACACAAAAGCAAACCAGTTTGTCCAGGTTGGAATGAACGAGTGGCCGGGAACTGGAAAGATGTCGGCACAAAATTGGGAGCCGGGTCAAAGTGACGCACTTCTGGTCCGAGTGGACAACATGGGAAGTCTGGCCAGCAAGGTAAAGCTGAGCTTTGATGTGACAGAAGATTCAGGTTTGTCTAAAGCTTTGTGGTTTAATGTAACAACTGGAACCGGAAAAAGCTATGGAGAAATGATTGGAACTAAGCCTACCCAAGGCCCGATCTATAGCAGCAACTCTACTGTTACCTGCATGAGCGAGCTGGAGGATTGGGAAGATAACCTCAATATCGTTCTTGAGGGCCAAAATGAGGGTACTGCGGAATCTAAATGGCGTAACTGGTACCTTATTGAGTATGGTATGTATGCAGACGCAGGAAATGAATATATGAATGGCTCTCTAACAGCAGATATTCATTTTTCAGCTACTCAGGCTACGGTCGAAGAGGACGGCTTTGGTAATAACAATTACGACGAGGACGCCTACTTTGCTGATTTTGAGGTTGAAGATACTGCAGCTCTGAAAGACGCTCTTACCAATGCAGAAGATGGGGATATCATCTCTCTGTCATCGGATATGAAAGTAGAGGAACCCATTACGGTGGAAAAAGCTGTTACTATAGAGGGTAATGGTGCTGTATTTACAGACAAGATCACAGTGACAGCAGATAATGTGGTACTAAAAGGCATCAATCAAAATATTGCTGTGTCATCGACAGAGCAACCTGCCCCTATTAGTGCTAATAATAAGAATCTAACTCTGGAAAACTGCAATATTACCCGTACCACACAAACAGCACAACCTTATGGCTTGCTAGTCAATGTGGGAACTGGAAAACTTACTGCCAAAGACACGGTGTTTACCGCTCCTTATGACACGGAAACAGCTTTTGATGCTTCGCCTAGTGTGATTGAAGCTGGTGAGGTGGATTTGGATGGCTGTGTAATTGCTACGGATGGTTATGGAATTTTTGCCCAGCATGTAACCACAGGTATTATTAAGAATACCAAGTTTACGGGCGTTGATGGCAGACCTACCTTGGGATGCTTTAACAGTACGGTGCTTAACGGCTTGGTGTTTGATGGCTGTACTTTCGAAATGGGTGAAAACAGTAATATAAGCGCTGGGAATTTTACCATCAAGAATTCTACCTTTGATTTTACCAACACACCGGAAAATGGCGCTGGCAATGGCATCAATATTTACTCTGAAAATGGCCCCGTCGTTTTGGAGAACAATACCTTTATTCTTACTTCCGGAAAACGTGGTATCAATTTAACCTCTGCTTCCTGGGCTGCCGGAGAACATGATGCTTCTCAGGTGAAGATCACTGGCAATACCTTCATTGGCACTGGCGAGTGTGCAATTAAGGTTTCTAGTGACTGGGAAAATGTGTTGACAGCAGAGGAGTATGCTGCTCTGAATACACTAAATGGTAATACTGTTACGATTGGATAATTGGATTCTCAATCAAAGCAGAAAGAGCAGATAACTGGTTTTATCGAGAGACCATTCTGATAAATTGTATATCGCTTGAATATGGCTTGCGGATTTAAAATTTGGAATGATGTTTTTTAACTTTCATTCAGTTGAAAATCTGCAAGCCATATTTTTTGTTATTGAGTTGTGTTGAGGGTGTGTTCAATTTTGTTAGCAAAAAATATCCTAATTGAAGTTCGTTACGGATAAAAAGAATCCCCGTCTGTTCATAGTGGTTGTATACTGCGAACAGACGGGGATATTTTTATTTTTAGAAAAATTATTTCATAGAGTTATGCAATCAATCAAAATCATCTCATAGTTCCCGTAAAACCTGGAAAAAATAAGCGACTGACGGGAAAATGTGACGGCGTATTTTTAAAATCCGATTGCTGGAAGCTTGCTCATGTTCTCCCGCTTAAGCTCCATAGACGAATGGACATATCGATCCAACGTTACCTGCACAGAAGAGTGACCGAGAATTTCACTCAATGTTTTGATCTCGAAATTTACCTCTACACATCTGGTAGCAAATGTATGGCGTAGAGCATGAAAATTTAAATCATCCAGTCCACACTCTGCCGCGTATTTTGCCAAACGATACTGAAGGGTCCTAGGTTCCATAAAGTGATGGCTCTGCCCCGTTAGTACAAATGCAGCGGGACATTTTGGATTCATCTTCTCACATAACTCCATTGCTTGTTTGGTCAAAGGAATCACCCGTCTGGAAGTATCACTTTTAGGGTCATCTACGATTACCTGTGTTTTGCTGCCCCCTAATGGATTTAATACCTGTAATCGTTGCATGGTGTTTCCAACATAAATACTTTGGTCCATCAATGAAATGTTTTCCCATCGCAATGCACAGATTTCACCGATTCTTAGACCTGTCATTAAAGCTAACAGAATTCCAAATTTGCAGGCGTCCATGTCCAAAAGTAAATACTGCACCAATTGACTTTGCTCTTCTCTAGAAAGTACTCTCATCTCCTTTTTCTTTTCCTTTGGATAGATGAATTCAACATTTCCCATACTGTTACCCGACTGTTTGTTCGTATATCTTAAAATAGAATGAAGCACTGTCAGGATATCACGTACTGTTTTAGCTGAAAGTGGCTTGTTGCCGCATAGGGAACCTCCTTTTAATAGTGTATTGCTAAAGGTCTCAAGAATGACCGTATCTAAAGACTGCGGCATACGTTGTCCCAGTCTGGGGATAATATGGTTATTTACAATATTGTGGTATTTTACATAAGTTGAGCGTTTTACACGGCTTCGATTTAGAAGTAGCCACTCCTGACAATACTCTGCAAAACATTTTTTATCTTGCGTGCACTCCATTTGGCTACTGGAATTGGCAATCTGGGCTTGCAGCTGCTTTTCACGTGCTTCCTTATAGGTCTTTCCATAAACATATCCATATTTTGTTTTCCCAGATAGGTTATATCCTTTAATATAACGTGCTTCCCAGCGTCCATCTTTTCTTTTGTAAATATTGGTACCTTTTTTAGCCATTACAATGATTCCTCCCACTCGTTGTTTGTACAATTAATTAATTCTTAAGTACTGACGGCGAAAGTGACGGTTTATTCCACTTAAATGTCATTTTGAGCGTCCTTTTTTATTTTTTAGAAATTATTACCATATTTATTCCATAGAAATTTTCAGGTTGGCTATTGCTTTTACCAGTGCATTATGCTACAATTAATTGCGTAAAGTAGTATTTTAGCTTTCTGGAATTGCATAACTCTACGAAAAATAGGCATTGTGAAGGGGTAAGGACGCAGACTAAAAATTTTATCATATTTTCTTTAATGAAGCAGAAATTTTCGCTTAAAACTATCACAAATAAAAGTTGAGAATAGTATGCCCAACTAGAGCGGGAAGTATGATTTGTCACGTAAATTTTAAAGAAAGGGTCCCAGCATGACGGTATCAAAAAAATTTAAATTGATTTGGAATATTGTCACCGGTGCGATAGTGGCATTGTTTGTAGTAGTAGCCATTCTATTGGTAGGTGTTCGGTTGGTGGGGTTAGAGCCATATACTGTGCTTTCCGGCAGTATGGAGCCTACCTATCCGGTGGGATCGTTGATCTACGTGAAGTCTGTTGATCCACAGGATGTTACTGTGGGACAACCCATCACTTTTGTATTGAATGAAGATCTGGTGGTCGCCACGCACCGCGTAGTGGAGATCGATGAAGAAAACCAGTATTTCTATACCAAGGGCGATGCAAATGAGAGTATGGATGGAAGCCCCGTGCATTTTAAAAATCTGATTGGTGTTCCGGTATTTTCCATCCCCTATTTGGGTTATGCGGCCAATTATATCCAAAGCCCGCCGGGGACATATATTGCTATTGCCTTGGGGGCTGTGTTCCTGTTGTTGTTATTCCTGCCCGATTTCATCCGGTGGATGAAAGACTCCCCGGATGAGAAAAAGTCGAAACCATCCGGTAAGGAAATACCGCCTGAAAAATAGGCGTTATTTTAAAAAAATTTTAAAAAAGGGAAAGGAGGCAGAAAAATGAAAAAGAAGCTTTTCATTTCTGTCGTCGCAGTAGCACTGGTAGCCTGTTTCGCAATCGGAGGTACGTTGGCTTGGTTGACCGATAAAACTGAGTCTAAAGTCAACACCTTCACAGTCGGTGATGTCAACATTGACTTGACGGAAACCACTGGTACTGATTACAAAGTTATTCCTGGCGAAGACATCAACAAGGATCCTAAAGTTACGGTAGAAGCTGGTTCCGAAGCTTGCTGGCTGTTTGTTAAAGTCGAGGAGTCTGCAAACTGGCCTGCTTACAAGGATGGCGATGCGAGAAAGATTAACTACGCTATCGCTGAAGGCTGGGCTATTGTACCCGGTGAAGAGAATGTCTATTATCGCGTGGTTGATGCTGATACTGCTAAGACTGGTGCAACATACTCTGTTTTGGACGGCGATAAAGTTACCGTTAGCGGCACTTTGACGAAAGATGAAATCGACCAGATTACTGAAAACTTCACTTTGACCTTCACCGCCTATGCAGTGCAGCAGCAAGGCATTTCCACTCCGGAAGCTGCTTGGGCAGAAGCAACTAAGTAATTCTAACCACATTAAACACCGGTAAAAAACCGGCGAAAATATCGCAAAAGCGAAAATTGAAAGGAAGGTTCGATTATGAACGCAAAGAAGAAGATCCTCTCTGTCGCACTGGCCGCTTCTTTGGCAGCAGTGGCAGTTGTCAGCTCCTCTCTGGCATACTTCACTGATACCGAGACAAAGACCAACGAATTCACCGTTGGTAATGTTGACATTACCTTGACTGAGGAGAAGTGGGATGCAGATCTTAACAACAAGGATTTGATTCCCGGCAAGACCATTCCTAAGGATCCTACCATCACTGTGGATGCAGATAGCGAGACTGCTTATACCTTTATGAAGGTTGAGCTTTCTGATGATTTCGTCGATTTGCTGACCGCTTATGCAACAGCAGAAGGCATTGAAGACCCTGCCCAGGTGATTGACGACTGGTTTGTCAGCGAAGTACATCCTAAGGTTATGGAAATGGGCAACAATTATGTGATCCTTGGCGTTCTGAGCCCCAAGGCAGCGGGAGAATCTGTAACTTATTTTGACGAAGTTACCATTCCTGCAGCAGTTACCCAAGAAATGATCAAGGCTGATGGCGTTTACACCATTGATATTACCGCTTATGCCATCCAGGCTGAGGGCTTCTATAACGAGGAAGACAAGTTTGCCAGCCGTCAGGCCGCTTTCGATGCGTTGTTTGCTGAGTAATAACTGCTAATAATTATTCGCTACATATTGTCCCTGCTCTCCAATAGGAGGGCAGGGCATATGCCGCAGTTCCCCATAAAAAGCGAAACTGCCGCATATGCCCTGCCAAAAGCAGGCGTATAAAAGCATGTGATGACGTAAAGCGAGGAGATGATACCATGAGAAAAAAGCTGCTGGTTGTGGCAATTGCAGTGATTTGCCTGTCCATGGCGGCCTATGGAACGGTTGCCTATTTTACGGCGGACGATATCGCTACTAATGTAGTCACAGCCGGAAATGTAGACGTCACCCTGAAGGAAACAGCGATTCCTGCCGAGGGAGGAGAGCCTGTGCCTTTTGAGGACGTCATCGGCGTAATGCCGGGTACGGAGGTATCAAAGATCGTCGAGGTGGAAAACACCGGTGATAACGAGGCGTACATTCGTGTCCGAGTGGAAAAGGAAATTGCTCTTGCTGAAGGAGTAACGGGTGAAGCTGACACCTCTCTCATTAGTCTGAATGTGGACACCCAAAACTGGGTGGAAAAGGACGGGTATTTCTATTATACCAAGCCTCTTTCTGCAGGGGAAATCACCGCGCCCTTGTTTACCACTGTGACTTTTGAGGCAGGAATGGAAAATCTGTATCAGAACAGTAAAGCAACCATTCGGGTGTTTGCCCAGGCAGTGCAGTCCGATAATAACGGTGCAGATGTGATGGCAGCCACCGGCTGGCCGGCAGAGTAAGGAGGGATAAAAGCCTATGAAGAAGAAAATCTTATCGTTCCTGCTTTCTGCATCCTTGCTGGCAGCAGCAGTAGTACCGGCAAGCCCGGTAACGGCACAGGGCACCGAAGAAGATAACGGTATGCATATCTCTAAAACCGCAACGGCAAATGGAGATGGTACCTATACGATTAGTCTGGAAGCCTATGCCACAGGTGAAAAAGTGATCTCCGAAGTGTCGGAAGACGTCCCCACCGATATTGTCCTGGTATTGGACCAGTCTGGCTCTATGGCAGATAGTTTCCGCCAAGTCGAAATTTATTATGAAAGATCAGTACAATCCAATAGCCGGCACTACAGCAGCCAAGACAATTTATGGTATCAGCTGGATGACGGATCCTATGTTGCAGTGGCTGTAGAGCGTAAGGAGGCAAGTGCTCAGTATACACAGCTTTCTACCAACCTTACAAACGCCGATGGCGGACGGTGGGGGGATGATTATTGGAACCATCAAGGTAACCTCTATCAAAAAGTAGGGAATGAGTATCTTCCAGTAGAAATATCGTATGAATGGATATCAACTGGATGGTTTAGCGGGTATTATCGTTACACATACACTTTTTCTGATGGGACGAAGATTCTAAGTGATTATGATGACGGAATTCCCGATTTCAAAGACAGAGGCCCGCTGTACTATAAGAGCGGCTTCGAGTATGAATATACCTATAGTTATACTCTTAACGGCGAGAAATATGAAATCGAAACCAGTCAGGGAGATAGCGCATATCCCAAGGAAACCTATTACACTAAATCGGAACGTGTTGTTAGCACTACAACAAAATTGGAAGCTCTGAAAGAGGCATTAAGCAGCTTTGTAGATTCTGTTAACGAAAAGGCCGCTGGTGCTGACGGTAAATTAGGTACAGAGGATGACATAAATCATAGAGTAGCTGTTGCTGGTTTTGCAAGTCAAAGCTATTATGGCAATAATACGGAACTACTCTCTGTTTCTGGTGAAAATAGTAGTTATGGAAGCTATCAAAATGGAGGCACCATAGGAGTTGCTTACAATAATTTAACTCCAAGAACCTATCGACAGGCATTCCAGGATATGGATACGTCAGCAGGACAGACAATGGTTGACCATGCTATTGACGCTCTGGACGCGGAGGGCGCTACACGTGCCGACTTGGGCATGAAAATGGCTCAAAACATTTTAACGAATAATCCGGTTTCTCCAACTGAAAAAAGAAATCGTGTTGTAATTATGTTTACCGATGGCTCACCTACCGATAGTGATGGATTCGAAAAGAGTGTTGCAGAGAGTGCGATTAGTACATCCACGGCAATCAAAAATGATGGCACCACTAAAGTGTATACGGTTGGTATTTTTAGTGGAGCGGATGCTTCCAGCGCGGGTACGGAACCTAACGGAGATTTAAGCGATAGCAGTTCTCAACTTTCAGCCGCGTCTAACTGGTTCATGCAAAACCTTTCCTCTAATAATGGTACCGTTCAGGACCCCAGCTATTATATGGCCGCTTCTGACACAGACGCGCTGAACAGTATCTTCGAGCAAATTTCCGATGATATTGAGCAGGGGGGAACTTCTAGTACCTTAACTAGCGACGCAGTAGTAAAGGATATCATTTCTCCCTATTTTACTCTTCCCGCTGGTGCAAATGCTGATGATATCATCTTGGAAACCTATCGTTGTACAGGCAAAAAAGGTGACGAATACACTTGGGAAAAGAATTCTACTACCATGGGAGCTACTGCAACAGTAGACGGTAAAAATGTTAGCGTCACCGGATTTGATTTCTCTGAAAATTATGTTGCCGAAATTAAGGAAGATGGTGAGGTAACCGGTTACCAGGGCAATAAATTGGTAATCACTTTTGATGTGGTTCCTGAAGATGGTTTCCTGGGAGGTAATAACGTCCCCACCAACGACGGCGCTTATATTTACGAAAATGCTTCTTCGGAAGATCCGCTGTTGACTTTTAATGTCCCCGAGGTAAACGTCCCGATTGAGGATGTTACTGTAACGGCTCAGGATAAAAATGTCTACTTGCTGGGCAGTTTAAGTCAAGAGAATGTATTAGACGGTGCAACTGCTCAAGTAGGCAATGTTACATTGCAGTTGGGCGAGGATGGCTATGGCCTAGAATCTTGGCAATATGAGTTTGTCGATATTACCCCCACTTTCAATGCAGGAAACTACACCAAATTGGAGAATGATGGTTCCTACACTTTGGGTGTGACAGTTGAGCCTAAATCCAATGGTGATGGCGCTTCGGGAGCTGTAGCCCAAGCAAAGAATGATGATGACACCGCCAAGATCAACGTCTTCAAGCCGGTGATCACATGGCGTGACAGCCAAATCAATTCTGGTGATACACCGGATTATAAAAATCAAAACTTTGCAGGTGTAGAGTGGAAACACGGCACTACAGTTGCCAATAATATGATTGGCAAAGAACCCGAACTCACCTACGAGTATAGCCCAGCAGAGAATGCTTTCAGCACGGAACAAAAAGTAAATGTGACAGTTAAAATCAATAATACTGATATAACTGATAAGCACGTTACTTTTGTACACGAGGCTTGTACCTTTGATGGCTGTACGTTTAACCCTGAAGAGTGTGAGTTTATTGTCCATATTAAGAGCTTCGACCTGACGATTAAAAAGACTGGTTGCGCAGATATCGACAAAGACCAGACTTTTATCTTTAACGTAACGGGCCCCAACGATTACTCCACACAGGTTGTCATTCCTGGCAACGGCAGCGTTACCATTAAGGGCCTGCCGGCTGGCACATACACCATCACCGAGGATACTTCCTGGAGCTGGAGATATGAGCCGGAATATGGCGATACACAAACCGTAACAGCTGATAAGGTTGTAAATGGCACTGCTACTGTAACTTTTAACAACACCCGTGATCACAAACAATGGCTTGATGGCAATGCCTATGCATGGAACCTGTTTGATGGTTCCAATGACTGAGAAAGGAGGCCATAAGTATGTATAAAGGTGAGCATATGCGTTCCGAAACAAAAACGCGCTCCAAAAAATCCCTTGCACTGTTGGTCTCCATGGTGCTTTTGGTAGTCGGCGTAGTAGGCGGCGCCATCGCCTATATCGTCACCCATGCTGGCCCAGTTGTGAATGAGTTTGTACCCGCCAAAGTTCCCTGTGAAATAGTAGAAGATTTTGATGGGAATGTAAAACAGGATGTGAAAATCAAGAATACCGGAAATATTGACGCCTATATCCGCGCTAAGGTAGTCATTACCTGGCAGGATGAGAATGGTAATGTGGCCGCACAGGTTCCGGTAAAAGATACCGATTACACCATTACCTATAATTCTGGTAACGGCTGGGTTCAGATTGGTGACTATTGGTACTGTGAGCAACCAGTAGGATATGAGGCACCTAATAACCTGACACCTGTATTGATCGATAAGTGTGAACTAAAAGAGGGATCGACTGCGCCAGAAGGTTACTACCTGAGCGTAGAGGTTTTGGCTGAGTCTATTCAAAGCCAGCCTGCCAGTGTTGTCGGTGAGGTCTGGAATGTAACGGTAGATCAAGATGGCACGATTACAGGGGAGGGGGCGTAACATATGAAAAGAAAGATTCGTTCTGTATTTTCCCTTCTGATTGTGCTGGCCCTTGCGGTGTGTATGGCAGTTCCGGCTTTTGCTGCAGAGGGTTCCGTCAAATATGATGGTAACGCCCAGAAGTTTATCTTCGCTCCGGGTAGCGAAGATTCCCCGAGCGACCTTTTTGATAATTTCAAGGGGGTAATGCCGGGTGATACTCTTACCCAAAAGATCACTGTCAGAAACGACGCTTCCAATCAGGTAAAGGTAAAGATTTATATGCGTTCTCTGGGCGCACAGGAGGGTTCTGAGGAATTTCTCTCTCAGATGAATCTCACGGTAAAACAAGATGGTGATTCCGAACTGTTTGCTGCTCCCGCTGATCAGACGGATGGTCTGTCGGATTGGGTATGCCTGGGAACCTTCTATTCCGGTGCCGAGATTGATCTGGATGTGGTACTAGATGTGCCAGTAACCCTTGACAATGAATTCCAAGATGCAGTAGGCAAGCTGGATTGGGAATTCAAGGTAGAGGAGCTGCCCATTGAGCCTGATGATCCCAAACCGCCGCAAACAGGCGATACTACCAATATTTGGCTGTATGTAGGTGTATGCCTGGCCAGTGCTTGCTTAGTAGTATTCCTGATTGTGGTAGTGAAAAAGAGAAGAAATACAGACGCATAAGGAATGGAAAAAGCAGCCCGGATATACGTAAATGCGTATAAACAGGCTGCTTTCTTCAGAATTATGAGTAAAAAAGTTTTTTCATCCCAAAATAGCATTGCGGAATATCCCGCTGGCGATCAGATTTGTTTTCTGTTTATGAAAGGTGGTGCGCGAAATGAGCAGGATGATCGACCTGACAGGTCAGCAGTTCGGTTGGCTGACAGTTTTGCATCGCTCCACAAAGCCTGCCCCTGTGGTAATGTGGACCTGCCGGTGTGTTTGCGGAAAATTAGTGGATGTGGCAGCCAATAATTTAAAGAGAGGCCATACCGTGAGTTGCGGATGCCGTCGTACCAGCCACTTTATTGGAAAGCGTTTTGGCAAACTGACGGTGCTGGAAAAAACAGGGGAGACAGTACAGCACGGAACTACCAAGTCTCCGCTGTGGAAATGTCGCTGCGATTGCGGAAATATTACCTTGGTCCGGATGGATTCCCTTACATCAGGGAGCACACAGAGCTGTGGATGTTTGGTAGAGGGGAAAATGGAGAAAATGCGAAAGGCTGCAGGTTACGTAGGCGGAACGCAGCTTTCCCGTATCCGGAATATTCCAGAGACCAGCAATAACAGCAGTGGGGTAGTAGGGGTTTCTCTAGATAAAAAGAGTGGAAAATGGGTTTCGCGCTTGACTTTCCAGGGAAAACGATATTATCTGGGAAGATACGACACTCTGGAAAAAGCAAAAGAGGTTCGTAAAAAAGCAGAAATGGAGTATTTTGGAAGGTTTTTAGAGGAACAGCAGGAACAAAAGCAGTAAAACGAAAAAAAGGGAAATTTCCATAAAGTGCAGAAACCGGCAGGGCTTTCTTTGGAAAAGAGGGCTCGGCTGGTTTTTGTTTTAGAAAATATGAAGAAAGTTTCGGGTATGGGTTGCATTGCGGCGCAGGAAAAGTTATGATAAAAGAAGAATAAAAAAGGAGAAAGGAATCGGATTTATGGATCAATTACGTCAGAAAAAAGGTTTTATTATCGATATGGACGGCGTGATCTATCACGGTAACCGACTGCTTCCAGGGGTAAAGGAGTTTGTAGACTGGCTGTATCGGGAAAAGAAAGAATTTCTGTTTCTTACCAATTCCAGTCGGCATACCCCGCTGGAATTGCAGAAAAAGCTGGCATGGATGGGACTGGAAGTAGACGAAAGCCATTTTTATACCAGTGCTCTGGCAACAGCCAATTTTATAGCATCCCAATACCCGGAGGCTACTGCCTATGCGGTGGGGGAACATGGCCTTCTTAATGCTCTGTATGATGCGGGTATCACGGTGAACGAGATTGACCCCGATTATGTCATTATTGGAGAAGCAGATAACTATAATTATGATAGCATTGTAAAGTCGGTGCGGTTCGTCAATCAAGGAGCTAAACTCATAGGAACCAACACCGACCTGACTGGTCCCATGGAGGATGGCATTGTCCCAGCCTGTCGAGCTTTAGTGGCTCCCATTGAGCTAGCCACTGGGAAAAATGCTTATTTTGTGGGCAAACCCAACCCACTGATGATGCGTACTGGCCTGAAGCTGCTAGGAGTGCATTCTGAAGAAACGGCCATCATCGGTGACCGTATGGATACGGATATTGTGGCCGGCATCGAGACGGGTCTGGATACAGCACTGGTACTTTCCGGCGTTACCACTAGGGAAATGATTAAGGATTTCCCCTATCGTCCCAGACTGGTGCTGTCCGGGGTAGGAGAGATCGCTGGCGTATAAAAATTTCGCAGCATAAAAACAAAAGGCGTATGGATGATTCCCACACGCCTTTTATTTTAACTATATTGGACGCCATATTTTTCCATGGCGGCCTGATGTTCTTCATATGTTTTAGAATAATGGTTTTGATTATCGTTTCCAAAGAAGAAATAAAGGTATTCGCTATCTGCTGGATGTAGTGCGGCCTGAATAGCACGACTTCCGGGATTGCAAATAGGACCTGCCGGAAGCCCAGAACACTTATAGGTGTTATATAGGGCGGCAAATTTGCTAGTACTGCTTAGATAGGGACTATTAGTTACGTAATTGTTGATGTAATCTCGAGTGGGGTCCATTTCCAGCTTCATGCCGGCTTCCAGCCGGTTGTAGATCACAGAGGCCACCAGTGCAGCATTTTCTGCGCTGCGAGATTCTTTTTCTACAATGGATGCCACAATAAGCTGCTCACTAGAAAGACCTCCAGCTTTGGCATTGTAGTTATTCAAAATTTTGATAAGTACATCTTCAGGATCATCGTCAACATAGAATTCATAAGTATCCGGGAACAGATATCCTTCCATTTTGAAGGCACGATTGCTGTCGGAAGGAACGGTAAAGGATTTTGGAGTATACGACTGGGATACTGCCACAAATTCTTTGGCGCTGCAAACTCCATTATCCTCTAGTTTTTTGGCAATTTGTGCTACGGTATAGCCTTCTGGAAATGTTACCTTTACTGTCTCCACCGGTTTTGGCGTAGGTTTAGCAGTAGGCTTGGCAGTAGGTTTTGCGGTGGGCTTCGAAGTAGGCTTGGAAGTATCATTGGTTTGGGAGTCATCGCCTTCTTCAACGGTACTTTCACTGGAACTGTTTTCATCAGAAGAACTGCTTTCCGTGCTATTACCTGTCTCCGAGGATTGTTCCGACTGAGACGTAGAAGAGTTGGTGCTGGAAGTTTCAGAGGAAGGTACAGAAGTTTGACTCTCTTCCGAAGAACCACTACAGGAAACGCACGCAAAAGCCATGAGAACTACCAGTGCCAGGGCAGCTATGGTTCTCAGCATTTTATTTTTCACAAATCTCAACACCTTTCCCAAGTTTTCTACATTATACTACTTTTTATAAAAAAAGCAAGGGACGGTCGAGCCGTCCCTCTGTCTCTTATGATTCCGAATACCGAGAAAGAAATTTTCGTGTGCGTTCCTCTTTGGGATTTTCAATGACCTCGCGAGCTGACCCTTGTTCTACAATCACACCTTGATCCATGAAAATCACCTGATCCGCCACATCCCGGGCAAAAGCCATTTCATGGGTGACAATAATCATGGTAGTTTTCTGTTCCGCTAAACTCCGGATGACCTTCAACACCTCACCGGTGAGTTCCGGGTCCAGAGCGGAGGTGGGCTCGTCAAAGCACATAATATCTGGTTTCATAGCCAATGCCCGAGCGATGGCCACTCGTTGCTGCTGTCCGCCAGAAAGCTGGTGGGGATAATGGTCTGCCCGATCGGCAAGACCCATTTGTTTCAAAAGCTGCCGCGCTCGAGTTTCGATTTCCACGGAAGATTCTTTTTTATTATAGTCGGTACCGCTTTTTGCCAACAGTTCCGGAGCCAACATTACATTTTTTAGTGCGGTATACTGGGGAAAAAGATTGAAGGACTGAAACACCATACCAAAATGCAGTCGCTTTTTGCGTACTTCTTTTTCTCGCTGTGTAGCAGGATCGGCTGCATCAAAAAGGGTCTCTCCATGAACAGAAATCTTTCCACCATCAGGGCTTTCCAAAAAGTTGAGACAGCGCAGAAGAGTGGTTTTGCCGCTACCGGAAGAACCAATAATCGCCAAGGTTTGTCCTTCTTCCAGATCAAAGCTGATATCCTGCAAAACCTGGACCCTTCCAAAATGCTTTTCAATATTTTGTACCTGTAAAACTGCCATGACCGCCCCTCCTTATCGAAAGTAGCTGAGTTTGCGCTCGATGTAACCAAAGAGCAGGGTCAGAATTCCCACAAAGATTAAATAATACACACCGGTGTAGAACAGAGGCCAAATGAGGCCGTCACTCTTCATAAAGCTCTCGCCCACCTTAATTAGTTCGCTGACAGCAATGATACGGGCTAGAGAGGTGTCCTTTACCAGGGTGATAATCTCATTGGACATAGGGGGCACGATACGCTTAATCATTTGCAGCAGAGTAACCTTGAAAAAGATCTGGGATTTTGTCATGCCTAATACCTGGCCGGCTTCCCGCTGTCCCACAGGGACTCCCTCGATACCACCGCGGTAGATTACCGAAAAATAGCAAGAATAATTGAGAACAAAAGCTGCTACTGTGGCGATGAACCGTCCACTGTTTCCGGAACCCCAGATATTATTATCCAAAATCAAGCCGGGGCCAAAGTAAATGATCAT
Source organism: uncultured Clostridia bacterium (assembly GCA_944384915.1). Lineage (GTDB taxonomy): Bacteria > Bacillota > Clostridia > Oscillospirales > Acutalibacteraceae > Heritagella_A. The sequence continues at coordinate 10,104 of CALWVH010000043.1, read as the reverse complement.
CAGCTGGAGCATTAGAGGGGTGCCTCGAATAACCCAGACGATAACGTCCACAATTAGTTTAATAGGCCGTAGATAAGACAGCTTTTTCAGCCATTGGAGAGCCCACGAAACCTGAGCAAGGAACCGAAAAGGTGCCCATTTGCTCATGGAACCGAAAGCCACAAGCAGCCCTAGCGGTAGGGAAAAAAGCAGCGTCAGGGCAAAGAGCTCCACTGTGGTGCCCATACCCTCCAGCATTGCATTGGTAACAGTCCAGAACATAAAGTACCCTCATTCCTCATTTCATACTAAAGGCAGAGAGCAGGCATCCCGCTCTCTGCCCTAATTTTTGTTTTTGTGCCAGCTTACTTCTGCTCTACGATGTTGTCTGTAATGCCATACTTTTCAGCCAGCTCCATCATGGTGCCATCTTCATACAGCTTTACGAACTGTTCGTTAATAAAGTCTGTTAAGTCAGACCCCTTGCGGCAGCCTACGCCGTAATCCTCAGAAGTTAATTCCACGGTGGTTACCAGGTCGGGATAGCTGGTTCCCTCACCGATCATAGCACCAGCCATCAGCAGGTCGATGACGCAAGCATCAGAGGTACCGGAGTTCACTTCCATCAGAGCGGTAGCCTGATCCAGCACATCGTTGGTATTCAGCCCCTCAGCTTGGGCGGCCTCCTGACCAGCAGAGCCATCTTCTACTGCCACCAACAGGTCTTTCAGGCTGTCCACAGTGTTATACTGGTCTGCTACATCCTTTTTCACCACAACTACCTGTGCGTTTTTAGCATAGGGATTGGTGGCAGAAGCGCCTTTGGTGATCTCATCGGTAATAGTCATACCGTTCCAAGCGCAGTCAATGCTCTTGTTTTCCAGTTCCAGGAGTTTGTTACCCCATTCAATAACGGTAAACTGTACTTCGACGCCCAAAGCCTCGCCTATCTCTCGGGCCATATCTGCGTCGAAACCGATCCACTCCCCATTTTCATCCTTGTAGTCCATAGGGGCAAATTCGGTAATTCCTACTACCAGAGTGCCTTTATCCTTGATATACTCGACATCGCTTTCAGACTGGCTTTCGGTAGAAGTAGAAGCCGTGCTATCTTGGGAGCTCTCACTGGAAGTATCACCGCTGCTAGTACAGGCTGCCATAGAGAAGCACATTCCCGCTGCCAGCAACAGGGAAAGAAGTTTTTTCATCATAGGGGATTCCTCCTCGGTTATCCGGAAGTTTCCGGTTGATTGCTTTTGTATTTTATCATACTAACGTGATAATGTAAAGTGTATTTCCTAAATTCTCCACAAACTCGCGGAAAAAAAGGAATTCCCGGTATTTTTTGCAGAGAGATACATATACTTTTGGCAGAAAGGGGGATGAAAGTGAAACGTATACGCCTTTGGAACATGGCGGGAGCGCCCTTTGCTTTGGTAACGGGAACGCTGCTCCACTTTGTCTATGAGTGGTTTGGTGGTAATTTTTGGGCATCGGTGGGAGCAGTGAACGAAAGTACCTGGGAACACCTGAAGCTCCTGTTCTTCCCTGTATTATTCTGGTGGATTGTGGAATACCTTTTCCGGGGCAGAGGGGAGCGGGGCTTTTTTGTCGTACGTATTCTGGCAGTTTTGGCGGGGATGCTTTTCATCGTAGCGGGATTTTACACTTATAGCGGCATTCTAGGAAAAAACTATGCGGTGGTAGACATTTCCCTGTTTGTACTGGCAGTACTTCTTACTTTTTATTTGGTGAACCGGTATGCAGAAGGTGCATCCTCTTTACCTGCTGCGGCAGATGGAGCCGCATTAGCCGTTTTTATTTTACTGGCGGCAGGATTTGTTTTCTTTACGTTTACGCCGCCTCATATTGGAATTTTTCTCGATCCTGTGACCGGAGGATATGGGCTCTAATAGGGCGCTGAGGGATGATGCTGAATATCAGCATCATCCCTTTTCGTTTTAAAAGCTGCATTGACACCCGGCAAAGCAGGCGGTAAAATAAAAAAAACATCCGCCGAAAGTGCCGCGGAATCCATGCAGAAAGGTGATCGCTATGATACAGACCATTCACGAGGCCGCTATGAAGATGGCCTCTCTCTCCATCTATAAGGGAATCTTGAACCGTACGGTTCCCAAGGCTTTTTACCGGCTCCTCCGTTCTGGAGCTCGCTGTGCTGCTTCTTTTAGAGCTAGTAAAGAGCCTTTGGAAGAAGAGTTGGAATTCCTAGAAGCCTGGGGGGATTTCTTTGCTGTTCTGTGCCAGCGAGGATTCAGCGAGCATTTTGCCCAGTGTCTCACCCAGACCGCGCTTTTTGACGAAAACGCGTTTTCTTTGGCTGCCGCCGGCTCCTGTGAAACCATTGATCCTTCCATGAAAGCAGCGGTGGAGCGGGATATTTCCATCATTTTGGAGCTTTCTCAGCTTACCGGCAGTTTCATTTTGGAGCAGAGCGGCATGGCTTCCCGGGCACCAGAGCTGCCTCAGTGGCAGGTGGGAAACCCGGTAGAGCTTTTTGGGCAGGAGCCAGCGGAATGCCTGCGCAGCCTGTGGGAATACTATCGGTGCAGCGGCTGTGGAATGTACGCCCGGTACCGTGCTTTTATTTGGCGGGAAAAGAAAATTTTGCCGGTAGCCCATCCGGACCCCCAGCGGTTGTGCGAACTCAAAGGGTATGAAGCTCCCCGTAAGATGGCAATCGATAATACAGTGGCATTTTTAAAGGGACTCCCTGCTAACAACTGCTTGCTGTACGGTGACCGTGGTACTGGAAAATCTTCTACCGTAAAGGGTCTCCTTAATGAATACTATACGCAGGGGCTCCGCGTTATTGAAATGCCCAAGGAATACCTAATGGATTTCCCCTATTTGGTAGATCAGATCGCGGGTATCCCCATGAAATTTATTATTTTTATCGACGACCTTTCCTTCTCCCAGCAAGACGGTACCTATGCGGCCCTGAAATCAGTGCTGCAGGGCGGGTTAGCTGCCAAACCCCAAAACGCTTTGATTTATGCGACTTCTAACCGACGTCACCTGCTTCGTGAGAATTTCTCCGACCGCAATGGAGATGATCTACACGTTAACGATACCATTCAAGAATGCCTGTCCTTGGCAGATCGTTTTGGTCTGGCTATCAATTTCACCCTGCCGGATAAGGCGCGCTTTTTGGAGATTGTCTATCAGCTTGCCAGCCAGCGTGGCCTGGAAGAGCATTTGCCAGAACTGGAACGGGGAGCAGAGCAATGGGCCATGTCTCATGGTGGACGTTCGCCGCGAGTGGCCCAGCAGTATATTGCTTTTGCAGAGGCTGCGCTGCGCCAGGACAAGCCTCTTTTCTGACAAAAAGCCTGTTTTTTCGCGAAATTCACGGTTCGTTTATGTTTTTTTCTTGGGAATATGGTAAACTATAAATGTTTATGAATGCGGTCAATATCATCATGCAGCGCGGAATGGGTTTATTTCCGTGCTGACTTTCCAAACAGAAAGGAGTTTTTTCATGAAAAAGAGAATCGTAGCTCTCTTTCTCTGCTTGTGTACGGCTTTGACAGTTTTGGTTGGCTGCCAGAATACAGGAGATATTGAATCTGGCGCGGCACAACAGGATTTTCCTGTTAAGATCGGGGAAGTGACCATTGATTCCAAGCCGGAAGGCGTTGCGGTACTTTCTCCCAGTGTTGCCGATATTATTTTAGCACTTGGTTATGAGGTGAATCTGAAAGCCCGGAGCGCAGAATGCACGCAGTCTGATTTAAAGGTCTTACCGGAGGTCACTCTGGAGGATGCCTCCAAAATGAAAGAATTGGGCGTCACTCTTGCCTTTGTTGATGAAGAGCCGGATGAGGAGACCGCCTCTGCTTTAAACAGTGCGGGAATCACGGTACTGGCGTTAGAGCCGGCTGCCAGCCGTTCTGAATTTACCAAGCTCTATACTCAGGTAGGCTCTGCACTGGAGGGGGGAAATACCGGTTATCAGAAAGGGGAAAAGACTGCGGAAAACATCTTTACCACTCTCGATGATATCACCCGGATTATCCCAAATTCAGATGTGCCTTATACGGCGGTATATATTACGGATCTGGAAGGTTCTGTAGCTACCGGAGATACTTTTGTAGATGTGCTCCTTTCCTCTGCGGGATTCATCAATGGTATGAAGGGAGAGACAGGCGGCAAGACCGATGTTGACACTTTGATTCGTTCTAACCCCTCCTATATTTTCTGTCCTACTGGTTTATTGGAACAGATGAAAAATACAGAGGAATTTCAGGATATGGATGCGGTAAAGTCCAATCGAGTGTGTGAAATTGATCCGAACTTGATGGAATGGCAGGGACGCAGCGTAATTTCCGCAGTTTCTCAAATGGCGGGATTTGCCCATCCGGAGTTGACAGAAAGTTCAGGTTCTTCCTCTTCTTCTGAGGAGTCTACTTCCTCCACATCTTCCGATTCCTCTGCTTCTTCCCAAACTTCTTCCGAGAGCTCCACTTCTTCTGAGAGTTCGTCCTCTTCTCAATCTTCTTCCAGCCAGTCTTCTTCTTCTTCGGTGAGCGTGGCTTCTGGCACAGAGCTGAAGTTGGGCGATTCTGGAGACGCAGTGCTGCAAATGCAAAAGCGGCTGGACGAGCTGGGATATATGTTTACCAAATATTCCGGAACGTTTGATAACGGAACTGAACAGGCTGTGAAGGACTTCCAGCTTCTCAACGGTTATTACACCACTGGTGTGGCCAATGAGGAGTTGTTGAATCTGTTGTACTCGGATAACGCAGTACCAGCCAGTTGATAGAATAGGACTAGTTAAAAAAAACAATCTCTTTCTTGCCTTAAACAAGAAAGAGATTGTTTTTTTAGTTCTTCTTAAAGGAAATAGAAAAAGGAACGGCTTCCGCCTTTCACGAAAAGCCGCCCCTGTTCCTGTTCCAGTCCTTACAAAGAGATTGCACCGCACAAAACTCCCTGTAGGACGGAAAGCCTTCCACCGCAAACGAAGGCTTTCCCCTTGTTTCTACTAAGAAAACAAGGGTATTTAAACGAATCATTCGATGTACACATTTTTAGTTGCTTTGTAAAACCAATTATATTGTATTAGCTTTTTTTTCAATATACAATCTGTGACAAAAAATGTGACAAGGAATTTTAATTTTTTCTGATTTTCGTGTGGTTGTTTCCACTCTTGAGGAAAAAGTACTTGCCGGAATTACCATTCTTCCAGATCGATTCCAAAAGAACTGACAGCGTGCAGAATATGGAGCCGCATGGCGGTTTCCGCTCCTACTGCGTTGCGTTGGGCAATAAAATCCATCAACATCCGATGATCGGTCAGGGTGTCCTGCACCACCTGCTCGTTATGCTGAGAAAAACGCACACCTTGATAGATAGCTTTATAAATAATCGGAATCAAACGGCCCATAAATTCATTGTGAGCTGCAATAGCGATAGATTTATGAAAAGCCTGTTCCACTTCGGTGCGGTCTTCGCCGGCAGCAATGAGTTCCTCTTCTCGTCTGCCATACTCCAAAATTTTTTCCAGTTCCCGGTCTGTAGCTCGACGGGCAGCATACCAGGCGGTACGAGGCTCCACCATCAGCCGGAATTCAAACAGCTCTCGCAAGTCCATACGCAGACCGCTGAGCTCGTCCTCACTGATAGGATGTTCATGAAGGGAGCGCTCTACCACATAGGTACCCCGTCCACGACGAATCTCCAGTACATTATGGGAGACTAGAATGCGTACAGCCTCCCGAAGGGTAGCCCGACTTACATGGAGGCTGGCGGAAAATTCGTTTTCATTGGGCAGCTTGTCTCCCGGTTTCAATACTCCATCCACAGTAATCATGGAAAGAATGGAATCTGCTACCTGCTGGGAAAGAGTCTTTTCTTTTCGTGCCATAGTTTGCGCTCCTTTGTCGGAAATTTACCCACTTTTTTACGATTTTCAGTATAGCACAGCCTGTCTCGGAACGCAAGAAACCGAAGAAAGGAGAAAAACACCATAAAAAGGGCTTGACGCTGTTATTGATTTTCTGTTATCTTAAAAAAACATGGGATTGTGAATTAAGAGAAGAGGGATCTGTTTTGGAAACAAGAGAAAAATTTTCTTCCCGTCTGGGATTTATTCTGATCTCTGCGGGATGTGCTGTTGGATTGGGTAATGTCTGGCGTTTCCCTTATATTACCGGAAAGTATGGCGGAGCTGCCTTTGTGTTGGTATACCTGCTGTTTCTGGTGATTCTGGGTATGCCCATTATGGTCATGGAATTTGCAGTAGGACGTGCCAGCCAGAAATCGGCGGCCCGGAGCTTCCATATTCTGGAGCCTAAGGGCAGCAAATGGCATATTGCTGGATGGTCTGCTATGGCGGGAAACTACCTGTTGATGATGTTTTATACCACCATTGGCGGTTGGATGCTTTCCTATGTGTTTAAGACCGCATCTGGAGAATTTGCGGAAAAAACTCCGGAACAGGTAAGTGGAATCTTTAACCAAATGTTATCTCAGCCTTTGCCCATGACTGGCTGGATGTTGGCAGTGGTCGTTCTCAGCTTTGGTATTTGCAGCTTGGGATTACAGAAGGGTGTGGAACGCATCACCAAAATCATGATGGGATTCCTGTTTGTCATCCTGATCGTGCTCTGTGTACGTAGCGTGACGCTGGAAGGGGCAATCGATGGCCTTTCTTTCTATTTGGTCCCTGATTTTGGAAAAATGGTGGAAAATGGCCTGGGAGAAGCGGTTTTTGCGGCTATGGGACAGGCATTTTTTACTTTGAGTTTAGGCATCGGGGCCATGGCGATCTTCGGCAGCTATATTAAAAAGGAGCGCTCCCTTATGGGAGAATCCATCAATATCTGCGCGCTGGATACATTGGTTGCCCTGATGGCGGGCCTAATTATTTTCCCTGCCTGTTTTGCTTTTGATGTAAACCCAGGAGAAGGTCCGGGGCTGGTGTTCGTCACTCTGCCCAACGTATTCAACCAGATGGCTGGTGGGCAGATCTGGGGTTCTTTATTCTTTGTATTTATGACGTTTGCCGCCCTTTCCACTATTGTAGCGGTGTTTGAAAATATTATTAGCTTTGCCATCGATCTGTGGGGCTGGAGCCGGAAAAAGGCCGTACTGGTCAATGGGGTATTGGTCTTTTTGCTCTCTATGCCTTGTGTATTAGGCTTTAATCTGTGGAGTGGGTTCGCCCCTCTGGGTGCAGGTAGCACGATTCAGGATCTAGAGGATTTTGTAGTTTCTAATAACCTGTTGCCTTTGGGAAGCCTAGCTTATCTGTTGTTCTGTACCAGCCGTTATGGATGGGGTTGGAATAACTTTATTCAGGAGGCAGATGCTGGCAAAGGAATTCGTTTCCCCAAGTGGGCACGGTTCTATCTCTCCTATATCCTTCCTGTGATTATCCTATTTATTTTTGTAATGGGCTATTGGAATAAGTTCCACGGTTGATTACATGGAAAATTTATAATGCACCCCTTTCTCTATGCCAACGCGCAGGAGAAAGGGGTGTTTTTTATGAGAAAAAAGGGGAAAAATACAATTTTTCATGTAATTTTCATTGTACCACAGAAAACACGATGCTATAATCATGGCAGAAATCCTGGTTTAAGAAACAGCCTCCGATTTCCGCAGCGACTGATACTCAGTGAAAATGATTTCTAAGTAGGAAGAGGAAAGTGGCTGCTGCTTTCAAATTTGGCTGCTGGCTCAGAAAAAAGAGATATATCCGAAAAATAAGGAGGATTTTTATGTTTGGCGTATTGATGGAGGCTGCACCTCAGGACTGGCAGATTTTGCAACAAAAGGAAGGTTTTGCAAAAATTACCGCCTCTGGGCGATATGTGCTGCCTCCGGCAACGGATATTACACAACCGGCGGTATACCTGCGCGTGGTGCGGGAGGATAATGGAATGCCAGTAGTGGACTGGCAGCCTGCTCAGTTATATTCTGGAGAAACCTGGCAGGGAGAATTGACTGTTCCAGTTGGCGGCCTGTATCGGCTGGAATCCTGCCTTTCTCAAAAAGGGAATCCGGTGCTGGAATGGGCCACACGGGGAGATATGCGCCACCACTTGGGAGTAGGGGATCTGTATGTGATCGCTGGACAAAGTAATTCCGCCGGATATGGCAAAGATCCTTTTTATGATCCGCCGGAACTGGGGGTACACCTTTGCCGCAATAGCCTGCGTTGGGATCTGGCTACCCACCCCATGAATGAATCTACGGATATGGCGCATCCAGCCAACATGGAAGGGTGCAATCCAGGGGCATCCCCCTATTTAGCCTTTGGCAAGTTGCTCCACCGGGAACTGGGATATCCCATAGGACTGTTACAAACTTCTTTGGGTGGTTCTCCTCTTTCTCAGTGGGAACCGAAAAATAATGGCTGTCTGTATCGTTCTATGATGGAGGTTATTGCTTCTCAGGGGGGAAGCGTACGGGGTGTTTTGTGGTACCAGGGCTGTTCAGATGTGGGAGAAGAGGAGTCCCGAACTTATGAGGAGCGGTTTACTCAAATAGTTAATACCTTCCGTCAGGAGTTGGGGGAGGAGATTCCCTGGTTGACAATACAGCTTAATCGACGCCTTCGGCAGGAAGAGACTTCTGCTGAAGACCAGGGCTGGGGGCGTGTTCGGGAGGCGCAGCGTCAAGCTGCACGGAATCTGGCCAGCATCGTTGTCGTGCCAGCCACAGACTGTGGGCTAAGCGATGGTATCCACAACAGCGCTGCCGCTAATGTAGTGCTGGGAGAACGTCTGGCAGGAGCTGCCCTGCGGGAAATTTATCACCGCCCATGGAGCTGTGGCGCCCCGGATCTGCAAACGGCCCGACGTGTGGACGTAGATACCATTGAGTTGACCTTTGCTCCCGTGGCAGGACGCCTGTTTGATATTGACTCCTATGATGTGCGTTGCCGTGCCTTTACTGTAGAAGATGGAGATGGCAGAGAGATTCCGATTGTAAATGCAGAACTGATGGAAAATCGGATCGTTATTCATCTGCAAGGAGAGGCTAAGGGACCATACCGGGTTTCGGCAGGATGGCAGATGGAGCCTCCTGTACGCCTGCCTTTAGATTTTGCTACTCATCAACCCATCCTGTCCTTTTATCAGGTAGAAGTAGAGGAGTAAGGTGATTTTACAGGAAAGAGGGGGACACCTTGACAGAGGATTCTGTAGAAGTGCATATCGTCCGGGCTGTAGATTTTTATGGGGATATCCGATGGAATCATCCAGTGAACCGATATCCTTATAACACCCTGTATTTTGTCTGTGATGGAGACGGCAGTGTGACGATCAACGGGAAAAAGACTTTACTAGAAAGCGGATATGTGTATCTTATTCCCTCCAATACCCTGTTTTCCTGCTCCTGTATCACCCATATCCATAAGTTGTATGTGGATGTGTTTGCAGAATTGGTTCCGGGTTACGATGTGTTTTCCGATGCAGAGGGTCAGCTTCGCCGGATTCCCTATCCAGTGGAGAATATCCAGAAGCTGTGCCATGCAGTAGCGGGTGGAAAACTGAAACATCGGATGTTTCTTCAAGGGGAGGTAACCCGGCTGCTGGCGGAATTTTTGGAAGAGGGGTACACGCCGGTTCATTCCGAAATCGTCCGGTATCGTCCCTTATTGTGTGAAATAGATCGGGAGCTTTCTGCCAAACTGCGGGTTAGCGATATTTCTCGCAAATATGGGTGGGACCCTTCTGTGCTTTCCCGCAGCTTTAAAAAGGTATTTCACTGTAATATTAAAGCTTATCTGGATCGCCTGTTGATGACCCGTATCCGCCAGGAACTGATTGATACGGATCACAGCATGAAGGAGATTGCCAGTCGCTATCAGTTTTGTGATCCCTATTACCTTTCCAACTTTTTTAAACGGCACGAGGGATGCTCCCCTAGCGAGTACCGGAAAAACAACCGAAAATCCCTTTGAAATAGACTGCCAAATACCAAAGCCCCTATTCCTACAGAGTACTTTCTGTAGGAATAGGGGCTTTTTATACAGAATGTGTAATATTATGACGATAAAAAAAGCAATAGCCTGCCCGGAACCTTATGAAAGCTCCTCTTCTTTGGACAACTGTTCATTGCTTCGAAGCAGAAATCCCGAAATCAACTTTT
>CALWVH010000042.1 GCA_944384915.1 uncultured Clostridia bacterium | reverse complement strand
TATATAATTATTATGTATTGTTGTATTTACCTGAAATTAAGGGATAAACATGGATTCAAATATCGAACGCTGGCACTCCATGAAAGAAATCTGTGAATATCACGGTGTCAGCCGTGATACCGTTCTTGGCTGGATTGACCGCCGAGAAATGCCCGCCACGAAGATCGGCAGGCTGTGGAAAAGATGGCGAAGCTCAAGGCTGAGGGTAAAGAAAAAACCGTTACCTACCGCCAGCTTTTTTTCAGTAAATTGCAACTTCAAGTATGTTGTCCTATTATCGGACTTACAGGCTGTTAGAGAATGAGAAATAAGAACATATCGGAAAGGAGGAACTCCCTCTTTTGGAAAAACTGATCGATATCAGCAGCTACCCGGTCGCAAACGTGCTGGATCTGCTGCTGCAAGATAAATCAACAAAAAAGAATATCATCTGGGCGACAGATACCTACGAGGAACTGGGTGAAGTCTTTACCGATAAAGTACAAATAAATGCCGACGCACTATTGCAACGCCCCGACCTGATCCGTCCCCGCATCCAAAAATCGCAGGAAGCGCAGGCACAGCGAACCCGAAAAAAAGCCGAAGTGTTTACGCCTGCCTGGCTTTGCAATCGGATGAACAACTACTGCGATGACGACTGGTTTGGACGAAGCGGCGTATTCAACACAGAACATGACGACCATACCTGGACCGTGTCAGAGGGAAAGATTGAATTCCCCAAAAATAAAAAGTGGCAACACTATGCGGACTCCAGACGGCTTGAAATCACCTGCGGTGAAGCACCATATCTGGTCTCCCGCTACGATGTATCTACAGGAGAATTGATTGTTCCGCCGATTCGACGCATTGGGATTCTGGACAGAAAGCTGAGAATCGTAGGTGAAAATACCGACACCTATGAGGAATGGTTGAAATGGACGATCCGGGCGTTTGAGGCGTCCTACGGATACGAATATCAGGGCGACAATGTGCTAATTGCACGAATCAACCTGCTGCTGACCTTTACAGATTATTATGAAGAGCGCTGGGAGCGAAAGCCGGATGGCAACCTGCTAAAGCAGATGGCAAACAAGATTGCCTGGAACATCTGGCAGATGGACGGGCTGAAAGGAACTGTTCCGCTGGGGAAACCATACGAAGAGTTCAAGCAGATGACGCTCTTTGAGATGATCGGAATGGAGGACCCGGCCGAACCGGAAGCGGTGCCGTGCAGGATATCTGACTGGAGAAGTAAAACTTCTCTGAAGTTTATGGATTTGAAGGAGAGGTAAGCCATGGGAAAGAAGTTGTTTGATTATGTGATTGGAAATCCACCATATCAGGAAGATTCTATTGGTGCAAATGAAAGCGACACTCCAGTATATCATTATTTTTATCAAGAAACCTTCAAAATTGCTAACAAGGTAGAGTTGATAACGCCTGCACGATTCCTTTTCAATGCTGGAGCAACTCCTAAAAATTGGAATGAGACAATGCTCAATGATCAGCACTTCAAGGTTTTGTTTTATCAACCAAAAAGTAATAAGATTTTTAGCAACACTGATATTAAAGGAGGCGTTGCAATCACATATCGTGATGATATGCAAAATTTTGGGGCAATTGGAGCGTTTACATCGTTTTCTGAACTTAATTCTATCAAAAAGAAAGTTGAAGCATTTGGAGAAAGTAGTTTAAGCAATGTAATTACAAATAGAGGTCTGTATAGATATTCTCAACTTGCATATGATGAGCATCCCGAAGAATTGGCAAAAACAGCTGATGCACGTATAGCTCCAAGTGCTTTTGAAAGAATGCCATCTCTATTTATAGATGAAAAATCAAATGACAGTTATGAATATGTGCAAATTTACGGAATATTAAATGGTGAAAGATGCTATAAGTGGTTTAGAAAGGATTATCTCAAAGAAACCCCCAATCTATATAAATACAAAATAATGGTTCCAAAAGCAAACGGAAGTGGTGCTATAGGAGAAGTTTTGAGCACGCCGCTTGTCGGCACGCCGCTTGTCGGCACGCCGCTTGTCGGTTTTACAGAAACTTTTATTTCTATTGGTGAAACAGATTCAAAGATAGAAGCCGAAGCAACTCTTAAATATATTAAGACAAAATTTGCAAGAACAATGCTTGGCATATTAAAGGTAACGCAAAATAATGCAAAACACACATGGAAATATGTTCCTCTCCAAAACTTTACCCCCAATAGCGACATTGACTGGACGAAGTCTATCCATGAAATTGATCTTCAACTCTATCGCAAGTACGGATTGGACGAGAAAGAGATTGAGTTTATCGAATCCCATGTAAAGGAGATGGCATAATGGCGGCAATTAAAATTCAAACAACCACAAAAGTCACGCCCCAGTGTTATGCCTATACCACACCCGGCGTGCCGGCGCACGACGGCTGGACCAAAATTGGTTATACCGAACGGGATGTGGAAACCCGGATTAAAGAGCAAACCCATACCGCCGGTGTTGACCACAAGACTTGGTGGGCTATGCGTGCGTCGTTTATGACGGAGCCGTACGGAACATTTATGGATAATAACTTTCATGCCTATCTGAAAAAACTCGGAATTGCGCGTGAAAAAAGCACCGAATGGTTTTTTATTGACCCGAATAAAGCCCGCTCCGATTTTATCGACTTCACACAAAATCACGGCATTGTTTCGGACGAAGACGCTGATGCAACGATTCCGTACATGCTCCGCGACGAACAGGAAGAGGCCGTACAGAAAACCATGGCGTATTTTACCGGCCGGGAGAATGCGGAATTCCTCTGGAACGCAAAGCCGCGCTTTGGAAAGACACTCGCCGCCTATGACCTGTGCATAAACAAACTTCAAGTAAAGAATATCCTCATTGTGACCAACCGCCCTGCCATTGCAAATTCATGGTATCAGGATTATGAGACCTTTTTCGGTCCGCAATCCGGCTATATATTTGTCAGCAATGTAGACGGAATCAAGTACAGAAAATTTGTATACAGCCGTGAGGAATACATACAAAAGCTCAATAAAAATACCAAAGGCTGTATCGAATTTGTGAGTTTGCAGGATTTAAAAGGCTCGATCTATTTTGGAGGGCGATTTGAAAAACTCTCGGAAATCAGCGCCGATAAGGGGTTGACCTGGGACGTTCTCATCGTGGACGAAGCTCATGAAGGCGTGGATACCTATAAAACCGATACGGCGTTTCAGCATATCCGGCGAAAATGGACGCTGCACCTTTCCGGCACGCCGTTTAAGGCTCTGGCAAATGACAAGTTTCCGGAAAGCGCAATCTACAACTGGACCTATGCCGACGAGCAGAAAAAGAAGCAGGACTGGGACGTTTCCAGCGAAACAGAAAACCCCTATGCCAATCTGCCCAGGCTTTCCCTTTTCACCTATCAGATGTCTGAAATCGTCCGTGACCATGTGAAAAAAGGGATAGAGCTTGCGGATCACGACGTTGAAGAATTTGCTTTTGATCTGAACGAATTTTTTAAGACAAATGAATCCGGTAAGTTTGTGCTTGACGCAGAAGTGGACAAATTTCTCGACGCTCTGACACGGCAGGAGAAGTTTCCGTTCTCTACCCCGGAGCTCCGGGATGAATTAAAGCATACATTTTGGATCTTAAATCGTGTGGCAAGCGCAAAAGCGCTGGCAAAGAAACTAAAGCTTCATCCGATATTCAAAGACTATGAGATCATTCTTGCCGCCGGCGACGGAAAGCTGGATGACGATGACGAAAACGAGAAGTCTTTTGATAAGGTAACAAAGGCGATTGCTGCATATGACAAAACCATCACCCTGTCCGTGGGACAGCTGACAACCGGTGTGACGATTCCGGAGTGGACGGCGGTGCTCATGCTCTCAAATATGGCAAGCCCGGCACTCTATATGCAGGCGGCTTTTCGTGCCCAGAATCCATGTCTGTTCACAGATTCTGACGGCAACACCTACCGAAAGCAGAACGCCTATGTATTCGACTTCGATCCTGCCCGGACGCTTACGATTTTCGAGCAGTTTGCAAATGACCTCATCCCGGAAACTTCCGGGGACAAAGGTGACTTTGACAGCCACAAACAGCATGTCAGAGAACTTTTGAACTTCTTCCCTGTCTACGGTGAAGATGATGAGGGCTCCATGATAGAGCTTGACGCAGAAAAAGTCCTCACGATTCCCCGCCGTATTCACGCAAGGGAGGTTGTAGAGCGTGGCTTTATGTCCAATTTTCTGTTTGCCAATATCCGCGGTATTTTCGGTGCACCGAAGGAGATCATTGACATTATTAACAATATGCAACCTCTTGAGGAACCGAAGAAATTAGCACCTGCCGCCGTGGACGATACAACGACAGACAGCCTGAATCTGAATGAAAACGGCGAGGTTGAAATTCCAAGGGAGCAGGTCATCGGAACAGCAAGCGATCTCTTTGGCGACAAGGTTTATGCGGACGTAGAGGAGCAGCTGACCGCAGCCGTAGAGGAAATCCAGAGAAATGTGGAAATGACTCCGAATCCGAAAAAGGACGAATTGAAGACTCTTCGAGAGCAATTCTCAAAACCAATCGCCGATACACTGATGCAATCTGCCAAAGAACAGTATGGTGATGATTTAAGAAAATCCACACAAAATCAGCTGGAGCGCAAGATTCAGGAGACCACTGACACCGTTGTAAACCGTGAATACGGAGATTATACGATACGGGATCATCAGCTTGTCAAAGAACGTGATGATAAGATACAGAAAGCACAGCAATCCGGCGCTACAATGACGGAAATCACAAAAATTGATGAGGAGTATTCAGACAGACGCCTTCAGAGCTACCATGATATGGTGGATAATATCCACAAAAAGCTTCATAGCGAGGAAACTGTGAAGAAGGCCGCTGAGACGATTGTCGAGACCGTAGAAACGGAGAAATTGAACGCTGAAAAAGATTCGATTGAGGGCAGTGTGCGTGACCATCTGCGTGGCTTCTCCCGCACGATTCCTGCATTCCTCATGGCCTACGGTGATGAAAGTACCACACTTGCAAACTTTGATTCGCTTGTACCGGATGAGGTGTTCTGGGAGGTTACCGTAAATCCTCAGAACGGTCAGGGCGTGACGCTGGATCAGTTCCGCATGTTGCGAGACGGCGGAGACTATACGACAGAATCCGGTGAGAAAAAGCACTTTGACGGACACCTGTTTGATGAAGTCGTATTTAATGATGCCGTGCAGGAGTTTATGAGGAAACGTGCCGAGCTTGCGAACTATTTTGAACCCGACAACAAAGGAGATATCTTTGATTATATTCCGCCGCAGCGCACAAATCAGATATTTACCCCGAAAAAAGTCGTGAAAGATATGGTGGACAGGCTCGAACAGGAAAATCCGGGTTGCTTCGACGATCCAGATGCAACATTTGCTGACCTCTATATGAAATCGGGAATGTATATAACAGAGATCGTGACAAGACTCTATCAGAGCAAACGCATGAAGGCACTATATCCGGATGATGCTGAAAGATTGAATCATATTTTTGCAAAGCAGGTATACGGCTGCGCCCCGACAGAGATCATATACCGAATTTGTTTGCGTTACATTCTCGGATTCAGTGACGAAATACACATAGAGAAAAACAACATACGCCTTTGCGACACTTTAGAATATGCGAAAAACGGAACGATGGAAACGGAAATGAAAAAGCTGTTTGATCTATAATTTTCCATCACAATTAGGCACAGCCAAGACGGCGGCAAGGATCTCATTTCCTGCCGCCGTTCATGCATTATCCATAAACAACGTCGCGATTTACGATTTCTGTTACTTTGCTTCGAACATTATTCATCTTCCCTCCCCACTCCATTTGCTTCTCAGCCTTAAGCTGTTCGGTAAAGCCTTCCCTTTCGGCGTATTCTTTTACCAGCCGAAGAAAGAGAGATTGTGCTTCTTTCTCTATATCAGCAAGGTGGGAACGTAAGATAAGATCGGGGAAATAATAGTCTCCCTGCATGGTGTATGTGCCACCCTTGGTTCAAATACAGTTTTAGCCATAAAAGAAATACCAATGTGCAAGCTTGAAGTCCGCACATTGGTATTGTTTCAATAGCTTAGATTAGTTGTTATTCTCAAATAAAAAATTACAGTTCTCTTCCTCTTCTTCACGCTTGTACGCACTGTTATCCCAATTGTAAACATACGCGCCACGGTAAATGCTGTAACCGTCTTTTTCTATCCACTCGTATTCTCCGGAATCATAATTGAAACACCATTTTGACATAATCGTTATTCCTCCAATCCGAGCACATACAAAAGCATACTGTAAGCAGCGCCCTTTTTCGCATCTTTTTTTGATGAGGAAATTTCATCAAAATCGTATTCTTCTTCCTCTATATGGCATTCGCATTTCCAAAGCGGATTTCCGTTATCGTCGTACGTTTCTTCAAACTCATAGGTGGGCAATGAAAAGTAACCTCTGCGAGCCAAGATTTCCAATTGATTGATCGCCATATCCCGGTTAGGATCTTCAATTTCGTCTCGTATTGTGAAGAGCATATCGTTTTTTTCCAGGTATTCATATGCCAGTTTGCATACTGCCATTCTCGCTTCCCTTTTAGACGCACCAAACCCACGAAAAATCGGGAGAGAATCTAACAGTTTCAACTCACAACAAAAATGTAATCTGGAATAATCATAAAACATCGGAAATGATTGAGATATTCCTTCAAACGGAATATACCACGAGGCAGTATATGAGAGTTCATGGTATTTGTACCAGGGGATAAGTCCGTTCTCCTGCATCTCCCACTCTTGAATCAGACGGACATAATTGGTTTCCGATTCGTCTTGAAGAAACGTATCCGGCTCAAGCATCACCTCTACCACAGATTGAATATCCTTTAGATTCCAGCCGGAATCAATGGCAACCGCACCGATGATCGCTTCAAACAAATCTTCTTTTACAGAACGTTCTTCGTTGACTTTGTTCTGAATATCACTTTTTCCCATAATGAGGTGTTCGGCAAATCCCAATTCATCCATTCTGCGTGCCAGTGTCTTTTTTTCGACCATTTTTGTTTTCAGTCTTGAAAGCAGTCCTTCATCACAGTCGCAATGGAATTGATTGGATTCTGGTTCGTCATTTATATTGTTCTGAAACCACAATTCTTTTCCAGAGCCAAATCTTATGTTTTGCTCCGTCGTTTCGCCGTTTGGTATATGTCCGTATTTTTGTATCAGCAAACGAACAACTGCGAAATCAAGTACTTTGTCTCCAATAAATTCCAAAACTTCGTTATTCTCGCCGCCGTTTTCAGAAGTATATGAACGTCGGACGAATGCCTGTTTGAGCAGATCAAGATTTTTAAATTCATAACCGATCTGTCCCTGAACCATTTTAAATACTAATTCTTCCTGCATAATAAAAAATCCTTTCAGTAATCATTTACCAAAAGGCATAATAATAGCCTGACAAAAATACTTTCCCCGTGAGATGAGAGAGATCATGTCAGACATAATCAATTAAATTTAATTCTTTGTTTCCGTTTGTTTACTCGGGTTCACTTGCATAAACAGGAGTAAACACCTAGGTACAATGTATCAAATTTAACATATTATGCCTAAAAGCAATCATATGATATCACACTTTTTAGATTTGTCAATATCAAAAAATATTCAGTGCAATCATTTGTCCAAAATATTTGATATAAATTATAAAATAGGCAGTCATTCCCTGTTGATTAACTGATAGGCTCCATATTTTAATTTATCCTATATTCAAACAAAGAAGCAACTTGTATTTTGATATTGTAATCTTGATGGTATCTTTGATATAATGAAACTGTATCATCCAACGAAAATGAAAAGGAGTCACGTTATGAGTTACGCAATTGTTTATTCCAGCCAAACTGGAAATACCGCTCAATTGGCTACGCATATCAAACATATACTGCCAGCAAAAGAATTGGTTTACTTTGGATCCGTTTCACCTGAGGCCTTACACACTGACATTCTTTTTGTTGGTTCCTGGACAGATAAAGGTACATGTAGTCCGGAAATTGCCCAATTTTTGCATCAACTAAAAAACAAACAGGTCTACCTCTTAGCTAAGGCCGGATAAGGAAGTATTTATGTAGTGGTACGGTGTAACTCAGTAAAATGGGTTACACCGTACCTTTTTGCCCTTATATATCCTCATTCCTGCCGAACATCTACCTTTCATATCATCA
>CALWVH010000041.1 GCA_944384915.1 uncultured Clostridia bacterium | reverse complement strand
GTGGCGTCCCTGCGCCGCTTTAAGGATGACGTGAAGGAAGTTGCCGACGGTTACGACTGCGGTATCTGCCTGGAGCGTTTCTCCGACATCAAGGAAGGGGATATTCTGGAAGCCTATATGATGGAGGAATATCGTCCCGAATAAGGAACGTGTTTTCGGGGAGCCTTTCCTTTAAGGGAGGCTCCCTGTTTGTTGTTTGAGGAAGAGGAGATTTTATGAAAAAATGGCTGATTGGCGGTGCGATCGCAATAGTTTGTGTCCTGGCAGTCTGTGTTGGTATAGTGGTGTATACATTTTCTCTTACCTCCACGGTACCGTCTATAGGCATCATTGGTGGGGCGGACGGGCCCACTGTTAGCTTCATTGTGTGGAACTCAGGGGTGAACGGGGTATTGCTGACCGGAGGAATCCTGATTCTGCTCATTATCTTACTGGTTGCCGGCGTGGCAATCTATAAAAGCCGCAAGAAAGCCTGACGCAGGAGGAATCGTATGGCGGTTACGTACCTGTTGATTGTGATTTTTATGACCGTACTGGGAATTGTATTCCTGTGCGGAAAAGGTGCTATGCTCATTGCGGGCTACAACACCTCTTCGCCGGAGGAACGGGCGCAAATGGACGAAAAACAGCTCTGCCGCTTTATGGGGAAATTTTGCTTTGCCATGGCGGGGGGCTGGCTGATTGCTGCAGTAGGTGTCCTGCTGAAACAGGAAAGCCTGCATGTAGGGGGAATCGCCCTGTTTTGCGTTATCGTTATTGCCGGGTTGATTTATGCCAACACTGGCAACCGGTTTAAAAAACAAAGCTAAAAAGTTAGAGTTATTTTATAATGGATGAAATAGAACGGAGGAAGTTTATGCCCAGTCATCGTATGGGAAGAACCACAGAAGATATTCGCCGGGAGCTTTCGGCGATCCTGCGAGAAGTGAAAGACCCCCGCGTGCAGGGAAACGGAATGATCAGCATCGTGCGGGTAGAGGTCACCAACGACCTTTCCTACTGCACCGTGTATATTAGTTCTATGACCGGTATGGAACACGCACAAGCTGCGGTAAAGGGCCTCAAAAGCGCCGCAGGTTTTATCCGCCGGGAGCTGGGCCATCAGCTCAAGCTGCGCCATGTGCCCGAGCTGATCTTTAAGGCCACCGATTCTATCGAGTACAGCGCCAATATCTCCAAGCTGCTCAATGACCTGAAGGAGTGACCAGTATGGATATTACCCTGAAAGAGGCTGCCCAGCGATTGTTGGACGCAGACCATATCCTGATTTTGAGCCACCAGTCCCCAGATGGAGACACCTTGGGTTGTGCTTCGGCGCTGCTCCGGGGACTGCAATCCTTGGGGAAAAAGGCCCGTTTTTTGTGCAGTGATCCGGTGCCCAGAAAATTTAATTATCTCTTTGCGGGTATAGAGCCGCAGGAGTTTTCCACAGAATTTGTGGTGAGTGTGGATATTGCAGACCGCCAACTTTTTGGAAAAGGGTTGGCCGAGTATGTAGATCAGGTGGACTTGTGTCTGGACCATCACGGCACCAACGGCGATTTTGCCAAAGAGCGGTATGTAGATGCTAAGGCTGCTGCCGCTTGTGAGATTTTGTTCCAGGTACTGAAAGAAATGCAGGTGGAGATTTCCCCGGAAATCGCAGATTGCCTGTTTACCGGGATTTCCACAGATACCGGGTGTTTCCGGTACGGCAATGTAACTCCCCGCACCCACCATATGGCGGCAGAGCTGATCGAACTGGGAGCCCATGCCGCCGATATTAACCGGGAAATGTTCGATACCAAGAGCCGTACTCGGGTAGCGGTGGAAAGATATGCTCTGCAATCCATGACCTTTCATTTTGATGGGAAGTGTGCGGTATTGTTCCTGCCTATTTCCATGGTGGAGGAGCTTTCTGCCGAAGAAGGCGACCTGGATGGCATTGCCGCCATGCCCCGACAGATCGAGGGCGTGTTGGCTGGGGTGACAGTGCGGGAAAAGCCCGACGGTACTTTGAAGGTGTCTCTGCGCACTAACCAGCCTCTAAATGCAGCGGATATCTGCGCTGTATTTGGTGGCGGCGGTCATGCGGCAGCAGCAGGATGTGCCTTTACCGGCAAGAGCTTTGAGGAAGTGAAGGCCATGCTGCTTGGAGAAATCGGGAAACAGATGGAGAGGTGCGGCCTGTGACCGGTGTTTTGATTCTGGACAAGCCTGCCGATTTCACCTCTTTTGATGCGGTGGCAGTATGCCGCCGCCTGTGCCATGAGAGAAAGATCGGCCATACCGGTACCCTGGACCCCATGGCCACCGGTGTGTTGCCCCTGCTGCTGGGAAAGGCTACCCGGGCGGCTTCTCTGCTAGAAGATACCGACAAAGAATATGAAGCTGGGTTCCAGCTGGGCGTTTCTACCGATACAGAGGACAGCACTGGGAAGGTATTGGAAACCAATGAAGCGCCGGTTTCCCGGGAGACACTGGAAAGCCTTTTGCCCCAATTCCGAGGTGAGATCATGCAGATTCCGCCGATGTATTCGGCGGTTTCCAAAGACGGAAAACGGCTGTATGAGCTGGCAAGGAAAGGGATAGAAGTGGAACGGGAGGCCCGTCCCGTCACCATTTTTAAGCTGGAATTGACAGAATATAACGAAATCAGCCGGGAAGGAAAGCTGGTGGTTTCCTGTTCCAAGGGAACCTATATCCGCACGCTCATTGCCGATCTAGCAAAAGCGGCGGGGTCTCTGGGAGTGATGACCGCCCTGCGCCGAACCAAGGCCTGCGGTTTTACCTTGGCGGATGCTATCACGCTGGACGAAGCAAAATTCCTCTCGGAAGCCGGGACACTGGAAGAAAAATTGCGTCCGGTGGAGAGTTTATTTGTCCATTTGCCGGCAGTCACCGTTTCTCCAGCACAGGCCACCCGGTTTGGAAATGGCGGTCAGCTGGATTTAAATCGGATTGGGGCATTCCGTAAGAAAAAACCCGAAATCGGGGGAGTCTTTCGGGTAAAGACGGAAGACGGCATCTTTTTGGGCCTTGGAAAGATAGAAGAAGAGCAGCTCTCTATTTTGAAGCTGTTTTAAAGCACAGCGTGGAGCAAAATGCGTAAAAAAGTTACGGACAGGAAAGGAAGGATTTCCATGAAATGCTATCAGGAGTTACAGGCGCCGGAAAGGGAGTTGGCGGCGGCGCTGGGCAGCTTTGACGGGCTGCATCTGGGACACCGGCAAGTCATCGGAAATACCCTTTCTTCCTCTGGCCTTTCCCCGGCTGTGATAACCTTTCAGCAGAATCCATCGGTTTCACTGCAAGCAAGGCCGGTACCGCTGCTTACTACCAATGAACAAAAGCTATCCCTTTTGGAAGAAATGGGCGTGGATACGGTCTATCTCCTTCCCTTTGACCAGATACGCGATATGGAGCCAGAAGAGTTTGTGGAGACATTGTATCGGGTGTGCCGGGTACGGAAGCTGTGTTGTGGATTTAATTTCCGGTTTGGGAAAAATGGCAGGGGGAACGCCGCCCTGCTGGAAACGCTGTGCCGCCAATGGAATATCCAACTTTGTGTGGTGCCTCCCGTATCCATAGGGGGAGAGCCGGTAAGCTCTACCCGTATTCGTGCTTGTTTGGAACAAGGAGATGTGCAGCAGGCCGGACAGCTTTTGGGTCGTCCGTTTGGTTATGATTTTACCGTGACGCATGGCCGTCAGCTAGGGCGTACCTGGGGTACCCCTACCATTAACCAGCCGTTTCCACAAGGGTATGTGCTGCCCCGATTTGGGGTGTATGCCTCTTTGGTAACCATTGAGGGGAAAAAATATTACGGTGTGACCAATATCGGCATCAAACCTACGGTAGGCTCCGATTGCGCTTTATCGGAGACCTGGATTCCGGAGTTTTCCGGGGACTTGTATGGGAAAAAAGTGCCGGTGGAACTCTTGGATTTTATCCGGCCGGAGCGTAAGTTTGACAGTCTGGATGAACTGAAAAACGAGATTCTGGAAAATGGCGTGACAGCGCGGAAGATTGCGGAGAAACAATGGCAGGCTATATGATAAAATAGATGGGGAGAAACTTTCCGACACCTAAAACAGGGCGGGGCCTCTTTTGAAGGAGGCCCCGCCCTGTTTTTCGAATTAAAATTTTGCCAGTACCAGCGTGTCTCCCCGCTGAATTTCCGTATCACCGTTGGGGATAATAGTTTCCTCTTGCCGTTTGACTAGTACTACCAGTACTTTTCCCGCATCGATCTCTCGCAAAGGCTTACCGATCCATTTGTGACTTTTATCCACATTGATTTCATACAAGTACAAATTCCGCCGGTTCTCAAATTCCCGGGCTGCCGCAACCAACAGGTCACCGGGCAAAACCTCTGTATCGCCGTTGGGAATAATATTTTCTTCTCCCCGTATAATGACTACAATGAGGAAGCCGCCCGGTAGGGAAAGGGTGCTCAATTTTTTATGCACCATCCCACTGTCAGCATCCACATGAATTTTGATAAAGGAAATATTGGTGTCCTCTTGATAATCGTTAAAGGTCTTCTGAATATCGGATTTCCGATCGATCATGTGGAGCTTTTTGGAAACCCATGGCAACAGCGTCCCCTGTAAAGAAAGCGACAGCAGTACTACACAAAATACCAAATTAAAAATATCATAGGTCATATCCACTTCATGCAGGATAACATAAATAGCAAATACAATGGAGGCCACGCCCCTAAGCCCTGCCCAGGAAACAATGCCAATCTGTCGCAGAGAAGAGCGGAAGGGCAGCAGCACCGCCGCCGAAGCCAGCGGCCGGCCAACGATAGTCATGAAGGCCATAATCAGTATGGCGGGCAGCAGCGCCTGGGGAAGCTCCACTGGGGTTACCAGTAGCCCCAACAGGAAGAAGATCATCATCTGAGAGATACCGGTAACAGCGTCGAAAAAGTGGACCAGGTCTCTTTTTCCGGGGAAATACCGGTTACCCATGAGAATTCCACACAAGTAGACACTTAAGTAGCCGTTGCCACCCACTGCGTTTGGCAGGGCATAGGCAATAATGGCCACAGCAAACACAAAAATAGTCTTGCCTTGCGCCATGGAAAAATCAAACCGGTCGAGTAACAAAACGGCCCCCCAGCCTACTAAAATTCCTCCCAATGCACCAAAGGTCATTTGCTGTAAAAACAGGATGGGAACCGAGATTTTTTCTCCCGTCATCAAAGAAACCATAACTACTGTCAGCAGATATGACATAGGGTCGTTGGAGCCGGATTCCAGTTCCAGCAGGGAGTCGGTGTGGTTCTTCAGTGCCATTTTTTGGGAACGGAGAATATTAAATACTGAGGCAGCGTCGGTAGAGGAAAGCACTGCCCCAATCAAAAAGCTTTCCATCCACCCCAGCCCCAGGGCATAATGGGCAAATAACCCGACAAAAGCGGCTGTGAGAAACACCCCGATGCTAGCTAACGAAAAGGCTCTGGCGGCTACCGGCCTTGCAACCCGTATGTTGGTACCAAATCCACCATAAAACATGACGACGATCAGGCAGGCGGAACAGATATTTTCCGAAATGGCATATTCGTTAAAGACGATCCCCAAAGGACCATTTTCCCCAAAGAACATCCCAAGGGCGATGAAGATAAGAAGAGATGGTACTGGCAGCTTTTCGGCAAACCGGTGAAGGAGTACACAGGCCGCAATGACCACTCCGGCCAGCAACAAATAGGAATTCAATAGTCTGTCCCCTCCTTTGTAGTGATATAAAAGAGTATTTTTAAATTTTATAATACCAGTATACCATACTTTCTTCCTCAAAAGAAGAAAAAGGGCCTAAAAAACATTTCCAATTCAAAAAAAAAGGCTGCCGCAAATACTTGCAGCAGCCTTCTAAAATACCTATTTGGAATCAATCGTTGTGCCGAGGCTTGTTGGTGTTGGCAATAAAGCCATTGCTGGCACGGGGACGGTCATCATGGCGGCGATGTCCGTCACGGCGATCCTCACGACGGCGGGGAGCGTCAGAAATAGTATTCTCCGGTACCATACCGTCCAGATCAATGAGGGCGTCACGACGGGAAAGGTTCAAACGGCCCTTATCGTCGATCTCCAGTACCTTGACTTTGACCACATCACCCACGTTCACCACGTCGGTGACCTTCTCGGTGCGCTTTACATCCAGACGGGAAATGTGCACCAAGCCTTCTTTACCGGGAGCAATCTCCACAAAGGCGCCAAAGTCCATAATGCGGGTTACCTTGCCAGTGTAATAGGTGCCCGGCTCGGGATCATTGACAATGGTATCGATGATGGTCATAGCCCGCTGGCACTTTTCCTGATCCAGACCGGAAACAAATACATGGCCGTCTTCTTCCACATCCACCTTGACCTCGCACTCAGCGCAGATCTTTTGGATGACCTTTCCGCCAGAACCAATAACTTCGCGGATCTTGTCCACAGGGATCACGGTGGAGAGCATCTTGGGTGCATACTTGGAGAGCTCCGGACGGGGCTCGGGGATGGCCTTGAGCATGATCTCGTCAATGATATAATCGCGGGCCTTATGGGTTTTCAGCAGGGCTTCCTTCACCATAGCAGGGGTCAGACCGTCGATCTTCAGGTCCATCTGAATAGCGGTGATACCCTTATGAGTACCGGCCACCTTAAAGTCCATATCGCCAAAGAAGTCTTCTACGCCCTGAATGTCCACCATAGTCATCCAGCGCTCACCCTCGGTGATCAGACCGCAGGAAATACCGGCTACGGGAGCCTTAATGGGCACGCCGGCATCCATGAGAGCCAGGGTGCTGCCGCAGACGGAGCCCTGAGAGGTGGAGCCGTTGGAAGAAAGCACTTCGGACACCAAACGCAGGGTGTAGGGAAACTCCTCTACCGGAGGAATGACAGGCACCAGAGCACGCTCTGCCAGAGCGCCGTGACCGATCTCACGACGGCCAGGGCCGCGGCTGGGCTTGGTCTCACCTACGGAGTAGGAGGGGAAGTTATAGTGATGGATATACCGCTTGGTCTCTTCGTCATCGATACCATCCAACAGCTGGCAGTCGCTGACAGGGCCCAGAGTAGCAACGGTAAGCACCTGGGTCTGACCACGGGTAAACATACCGGAACCGTGTACCCGGGGCAGCAGCCCTACTTCAGCAGCCAGCGGGCGGATCTCGTCCATGCCGCGGCCGTCCACGCGCTTCTGCTCATCCAGCAGCCAGCGGCGCACGATATACTTCTGGGTGCGGTACATGCAGTCGTCGATAAGAGCTTCCTGCTCGGGGTAAATGGGATCGAAATGCTCGTGTACCTTCTCATAGATGGGCTTCAGGCGCTCGTCGCGGACGGTCTTGTCGTCGGTATCCATGGCGAACTTTACGTCCTCAATGGCGAATTCCTTGATGGCCTCGATCATTTCCTCGGGGGGCAGGTTGCTGGGGTATTCAAACTTGGGCTTGCCGATCTCGGCCTGAATGCCCTTGATGAATTCAATGATATGCTGGTTAGCCTTATGACCGGCAATGATGCCGTTGTACATATCCTCGTCGGAGACTTCGTTGGCGCCTGCTTCAATCATAGCGATGCGGGAGTCAGTGGAAGCTACGGTCACAGCCATCTGGGAGACCTTGCGCTGTTCGGCGTTGGGGTTGATGACAAACTCACCGTCAATCAGGCCCACGCTCACAGCGGAGATGGGGCCATGCCACGGCACATCAGAGATGGACAGAGCAATGGAAGTACCTACCATTGCGGTAATTTCCGGAGAGCAGTCCGGGTCCACAGACATGACGGTGCAGACGATGGAAACATCATTGCGCATGTCCTTGGGGAACAGGGGGCGGATCGGACGGTCAATGACGCGGCACACCAAAATAGCCTTGTCGGTGGGACGGCCCTCACGCTTCAGGAAGGAGCCGGGGATCTTGCCTACGGAATACAGCTTCTCCTCAAAGTCCACAGACAGGGGGAAGAAGTCTACGCCCTCACGGGGTTTGGCTGCGGCGGTTACAGCTACGTGTACTACAGTCTCGCCATAGCGCACGAGACACTCGCCGTTGGCCAGCTGCGCCATTTTGCCAGTTTCCACCACCAGGGGACGGCCGGCAAATTCGGTTTCAAATACGCGGAATTTCTCGAACATTCAGCTTTCCTCCATTTCTTTTTTGGGAAAGGCAGAACCGATTTAGCAATAAAACCAATGCGCAGCATCTGCGCCCTCGTTTCACTGCTAAACACAGCTGTCTTTCCTACAAAAACATTTCAATACTTCTCACAGGGGTTCCAGATAGCCTAAAGGCAGGCGACTATGCTGCCGCCTGCCCTTTTCAGCTTTCTGTGAAAAAATGCTCCGCTGGCTGGATTACTTACGGATACCCAGCTTAGCGATGATCGCACGATACCGCTCGATGTCCACCTTCATCAGGTAGTTGAGCAGGTTACGGCGCTGGCCAACCATCTTCAGCAGGCCACGACGGGAGTGATGGTCCTTCTTGTGGGTGCGCAGGTGATCGGTCAGGTCATTGATGCGCTTAGTCAGAACAGCAATCTGCACCTCGGGGGAGCCAGTGTCGCCTTCGTGCATAGCGTATTCCTTAATAATTGCGGTCTTTTCTTCTTTCAACATGGTAATTCCACCTTTTCTGCGGCATTGCCGCTATAAATTACCCTCATTCACAGAAGAAGGCTGGTGAACTCCCCGTGCGGGGCTTTGCCCTTCATCCGGGAAAGGGGCTGCAACTGTAGTATTATATCATGGAGCAGGGCTTTTGTAAATCATTTTCCCGCATTTTAAAGGGATTTTTTGCAGGAATCTTCACCGACGAAAAAAAGCGGCTAGAGGAAGTTCTTTTAAAGAACTGTAAGCGAAAAAATAGGTAAAAAAGGTAGATTTTTCTGTGGCTTCAAAGGTTTTGCTTCTGCATCAGGGAAAAGTGTGTTATAATGAACACAACTCTTGGGGTGCGCCCATTTGGAGGAGGAAAAAGGAAAGGAAGACCGGTCATTATGATAGCACAAGCCAAGCGAGTAGTAGTCAAGGTGGGCACTTCCAGCCTCACCTATGAAAATGGAAAATTAAATCTGCGGCGGATGGAGACCCTCTGTAAGGTGCTTACCGCTTTACAGAATTCCGGGCGGCAGGTGGTGTTGGTCACCTCCGGCGCTATCGGTGTGGGAATGGGTAAACTGGGGCAGACCCAGCGACCTACAGAAACCGAGAAAAAACAGGCGCTGGCCGCAGTAGGACAGTGTGAGTTGATGTTCATGTACGATAAGCTCTTTGGGGAATACAACCAGATGGTGGCCCAGGTGCTTCTTACCGGAGATGTAGTGGAACAGCCACGCAGCCGCCATAATGTAGAGAACACCTTTCGGGAGCTGCTGGAACTGGGCATTATTCCAGTAGTCAATGAAAACGATACGGTGGCCATCGACGAATTGGTGGGCAGCCATTTTGGCGATAACGATACCCTTTCGGCGGTGGTGGCCCAGCTGGTGGAAGCGGACGCTCTGATTATTCTTACCGATATTGATGGTTTGTATGACAGCGATCCCCGGAAAAACCCGGAAGCAAAGCGGATTCCGGTAGTTAAAGAAATTACAGACGAGATCCGCGCTCTGGCAGGGGGAGCCGGTTCTAATCGAGGCACAGGCGGAATGGCTACTAAGATTAAAGCCGCCGAAATCGCCAATAAGCAGGGAATTCCCTGCTGTGTGGTGAGCGGGGAGGACCCCCATGTGCTGTACGATTTGTTTGACGGGGCGCAGATTGGGACAATTTTCGGGTGAATCCCGGGATAGAATAAGCAATAAAGGGAGGTACGATGATGACAAGATTGGAAGAGATGGGCGCAGCTGCAAAACAAGCTGCCCGTATTTTGGCAGTTGCCGGAAATCAAAAAGATATAGCGCTGGAGGCTATTGCCGCCGCGCTGGAAGAACATACCGGAGAGATCTTGGCGGCAAACCGGGAAGACCTGGCTGCCGCAGAGGAAAACGGGATGTCCCGTTCGCTGATGGACCGGTTAGCCCTGAATGAAAAGCGTATTGCCGGGATGGCAGACGGCGTGCGGCAAGTAAAGGCACAGCCTGACCCCATTGGGCAGGTGCTGGAGGGAGGCGTGCGCCCCAACGGCCTGCGGATCGAAAAAGTGGCGGTCCCCTTGGGTGTCATCGGCATTATCTATGAAGCCCGTCCTAATGTCACCGCCGACGCGGCAGCGCTGTGTCTCAAAGCCGGTAACGCCGTAATCCTTCGGGGCGGCAAAGAGGCATTCCGTTCCAATCAGGCCATTGCAGAGGTTATGCGGGATGCGGTGGAGAGCGCAGGCCTTCCCCGAGACAGCATCCAGCTGGTGCAGGACACCACCCGGGCTTCCTCCATTGAAATGATGGGATTGACCGGATATTTGGATGTGCTTATTCCTCGTGGAGGCACAGGACTCATCCGTGCTGTGGTGGAAAATTCCCATGTGCCGGTCATCGAGACCGGCGTGGGCAACTGCCATGTATATGTAGACGATGCAGCCGATACCCAGATGGCGGTGGACATCATTTATAATGCCAAAACTTCCCGCCCCTCGGTGTGCAATGCCATTGAGACAGTGCTGGTACATAAAGACGCCGCCCAGCGGGTGCTGCCTGCCATGAAGGCCAAGCTGGATGAAAAGCAGGTGGAGATCCGGGGCTGCGAAAAGACCCAGGAGATTCTGCCCGGATGTGTACCCGCTTGCGAAGAGGATTGGGGCACCGAATTCCTGGATTATATCCTGGCAGTAAAGGTGGTGGATTCTCTAGAAGACGCTATGGCTCATATTGCCCGGTATTCCTCCGGCCACAGTGAGTGTATCGTAACAGAGAACTACCGCAATGCGGAACGCTTCCTTTCTGAGGTAGACGCTGCGGCCGTATATGTCAATGCCTCCACCCGGTTTACCGATGGCGGCGAGTTTGGCCTTGGTGCAGAGATCGGAATCTCCACCCAGAAGCTTCATGCCCGAGGCCCTATGGGTATCCGGCAGCTTACCTCACAGAAATTTGTCATTCGGGGCAGCGGCCAGATCCGCTGAACCATAACCACGGAAGGAGAATCCTATGGACCAGCAGGATAGAAAAACAAACGGTATTGGAGAAGCAGAGGTTCCAGAGAAGGAGCCTCCCAAAGGAAAAGTGCTTTCCTCTGATTACCGGGAGCTGTTTCAGGCGCTGGATGAAAAGGAACGCCGGCAACGGGAGAAAGCGGAGAGAGTGTCTCAGGAATTAGAGAGCCGGCAGGAAGAGAAGAAGGAAGAGCCACGCAGACCAGATCCTGCTGCTGCGGTAAAAGCAGCGGTAAAGGCCGCACAGGAAGGGTTAGATCTTTTGCAGGAAGAAACAGAAGAGGTAGAATCTCCCCAAACAGAGCAGGAGCCTGATGGGGAAGAAGCTGTTCCAGCAGAAGAAAAGCCCCGGTTTCGTGCCAGAGGCACGCACCGGGCGCCCAGCTTGTTTATGGGGGTTATTATCCTTTTGCTGGCTCTTACCGGTGTAGGGTATCTGGCGACCACAGTAGGGACACAGGTGTATCGTATGATTACAGACGATAGCCGGGAGCGGGGGTATGACGAGTTTTTGCGTCCGATTGTCATGCAGGACCCAGAGCCCTTTACCTCCCAAGAAGATGCTGATGGACAGATGGTGCTTGCAGCTTCTCTATGGAAGGCCTTGGAAGATAACAGTGCTTCCTATACAGATTATGACGATAGCGGGCGCACATTGGTGCCTCTGGTAGATGTTTCCGATGCCTGCCATGCCCTGTTTGGTCCCGACGCCCAGTTGGAACTTACCAACCTGAACACCGATACCTTTTTTACCTTTGATGAAGAGACCAATCTGTTCCACGTAACCCCCTACAGCACCCAAAGCAGCTTTACCCCCTGGACGGAATCCATCACTACAGAGGATGGAAACACGGTGCTCCGGGTGGGATATGTGGCTCCCACCGATAGCTGGCGAGAGGAAAGCGGTAGTGGAGAGGACGGGCCGGAACCGGTAAAGTATATGGAATACGTACTGGTTCGAGACGGCGACCAGGAATATGTGAAGGAAGTCCGGGAACCTAAGGAAGGGACAGTGCCATCTTCCTCACAAGAGTAAGAACAAAAGAGCAAACAGCAGTTCCGGATGTTTTTCGTCGCTTCCCAGAAGGACCAGCAAAGCAAGAATTAAAGTGCGTTCTTGATCTTTCAATAAATGGGAAAGGATGCTTTCTCCGGAAGAAAGTTCAACATTTTCCTTTTCCGAGGAAGGACTGGAAAGTTCCGGCTTTTCCGGAGGTTCCGCCGGTTCTCGGGAATGTTCTAGATGATTACGGGCGCGGCTCTGCATTTCTTGCACCCGACGCAGTGCTTCTTCTTGCATCCGGTGCATTTCTTCCGGCTTAGGGCTGGAGGAATGAGGGGCCATATTCCCTTTTGAGGAAAAGTTTCCGTTCATAACAGCACCTCCTTGGATGCAGGTTTATAAAAGGGAAGAGAGCAGCCCCGACTTTCGCAGCAGAGGAAGCATTCGCATCATCTGTAGCAGCCGGATGGCTTCGTCCAGCTTTTTCTGGCGTTCTGGACCTAACAATGGGCGCAAGGCGCGGAGAAGCCGGGTGCTGTCATCTTCCTGACGGGCGGCGGAGAGCATAGGGGCGAGGCGCGTTACCATTTGTAGGGTGTTAGCGTCGGGCAATGCCCCAGCTCCTCCTGCTGGGGAGCCACCCATTCCCCCTAGCAGAGAAGAGAGGGCGCCTAAAGAAGCACCATTGTTTGCCGGTGAAGGGGACGATGGGGCAGGAGAAGCATCTTCCTGCTGGTTTTGCCCCAACATTTGGGCCAGATTTTGGATCTGTGCCATCCCTTCCGGGCTGTTGAGCAGTTCGTTCAGCTTTCCTGCCAGATCGTCCATAGAACTACTTTCCTCCTTTTTGTTGGCCTTGTAGCATTTGCAGAAGTTTTTGCGCCTGTGGGGTGCTTAACAGTTTGTTGGCAGCATTGGGGTCAGAAAGAACACGACGAAATTGTGCTGCATCCCCAGCGTTCATGCCTCCCACGATTCGGTCAAGGTTGCCGGATTGAGCGGCGTTTTTTAGCTGCTCGGGGCTGGTGCCCAGCTGTTTGGCAGCTTGTCGCAGCAGAGCTTCCAGTTGGTTTTGATCAGGCATGGGATTTCCCTCCCAAAGTTAAAGTAAGGGGCCCAAAAAGGGCGCAGCCTTCGTTATCAGCATATGCACCATAAGGAAATAAATGACACTGTAAAAGAAGATCAGAACAGAAAAGTCCGGTTTATAGAGGCCGGCAAGTAAGGGAGAATCCGTTATGAGAATTTTAGTGGTCTCCGATACTCATGGAGATGAAGCGGCCCTGTATGACGCCATCATGCAGCAGCCAAAAGCAGAGGTAGTTATCCATCTGGGAGATGGAGAGCGGGATGTAGAAGCCCAAAAGTTTCGCTTTCCCGGGAAAATGTTTTTACAGGTGCGAGGCAACTGTGATTGGGGTTCCTCCCTTCCGCCCATTGGAGAGTACCTGATAAATGGGGTGCGAATTTTTTATACGCACGGTCATGTTTATCAGGTAAAATACGGAACGTATGATTTTGAACGGGCCGCCCGGGAACGCAAAGCCAATATTGCTTTGTATGGCCATACGCATCGATCCGAAGAGGTATACCGGGATGGATTGTATATTTTAAATCCGGGAAGTCTTCATGGAAGTTATGGAACCTATGGGATTATAGATATTACACCTCAGGGAATTGTTACGAACATTATTGACAGAAAATAACACAAATCAACCCCTTTTGTCATTGACATTGACGGATAACCATGATATTCTATAGATAGGAGATTTATGTCTGAAAGCTGATTTCAGGCGATTTCCGAAAGATTTGTCTTGCAAAATACGTGCCATAGCGGCTGAAAGGAACGTGTTACCAATGAACGAATATGAGAGATGGCTGTCTGTGTCTTTGGACGATCCTGACCTTACAGAGGAACTAAAGGCAATACAGGGAAAGCCGGAAGAGATCAACGATCGCTTTTACCGCAATCTGGAATTCGGCACTGGCGGCCTGCGGGGTGTTATTGGGGCCGGTACCAACCGTATGAATGTGTATACCGTGCGTAAGGCCACCCAAGGTCTTGCCAATTATTTAAATAAGCATAAGGTTGAGGGGAAAGTGCCCAGTGTGGCTATTGCCCACGACAGCCGTATCAAGAGCGATAAGTTTGCCCGTGAGTCTGCCGCAGTACTAGCTGCTAACGGCATTAAGGCATATCTGTATCCTCAGCTGATGCCTACCCCCTCCCTTTCCTATGCAGTTCGGTATCTGAAGTGCGATGCCGGTATCTGTGTAACTGCCAGCCATAACCCTGCTAAGTATAATGGCTATAAAGTGTATGGCAGCGACGGTTGCCAGGTGACCCTGGAAATGGCCGACGAGATTTTGGCAGAGATCAACAGCCTGGATATTTTTGCAGACGTCAAGACTATGGATTTTGAAGAAGGGCTGAAAGCCGAACTTATCCAGTGGATTGGCGAAGACTGTGTCACCGCTTTCTTGGATGACGTACAGAAGCAGAGCGTATTGGGCGGCACTGACGGCAGCCTGCGCATTGTTTACACGCCTCTCAACGGCAGCGGCAAAATGTGTGTTACCCGGATTCTGGACCGCATCGGCATTACAGATGTTCATATTGTGCCCGAGCAGTCCGAGCCCGACGGAAACTTCCCCACCTGCCCCTTCCCGAATCCCGAAATTCGCGAAGCACTCCAAAAGGGTCTGGAACTGTGCGAAAAGGTGGAGCCCACCCTGCTGCTGGCTACTGACCCTGACTGCGACCGTGTAGGTATTGCGGTAAATCAGAATGGGGAATACATCCTGCTGTCTGGCAACGAAGTGGGTATCTTGCTGCTGGACTTCATCGCTTCCCAGAAGAAGGAAAAAGGCACCCTGCCTAAGGACCCGGTAGCGGTTACCACTATCGTCAGCACCGATATGGTAGATCCTATTGCCAAGGAGTACGGCGTGGAGCTGCGCCGTGTGCTCACCGGCTTTAAGTATATTGGCGATCAGATCGCTGACCTGGAAGCACAGGGACATCCTGAGCGCTACATCCTGGGCTTTGAGGAGAGCTATGGCTATCTGTCCGGCGGCTATGTCCGCGATAAGGACGCTGTGGATGGCAGTATGCTGATCTGCGAGATGGCTTACTACTATAAGAAGAAGGGCATGACTCTGGTGGATGCCATCAACGCCCTGTATGAGAAATATGGTTATTACTGCAACGACCTGTGCAACTTCGGCTTTGAAGGCGAGGACGGCATGAAGAAGATGGAAAGCATCATGTCCACCCTGCGCAACAATGCCCCGGCTGAGATTGCAGGTAAGAAGGTAGTAGGTTGGAGCGACTATAAGGAGTCTGTCCGTTATGATGGCGCTGAACAGTCTGCTATTACCCTGCCTAAGTCCAATGTGCTGGAATATCGCATGGAGGATGGCAGCAAGCTGAT
>CALWVH010000040.1 GCA_944384915.1 uncultured Clostridia bacterium | reverse complement strand
AATTCCTCTTTGCGGAACTCCTCGGGGAACTCGTTCCAGTCGGTGCTGATGATGTGGTTGGGCACAACATCGGCCACATAGCGGAACCAGAATGCAGAAAGCTGGTTCAAAATTACGCCCTTATCCTTGATGTCGTCGGGCATAATCACGTCGAATGCCGAAATTCTGTCGGATACCACGATCATCAGGCTGTCGTCGTTTACCTCGTAGATGTCGCGAACCTTGCCGCTGCTAATTTTACGCATACTTCATCCACCTTATCATAATCAAAGTAGCTCATCACAAGCCAAAATCTGTCTTTATTATACACTGGGACCCAGGGAAAGTTCAACCGGTTCCCCCAAAAATTGTGCAGGCCCCAGTCCGGCGCCTGCACTAAATTTTATTCCTCGGTCTTTTTCAGCACGATGCCCAGGTCTTCCAGCTGCTGGGTGTCCACCACGCCGGGAGCCTCGGTCATCAGCTCGCTGGCATTCTGCACCTTGGGGAATGCTACCACATCACGCAGGGTGGAGCAGCCCAGCATCTGCATTACCAGACGATCCAGGCCAATGCCCATGCCGCCGTGGGGTGGTGCGCCATATTTGAAAGCGTCTGTCAGGAAGCCGAACTTCTGGTAGGACTCTTCCTCGCTGAGGCCCAACAGGCGGAACATCCGCTTTTGCAGGTCGGGGTCGGTGATACGAATGGAGCCGCTGGACAGTTCAATGCCATTGAGCACCAGGTCGTAGGCCTGTGCGCGCACGTTGCCCTGGTCGCTCTCCAGATAGGGGATGCACTCCTCCAGGGGAGCGGTGAAGGGATGGTGCATGGCCACATACTGGCCCAGATCCTCGTCAAACTCGAAGAAGGGGAACTCTACCACCCACAGGAAGTTGTAGCCCTTGCGCTCAATGCCCAGCTTGTCCGCCACTTCCAGACGCAGAGCGCCCAACTGGGGCAGTACATGACTGGTCTTGGTGTCGGCGATAATGAGCACCACATCGCCGGTCTCTGCGCCAGCGCGTTCCAGGATAGCGTTCATCTCGTCCTCGGTCATGAACTTGGAGAAGGAAGCCTTCATGCCGTCGGGAG
Organism: uncultured Clostridia bacterium; assembly: GCA_944384915.1. GTDB lineage: Bacteria > Bacillota > Clostridia > Oscillospirales > Acutalibacteraceae > Heritagella_A. The sequence goes on along the minus strand of CALWVH010000040.1, from coordinate 13,627 downwards.
CCATACGCACCCAAGCAAGACCCTTGCCGCCGATACCCTTAATCATATCGGTGAGCTTGTCGATCTCCTTACGGGTGAGGACAGAGACAGCATTTTTCGCGGTGATGCAGCGCACGGAGCCGCCGCCCTGTACCGCGCCGGAGAATACGCCGAAGCCACAGTCCTTCACCAGGTCGCTCAAGTCAATGAGCTCCATGCCAAAGCGGGTGTCGGGCTTGTCGGAGCCATAGCGCTCCATGGCCTCTTTATAGGTGAGACGGGGCAGGGGCAGGGGGATATCCACGTCCAGTGCGTCCTTGAACACGCGCTGTACAAAGCCCTCGCCGATTTTCAGTACGTCCTCCATTTCCACAAAGGACATTTCCAGGTCGATCTGGGTGAATTCTGGCTGACGGTCGGCGCGCAGATCCTCGTCACGGAAGCAGCGGGCGATCTGCATATAGCGGTCAAAACCGGCTACCATAGAGAGCTGTTTATACAGCTGGGGAGACTGGGGCAGAGCATAAAAGCTGCCCTTGTGGATACGGCTGGGTACCAGGAAGTCTCTGGCTCCTTCGGGGGTGGACTTGATGAGCATGGGGGTTTCGATTTCGATAAAACCGTTCTCATCAAAGTAGTCCCGGGTGATCTTGGCGATCTTGTGGCGCATAAGGATATTTTTCTGTAGGTCGGGGCGCCGCTGGTCCAGATAACGGTATTTGAGACGCAGGTCCTCTTTTACGCGGGAATTCTCCACGATCTCAAAGGGCGGGGTCTCGGCCTTGCCCAGTACCCGCAGTTCCTGCACATAGATTTCCACCTCGCCGGTGGGAATCTCCATATTTTTGGAGTCACGCTCACGTACGATGCCGCGGGCAGCCAGTACAAACTCGGAACGGGCGGCAAAGGCCTTGTCGAAAACAGCCCGATCGGTGCTGTCGTCAAAGGTGAGCTGTACAATGCCGGTGCGGTCCCGCAGGTCGATAAAGATCAGCTGGCCCAGGTCGCGCTGGCGCTGCACCCAACCAAACACAACGGCTTCTTTGCCAATATCCGAGGGGCGCAGCGTACCGCAGTAATGGGTGCGCTTGAGCCCGGTAATCGTCTCTGCCATAATAGATTCCTCCTGAATTGATGATTACTATAATAAAAATAGTGATTTACTATCGATTTTATAGAGATGTTTCTGGTTTTCCTTTTAGGGGGAAACCAGAAGCAAAGCGTCTACCATCAAATTGCCAGACTGCCCAGCCCTTCTGCTGTAACAGTGATAGCCAGATAGTCATTCATGAAGTCATCGCCCAGGGAAATTTCCTTTTCCTCACCTGTCTTCATGTTCTTCATTTTGGCCTTTTTCTCTGCCAGCTCATTGTCGCCCAACACCAGAGTGAAGGCTGCACCAATTTTGTTGGCGTACTTCATCTGGGCTTTCAATCCGCGGCCACATACGTCACAGGCGGCTACAATACCGCTTCTCTGCAATTCGGTGGTCAGGCGGAATGCCTCTTTTGCCGCATCCGTTCCCATGGAAGCAATGTATACTTCACAGGCTGGGGGTTCGGGAAGCTCGATTTTCTGGGCTTCCAATACCAGCATCAGGCGTTCCATACCAAGGCCAAAGCCCAAACCAGCCATAGATTTACCGCCCATCTGCTCGGTCAGGCCATCGTAGCGGCCGCCGCCGCAGACGGTGCTCTGGGCGCCCAGATCGTTACTGACAAACTCAAATACAGTGCGGTTATAGTAATCCAGTCCACGCACGATGGTGGGATTGATGACAAATTCTACGCCAGCAGCGGTCAGGTAGGACTGCACACCTTCAAAGTGAGCCTTGCAGTCGTCGCACAGGTAGTCCAAAATGTGAGGAGCACCCTCGGCAATCTTGGAGCACACCGGACTCTTGCAGTCCAGAATACGCATGGGGTTCCGCTCCAAACGGGAAAGGCAGGTTTCACACAACTCGTCCTTGTAACCCTCGAAATATTGTTTCAATGCCTCGTGGAACTTAGCGCGGCAGGTGGGGCAGCCGATGGAGTTCAGCTCCAGTGTAAGGTTTTTCACGCCCAGGCGGTCAAAGATAGACTTTGCCAGACAAATGACCTCGGCGTCGGCCACAGGGGCCTCTGCACCAAACATCTCCACGCCGAACTGGTGGAATTCCCGTAAACGTCCTGCCTGGGGCTTTTCATACCGGTAGCAAGAGGTGAGGTAGTAGAGCTTGACCGGCAAACCGTCGTTATACAGAGCGTGCTCCAGCATAGCCCGCACGGCACCGGCAGTGCCCTCTGGCCGCAGGGTAATGGAGCGTCCGCCTTTATCGTTAAAGGTATACATCTGCTTTTCCACCACATCGGTGGTATCGCCTACGCTGCGCAGGAACAGCTCGGTATGCTCAAACACCGGCGTGCGCACCTCACCAAAGCCGTGAATGGCGGCTTCGCTGCGCATCACGTCCTCTACAGTCTCCCAGTTCCAGCTTTTTGGTGGGAGAAGATCCTGGGTGCCCTTGGGGGCCTGTGTTAATAATGCCATAGTATTCTGTTCTCCTTTGTATCAAAATAAAATACCCCCGTCCCGTAAAGGGACGAGGGAAATCCTCGTGGTGCCACCCTTTTTCGGAAGACTCTAAAAAAGCCTCCCCTTTGATTTCCTTAACGCGGAAAACGCACAGCAAAGCTGCGACGGCTCCCGGGTGTCCTTCAAAGCGCTTCGGGTTCCGGGCAGGCTCTCAGTCGCGGCCAGCCCTCCCTGTGGAAGAAGCGCATTTACTGCTCCCGTTCATCGCCGGTAAAAATATCACAGATCAACGTCTGAGATCAGGCGGGATTGATAATGTTTCTCCAATCCAAATCGCCGCGCTCCAGACCGTGGATCAGCACCTCGGCAGTGGCGATATTAGTCGCTACCGGGATATTGTGCATATCGCAGAGGCGGAGGAGGTTCATATCATTGGGTTCATGGGGTTTGGGGCTCAGGGGATCACGGAAAAACAGCAGCAGGTCAATCTCGTTGCAGGCAATACGCGCTGCGATCTGTTGGTCACCGCCCTGAGAACCACTCAAAAAGCGCTGAATATGCAGGCCGGTAGCTTCTGAAACCATTTTACCAGTAGTACCGGTAGCGCAAAGGGTATGGCGGCTGAGCACGCCGCAATAAGCAATACAAAACTGTACCATCAGTTCCTTTTTAGCATCATGTGCAATAAGTGCAATTTTCAATCGAAACTCCTCCTTATAACTTTTATACTCCTGACTTTACAATTCGAGGTCAATCCTTGGTATCATAAACGGCGCAAAGGCGCCAGAGGGACTCTTTCTCCTTCCAGCCGTGCGGCAAGTCGGGCATAAGCCATAGCGCCGGAGGAACGACCTGGGGCGGGATGTGCTTTGGCAAAAGCAGCAGCCAACTGGACATCTTCAGGAATCACAGCGATCAAGCGGATTCCGGATTCGTCGATCATAGCGTCCAAATCTTCAAAGCAGCCCAATTTTTTAAAACGACTGTATTGGAAACGATTGATAACCAGCCTTTGTTCCCGAATCCCCTGTTCTTCCAGCAGGCGACGTACGGTAGAGCTATCCCGCACACAAACAGGATCTGGATTGGAAACCACCAAGGCACGCTGGGCAGCGGCTGCAGCAGATAAAAAACCCATTCCCACACCGGCAGGGCTATCGATCAATACATGGTCATAATAGGGGGCAAGCAGAGGGACAAGGCGACGCATTACATCTGGAGGAATGGTATCTTCATCCCGACCGGGGGCAGGCATCAAAAACAATCCAGGAAAGCCGGGACAAGGATAGATAGCCCGTACAGGCTCACATCGTCCGGCCGTCACGTCGGAAATATCGTATACCAGTTCCGCCTCGACCCCTAACATACGGTCAAGACTTCTTAACCCAGCGTCACCATCAATGAGAAGGACTCGGCGGCCACGTTGGGCTAAAGCGCAAGCAAGGCCTACGCTGGTGGTAGATTTACCAACGCCGCCCTTGCCAGATGTAATTACCGTAATTGCTCCCATTCAACAATACCTCTTTTATCATGTTACCACAAACAGCGACAGTAGTCAAAGCGTTTTTGTGGATTTTGGCTCATTTTTTTCAATCTATTCATTATTAACAAAGATTTTGGAGGGAATTCAGTGACTATACATAGGAACACATACTATATTCCCCTTATTCCAGACTGTCAGCAGCAGAAGGAACCACAATTTCGCCGTCTTCATCTACATAAGCGTCATAGAAATAGGCATTGAGCATATCCCTAGCAATATTTTTGGAGTACGTACCGGAGCAGCCATGTTCCAACACAACCGCAATGGCGATCTCCGGCTCGTCATAGGGCGCGAAGGCAATAAAAGTCACGTTATCCGAGTGATGGTCTACCTGGGCAGTACCTGTTTTCGCACCAATCTCTACGCCATAATTGGCAAAATCCGATGCAGTACCGCCGCTTTGAGCCACCAACCGCATTCCTTCCCGTACGATCTCCAGATTTTCATCGTCTACGCCGACCTCATTGAGGACGGTAGCGCCTTTTTCTTCGATTACCGTTTCCCGGGTGTAATCCGTGACCTTATCCACCAGATGGAGCTGCATCCGATGACCGCCGTTGGCAATGGAAGCGCAATAGCTGGCTAGCTGTACCGGGGTAAAGGAGTTATCCAGCTGTCCAATAGCAGCAGAAAGGGTCATACCGTCTGTCCAGGTTTGGCCGGAGCGGCGTTCATAATCCTCCGGATTCGTAAGACTACCGGCGCTCTCGGAGACTTCCAGTCCGGTTTTCTGACCCAATCCGAATAAAGTACCATAAGCGTCCAAATTGGTGATTCCCAAGCGACGCCCCACATCATAGAAAAAGATATTACAGGATTTTTGAAGGGCGTTAAGCACGTTGAGGTTATAATGCCAGCCCATACATTTAGGAGCTTGGGTGATGTCTTTGGTATAGTAAGTGTAGTAATGTTCACAATAAACCGTGCTGGAAGAATCAATGATTCCTTCCTGCAGAGCAGCAGCAGCCACTACCGGCTTAAAAATGGAGCCAGGGGCGAAGGAGCCGTTAAAGGTCCGGTTAATCATGGGGTAGGTCTCATCATTGTTCAGCTGGTTATAATAAGCAATATCGCTGATATATTTGTTCAGGTCATAAGTGGGGTACGTGCTGGCAGCCAGTACTTCGCCCGTTTTGATGTTAATCATTACTGCTGCACCAGCTTCACAGTCTGCACCACCTAGAGGGTTACTCTCAGTAGGCACGGGGTTCTCTTTAATAGCCTTGGCATTTTTAGCGAGAGAAACATTAGTTACTGCCTGAATGCGAGAATCTAGAGTCAGATACACCGTGTTTCCAGCTTCGGGGGCCACCTCGATTTCTGAACTAATGAGATTTCCATCCCGATCAGTCTCAATAGACTGTTTGCCGTTTTTACCCCGCAGAGTGTCTTCTAAAGCGTATTCAATGCCGTTTTGTCCCATGGTATCGTCATAGGAATATCCGGACAGGTTGTCTTCCAGATTAAAAATATTGTTGTCAGCTTTAAAACTCTCGTATTGTTCCGCTGTTAGTGGTCCTGTTTTTCCAATAATATGCGGAGCCAGTGCGCCGTCAGGGTATTCTCGGATGGTAGTGACGTCTACTCGCACACCAGACATATTGGCAGTCCGTTCATTGACTACCGTCATCACGTCTGCGGAGATATCCTCGGCAAAGGTATAGGGAGAATCTGCGTCAAACAGATTTTTCTTCATGTTGTACCGTACAGAAACGATCTTGATGGCGTCTTCCGGGGAATACTCCTGGCAATCAAACATTTCCAAAAGCTGGGACATACATTCTTCTGCCGTGGCGTAGGAGTTCACATGAAGCATACTGCTGCTCTTTAGAAACTCAATTTCAGAGTCATAGTCCTTTTTAAAAGAGTAGCTGCCATCATCGTTAAGTTGAATGGGCAGAGGATCAATCCATTCGGTATCTGTTTCCTCCATAATACCGATGAGTTCCAAAATCGTATCGTTGATGTGGTCATGGTCAATGAGGGTATCGTCAAAAACGATGTTGTAGCAGGTGCGGTTCTGAGCCAGGGGATTGCCGTCACGGTCCAGAATTTCGCCCCGGGTAGCGGTGAGTTTAATATAGGAGGAGGAAGTGGTGTTGGATAGGTCATAATAGCTTTGTCCATCTATAATCTGCCATTGAAAAAGACGGACAACAAATAGACTGAAAACTCCCAGCAAAAGCAGGGAACAGACAACATAACGGCCGATTCCAAAGAATTTTTTCACGGAAGAGGTCCTCCTTTCCGGGGAACGGCTCAGCCGTCGGAGGGACGGATGAGCATGGCAAATGCGCGATTAAAATAAAAAGTAATGGGTGTAAGCACCAGGGAATACAGGATACGAGGCAGATAGTGATGCACCAGGGCATATTCACAATGGTCGTAGCCATAAAGTACGTAATAAAACAGCCATTGCAAAATAACAATTACCAACAATGCAATGGTGTTCACCAGAAAAGAGGTGAGCAGATTGGTGCGCAGCAGGTTGGCGGAAAAGGCGCTGATTACATAACAGGCTACTCCCAGCAAAATGCCGTGAAATCCCAGGGCAGCCCCAATACCAAAATCGATAAACAACCCGCCAAAGATTCCAAAGCCCATAGCCGGCAGCTCCGGCTCAAACATAGCAATGGCCAACACAGCAGGAATAATGAGAATGGGGCGTGCTCCCATGAGAGAAGGGAGAAATCCCGGGGTCTGCTGAATCATATACAGTACTAGAATTTCCAGTACATAGGCAAAATACCGGATAAAACGATATCGGTTTTCCATTTACTCATCCTCCGGAGCAGGAGAAGGAGAGGCGCTGGGAGAAGGGGAGGGAGAAGGAGAAGCCTGTGCCTCGTCCTCTGTCTGTTCTGTAATGGCAATCTCTCCTTTACCGCTGAAATCGGTAAGGACGAATACATCCCGCACATTTTTTACATCCACAAAGGGTTCCAGAAGGGCATACTGGGTCACGCCGTTATCTTCATAGGCAATTTCCGTCACCGTGCCAATGAGAAGGTTTTTGGGATACATTCCCGACAGGCCGGTGGTAGTAATAATGTCCCCTTCCTCAATGGTGTTTTCGGAAGTGAGATAGGCCAGTTTGATAACGCCCTGATCCGCCAGGGTGATGTCACAGGCAGTCACGCCGGTATCCCGTGTACGTTGGGCAATGGCGCCAATTTTGGTGTTAGGAGAAAACAGGGTGGTTACCTGGCTGGAGGTGGCATATACCTCGGAGACCCAGCCTACCACGCCGTCCCCTGTAATAACGGGGTCGTTTTTGGATACGCCGTTAAGGTACCCTTGGTCAATGGAAAAGCTGTAAAACACATCGTTAGGGTCCCGGCCGATAACAGTAGCCGGAAGCATCTGGAAATCCTGATTCTGTTCTTTCAGTTCCAATACGGTCTTATACTGTTCGTTTTGCTGCTTGAGCTGGTAATAGTCCACCAGCTGTTCCCGCAGATTTTGGTTTTCTTCCCGCAACGCCTCATTTTCCGCCTCCAATTCATCGGCAGAGCGAGTAAGCTCTTCTGAGAGGGCGGCGGCATTAGCAGTCACACCAGTACTGATCTTCTGCATGGGGGAAGAAATAAATCCCAGCAAGTTAGCGGTAACAGAACTACCCACACTGGTAGTATAAAGCATCAGCCCCAGCAGGACAAAAACTGAGGCGATGAGGATCTTAAAGCTTCTTGTGTGGAAAAAATCTTTCAAACAGTACGCCTCCTTCACAGTAGCGGCGGGATAAAGAAAGCCGCCGCTTTTTCCCAGCCGGAGCGACGCCGGCCTGTTACAGGAAAAGAGCGGCAGCCCCTGCCGTGACGATTCAGTTTTCCGCCGATATTATAAACACTTAGCGGCGGTTATTCTTATAGTATTCCCGGGGCATGGTGATTTCCAGGCGCTTGCCGGTACCATCTACCACGCAATCCAAGGGACGTTCTGCTACGTGAACCGGCATTCCGGTTTCCTGAGCAACCAGCAGATCCAGTCCGCGGAGAAGAGCGCCGCCGCCGGTGAGCATGATGCCGTGATCGATGACGTCAGCGGAAAGCTCAGGCGGGGTCTTTTCCAGGGTGCTCTTAATGGCATCCACAATGGTCATCAGCGGGTCGGCCAGAGCATCCCGCACCTCATCGGCATGGATGGTGACGTTCTTGGGCAGGCCGTCTACCAGGTTGCGACCCTTGATCTCCATAGAAGCGTTCTCCATATCCTCGGTGGGATATGCGGAACCAATCTTGATCTTGATATCCTCAGCGGTACGCTCACCGATGAGAAGGTTATACTTTTTCTTTACATAGGAAATGATGGACTCGTCAAATTTGTCGCCAGCCACTCGCACGGAGCAGGAAGTTACAATATCGCCCAGCGAAATAATAGCCACTTCTGCGGTACCACCGCCGATATCTACCACCATGCTGCCGGTGGGCTCTGCTACAGGGAGACCTGCACCGATAGCGGCAGCCATAGGCTCTTCAATGAGCTCAACCTCTTTGGCGCCGGCCTGACGAGCAGCATCCTCCACAGCACGGCGCTCCACCTCGGTAACACCGGAGGGAATGCACACCACCACACGGGGACGGCTAAAGGAACTGGACTTAATAGCCCGACGGATAAAGTGCTTGAGCATAGTAGCCGTCACATCAAAATCGGCAATTACGCCGTCTTTCAGGGGACGTACAGCCACGATAGAACCGGGTGTACGGCCGATCATTTCTTTAGCCTGAGAACCCACTGCCAGAACTTCTTCTGAACGGATATCCACTGCAACCACGGAGGGCTCGCGCATAACGATACCCTTTCCCTTCATAAACACCAGCGTATTGGCAGTGCCTAAATCGATACCGATATCTTTTGAAAACATGAACAAAGTCCCCTTTCCTTCATCGCCTGTATCTATCACAGACTGTTAGGCAACAGCCTGCGGAAAAAACCTGCTGAAACCGGACAGAAAGCCCGGGATATTACGCTTTATTATACCCCTTTTTCGGCTTTTTCTCAACAGGAAACTATGTTTGATAAGGCATTTTATGTAAATTTTATCAGATTCCACAGCCCGGTGAGATCCAGACCAAAAATTATAGACAGAGTGCCCCTGAACAAAGGCCAGTCCGTAAAAAAAGAGTGAACTAATCTTTAATTTTTATCCGGGAATACACTAAAATTGCCACCAGCAGAAGGATTGCCTGGGCCACGTTGATATCCACAACGGCACCAAAGGTGAACTGCACTACCTGTAAATTGATAAGGGTGGGCTGGAGGCCAAATTCCGCGCTGAGTCCCAACCAAGAAAGGAAAGTCACTCCCTGGCACAGATCTCCAATCACCCGGCCCAATACGACCGCTAGAAGCAGCAGTACAATAAGCAATAGAGTGCGCAAAATGGTACGTTTCATGTCCGCTCCTCCTTATAAACGACCGGTGGAGCCAAAACCGCCTTGACCCCGATCTGTGTCATCCAGTGTTTCCACTTCCTGTACCGGCAGGCAAAGGATAGGTTGGAGCACCAGCTGGGCTACTCGTTCGCCGGGTTGGATGGTATAGGGGTCATTGGAAAAGTTACACAGCCCCACGCAAATCTCTCCCCGGTAATCACTGTCAACTACTCCCACCCCATTAGAAAGGGAGATTCCATATTTTGTACCGAGGCTGCTGCGGGCATAGATCATCCCGGCGACTCCCTGGGGAATGGCAGCTGCTAGTCCGGTGGGAATCATAACGCGGCATCCAGGCTCCAGAGTCAAAGGTGTATCCATGCAGGCGTGGAGATCCAATCCTGCACTGCCGGATGTGGCCCGTACTGGCAGTACTGCTTGAGGCCGAAGACGCCGCACGGGCAGGAAATTGTGGGAAGGTTCAGGAGTTGTCATAGGGGAGTTCTCCTTTCGGAAAATATGGTTTTTCACAGAAAATTGAAGTTTTCACATTGTTTTCAACATTTTCAACAGAGTTTTCAACATTGCTCCCAGCCACGATAATAAAGTCCTCTGGTGTAGTGGGAAAGCATGTTTTCACCAGAAGTAAAGCTGCGGAGAATGTTTCCAGTTTCCACAGGGTTTTCCACGGTAAAACGAAATACGACAAAATCTTGCCCTCGAATTTCCCGTTTTCTATCATGGAGGGTTAAAGGAACACTATTGAGAATTTCTGTGTATCGATAGCCCCCAGTGCGGGTACACTGTACCGGGAAGTCAGCTCCTTTCCGGTCCCGCAAAAGGGGTGGTTGGGTACAATTTTTGCAGCCTGCCGGGGAGTTTGCTGCAGGACAGTTACGGCAAAGCATCACAGGAAGCCGTCCGTAGGCAACGATTCCCCGGGGGATGTCTCCTCCCAAAGCGGCGCATTGTTCCAGGGTCAACTCAAAAGAAAGTTCTGCCGAGGAGAAATGAAGATCTTCCAGCCACCGCAAAGAGGCGGTGTTGGTGATGTTCAGAGAGAAGCCACCGTGAAGTTCCGCACCCAGTTCTCGGGCTACGGCAACAGCTCCCAGATTTCCGCTCCAAGTGGAGATGAAGCCCTGTTCCATCCGCTCTGATAGCAAACGGCGCACTGTATCTTCCCCGCCAAAAAAGGCCCGGGGAAGAGCTAACCCAATGGGATAGCCTTCTTCCCGCAGCCGCAGCAGCTGGGAAAGGGGAGTGTGCAGGGGCAGCCAGATAATTTCACAGTCCTTGGCTTCGGGACACACCTGCTCCGCACTGGCAAAAAAGGCGCGAATCGCCAGAGATTGTTTTGGCTCATGGGGCGTTTCTTGCAGGCAAGGAGCAGAAAAGGGGATGGGGGTATGATGAGCCCTTTGCTCCAATAGCTTGTCCAATGCTTCCCGGCGCAGACGATTTAGAAGGGAAATAGGGATGGAGAGGCCGTCTTCCAGTTGACACTTGGCCTCCCGGCAGAGGAAAGGAGTGCCGCCGGTTTTTTGAATCTGGGCTAGGGCACGCTCTTGGTCCAGCGGCCGGTTAACAGCAGGTTCCGGGAGGATATCGCTGATTGCCTGCGCAGAATGTCCCTCCTCGTCTTGAGCGGAAAGGCAAACCGGTTCCCCCGCCTTAACGGTGAGAAAAAGATCTACCGGTACCCGGCTGCGCTCTTCCCGATACAAGCCATGAAGGCGGGCAAAAACAGCCGAGGTAGCACCGGTCACATCCTCTTTGGTGCGGGTGCCGAACATAGAGACACCCAGCTTTCCGTCAGGATACCCACTAGTAAAGCCGGAGCGAGAAAATACCGACTCCAGGTCTGAAAGAAGGAAAGGGTCCGGAGGCAGCCCATCTGCCGACTGTCGGCAAGCAGCAGTGGCCGCAGCCACATATTCGGGGCGCTTCATCCGCCCTTCGATTTTGGCAGAGCAGACCCCGGCTTGCCGCAGTTCCTCAATACGGGTAATCATGGAAAGATCTCGCAGGCTCAAATCATGGCCGGTACCGCCAGGGGCAGAAAAAGGCAGTCGGCAGGTTTGGGCGCACATTCCCCGGTTGCCGCTTCTACCCCCTAGCATCGCACTAAAATAGCACTGCCCAGAGACGGACATACACAAAGCGCCGTGGACAAAGGCTTCCAGTTCCACCGGGCAGCCGTCGGCAATCTCCCGCATTTCAGAGAGGGAGAGCTCTCGAGCCAATACCACCCGTTCCATGCCCTGCTCATAAAGAAATTTGGCTCCGGCAGGGGTATGGATGCTCATTTGTGTGGACGCGTGGATAGGAAGTTGAGGCGCAGCCTTCCGTATCAGCCAGAACAAACCTAGGTCCTGTACCAATAGGGCATCTACCGGCAAAGAGCAGGCAAACTCCAAAAATTTTAGGGCGGCAGGAAGCTCATCTTCCCGCAAAAGGGTGTTTACGGTAAGATAGACCTTTACTCCCCGGCCATGGCAGTATTCCACTGCCTGCCGCAGCTGTTCATCTGTAAAATTTTTAGCGGAGGCTCGGGCGCTGAAAGAGCTTCCTCCCAGATAAACGGCATCCGCGCCTGCCCGCACGGCGGCTTCTAATGATTCCGGCGAACCTGCCGGAGAGAGAACTTCCACGGAAGAGGGGGTGAGCATGAGCGGACTCCTTTCTTTGGCTGAGAATAAAACCGGGGGCTGCCGGTTTTCCGGCAGTCCCCGAGGGGAGCGGTCAGTCTTCCTGACCCGTTTTTTCAAAAAAGCTCATGAAGCCCTCCTGTTCGGGGGTCACAGTGGGCTTTAAGGGATTGGAAAAGCTGCCCTTTTGTACGGTTTGAGGGGCGGGACGCTGTACGGGTGCGCTGGGAAGCGACTCGTCGGAGGACTCTGTTTTGCCAGCTTTCTCCTTTTCTGCCAGCCGAACTCGCAAAGTCTGGATCTCTTTCTTCATTTTCTCGATCTCCCGTCGAGCTTCATCGGCTTCCAGCCGAGCCCGAGAGGAATCCTCCAGATAATCCTTGATCTGGGAACGAAGGTTGTCGGCAGATGCCAGTGCCTTGTGAGAGCTGTCACAAAAATTCAGGGCGGCAATCATGGCAGCAAGGGTCAGAGAAGCCCGTTCGTTTTGACGGGTAACGGCTTCGATGGCATCCTCTACTTCCCGGCCGACAGACAGCATATACTCCTCGCTGTCCTCGGACACCAGGGCACAGGAGACGCCGCAGATATTTAATTTGATTTTATTCTTGCTCATAAGGCCAGATCCTTTCTGCTGTGCTGTATTTTCTTATTATACGGCATTCAGATTGATTTTGAAAGGGGGTTGGACAAAAGATTGTTGTTTTTGTCCCATGGAAAACCAACAAAAAATAGTAAAATGGGTAGTTTTCCTCTAGATTTAAGTTTTTTGTTTATTTTTAACAATAAAACAAGAAGAATTTCCTTATCTGGCGTTTCAAGAGATTTCTTCAAAATAACCGTAAAAATCGCATAATGAAGGGAAAATATAAAGGTTTTGAAAAAAGTTTGTTAAGCCCCTTTGCCCCCTTGTAACAAGGCGATATTTGGTATATAATAACAGATAGCAGCAATAGCGTCCTGAAACTGTTATTTTTCAACCGCGGGCATGCTTGGAGTGAGATCTCATCACAATACGGGGGTCACTGGCCTGCGGGAACTGCTGTTGCCATTTAGATAAATCCACATGGAGGTTTCGATTTTATGAACTATAATCTGTCTGTGCCTCAGATCGAATCCCTGATCAAGGAGAAGCTTTCTCACAATTTCGGTGTCAGCCCCGAAAATGCTACCGATGAGCAGTACTATAAAGCTGTGGCGCTTATTTTGCGGGATCTGATGGTTCGGGGCCGCAATGAATGCAAAGAAAAGGCAGAGAAAACCGGCACCAAGAAGATCTATTATCTCTGCATGGAGTTCCTGCTGGGCCGCTCCCTGCGGAACAATTTGTATAACCTGCATCTGGAGGAGCCTTTCCGCAAGGCTTTGGCCAACATGGACATCAAGTTAGATGCCCTGTATGAGCAGGAGCCGGATGCCGGCCTGGGTAATGGCGGCTTGGGACGTTTGGCTGCCTGTTTTATGGATGGTTTGGCTTCTCAGGGCTATTATGCTATGGGTTATTCCCTGCGGTATGAGTATGGTATCTTCCGTCAGAAGCTGGTGGACGGCTGGCAGACCGA